>NZ_CP026606.1:685967-1028950 GCF_002945325.1 Methanococcus maripaludis
AAACATGGTGTTTATGCAAACGGTGGAACGCCATTTGAATTTAATACCATTGGAATTTGCGACGGTATTGCAATGGGCCACGAAGGTATGAAATACTCTTTACCTTCAAGAGAAATTATTGCAGACGCTGTTGAATCAATGGCAAGAGCACATGGATTTGATGGTCTTGTTTTAATTCCTACGTGTGATAAAATCGTTCCTGGAATGATAATGGGTGCCATACGACTAAACATTCCATTTATTGTAGTTACTGGAGGACCAATGCTTCCGGGAGAATTCCAAGGTAAAAAATACGAACTTATCAGCCTTTTTGAAGGTGTCGGAGAATACCAAGTTGGAAAAATTACTGAAGAAGAATTAAAGTGCATTGAAGACTGTGCATGTTCAGGTGCTGGAAGTTGTGCAGGGCTTTACACTGCAAACAGTATGGCCTGCCTTACAGAAGCTTTGGGACTCTCTCTTCCAATGTGTGCAACAACGCATGCAGTTGATGCTCAAAAGGTTAGGCTTGCTAAAAAAAGTGGCTCAAAAATTGTTGATATGGTAAAAGAAGACTTAAAACCAACAGACATATTAACAAAAGAAGCTTTTGAAAACGCTATTTTGGTCGATCTTGCACTTGGTGGATCAACAAACACAACATTACACATTCCTGCAATTGCAAATGAAATTGAAAATAAATTCATAACTCTCGATGACTTTGACAGGTTAAGCAATGAAGTTCCGCATATTGCATCAATCAAACCGGGTGGAGAACACTACATGATTGATTTACATAATGCTGGAGGTATTCCTGCGGTATTGAATGTGTTAAAAGAAAAAATTAGAGATACAAAAACGGTTGACGGAAGAAGCCTATTAGAAATTGCAGAATCTGTTAAATACATAAATTACGACGTTATAAGAAAAGTAGAAGCTCCAGTTCACGAAACTGCTGGTTTAAGAGTTTTAAAAGGAAATCTTGCTCCAAACGGTTGCGTTGTAAAAATTGGTGCAGTAAATCCAAAAATGTACAAACACGATGGACCTGCAAAAGTTTACAATTCCGAAGATGAAGCAATTTCTGCGATACTTGGTGGAAAAATTGTAGAAGGCGACGTTATAGTCATCAGATACGAAGGACCATCAGGAGGTCCAGGAATGAGAGAAATGCTCTCCCCAACTTCAGCAATCTGCGGAATGGGTCTTGATGACAGTGTTGCATTGATTACTGATGGAAGATTCAGCGGAGGAAGTAGAGGCCCATGTATCGGACACGTTTCTCCAGAAGCAGCAGCTGGTGGAGTAATTGCTGCAATTGAAAATGGAGATATTATCAAAATTGACATGATTGAAAAAGAAATAAATGTTGATTTAGATGAATCAGTCATTAAAGAAAGACTCTCAAAACTGGGAGAATTTGGGCCTAAAATCAAAAAAGGCTATTTATCAAGATACTCAAAACTAGTCTCGTCTGCTGATGAAGGGGCAGTTTTAAAATAATTAAAAAATAACTAAAATACTTTTTTTTAAATTTTAGATTTTACATTTCAATTTTAAAAAATGATTAAAAAAATAGTAATTCATGGAAAAATTATTCCATGTCTCCTCTTTCTCTTATTTCGTCGAGTTTGCATTCGCATCCTTCGTCCATTTCGAGGAATCTGTCTTTTAACTGAGCTAAAACTTTTGGAACTGACGTGTATTCCATCATTGATTCAGGTAATCTGTGTGGCATGAATGGACCCATTGATCTCATCATTTCAGCCATGTCGAGTGCTTTTTCTCTTGCTTTATCGAATGATTTGTCTGCGAAGAGGTCGTTTGGTCCAACTAATCTTCCTTTTGATAACTGGAATCCTAAAGCCATAACTCTTGCAGGACCGTCAAATCTTGCAGGCATTGCATCTTCTTCGGCAACAGGCATGATAGGTCCAAAGTGGCATCCTCTCATCCATCCTGCAACGAGGTGTGGGTTTGCAAATCCTTCTAAAACCTCCCCTACTGCAGGGAATCCACTTTGAGCTCTTACAATTGCTACTGGATCGTCTTTTCCAACGTATTCTCCAGCAATCATGTTTAATTTTTCTGATGAACATACTGCTGCAATTTCGTTGTCTTTTCTTCTGTAAACTCTTTTTACAGCGTATTTTTCAGTGTTTCCGATTAATGCGAGTAATGAGTACATTTCTTCTGGAGCATCTAAAAATACTCTTTTGTGTGCAAAAACATCTAAGATTTCGTATCTGAATCCTGATGTCATTGAAGGATCATATACTAATCCTGCAGTGCTGAATGGGTCTGCAAACATTTTATAGAATGGTAAATTGAATGCTGCAGGGTCTGTTTTGTCACAGCAGAAAACTACAACTGGTTCACTTGGTCTTTCAACAAATTCCATTTCTGCGCAGCCTGGACCGAGTCCTTTAACGTTTCCGGAAAATGAGTTTGAAAGTAAGTCTTGTCCTGCACCGTATAATTTTAACTCTTTTGCAACTTCTGTTGCTGCTTCAAGAGCGTCCCATGCAAGTTTGTGTACTTCTTCGTTGTCTGTTCCCTTATCGTGGGTCATGATCATGTCGATATCGTCACCACAGTTTGTAACATAATAATCAATTAATGTTTCATCGAGCGCATTTTCGAGAACATACTCTGCAGCGTCTAATAATTCTTCTGGAGCTAATGTGTGTCCACAAAGCCCTCCAACATCTGCCTTAATAACACTTAAGGTTACTTTTTCTTCCATACTTTTCCACCTTCATCATGTTTCGGATAAATCAAATCTACCTTAGTTCTATATTGTCATTAGAAAATATTTATGTTTTGCCAAATTTCGAAAAACAGTATTTTCAAAAAAATCCAATATACCTATTGATTTAAGTTTTATATATTTATCTAAAATCCGAGATGTTAAATAAATAACATATTAATGATTACTTTATTTTAAAAATAAAACAGTTTTAACTTCTTTTTTTATTATTAATCATTTTAATCTATTTTACGACACCACTAACACGATATCGAAATATTTATATTATATACTGGTTAAATTTTTAAAGTCACAACTTTTAAAGGAAAAATTAGTAATTTTAAAATCTATTAGAGGGAATTTTTTGAATAATAAACATTTTTTAATGGGAAATGAAGCGATTGCATACGGAGCAATTGCTGCAGGATTACAGTTTGGTGCAGGTTATCCAGGAACCCCTTCAACGGAAGTCATGGAAACACTAATTAAAAATGCGAAAAAATATAATTATTACGTTGAATGGTCTACAAATGAAAAAGTTGCACTCGAAACTGCAATTGGGGCCTCATTTTCAGGTGCAAGTTCCATTGTAACTATGAAACAGGTGGGATTAAATGTTGCATCCGACCCGTTGATGAGTTTAACGTATCTTGGAATAAAAGGGCCGTTAGTCCTCCTCGTAACCGATGATCCAGGACCCCATTCCTCCCAGACTGAACAGGATACGCGATCTTTTGGATTATTTTCAAATATTCCGGTACTTGACCCATCAAACTCACAGGAAGCCTACGAAATGACAAAATATGCTTTTGAAATTTCAAAAAGTTATGAAACCCCGGTAATTCTTCGAACTACAACGAGAGTTTCACACAGGTGCGATGATGTAGTACTTGAAGAAATAAAACCATCAAACGAAAATATAGAAGGATTCTCAAAAAGTTCCAGATGGGCAATATTTCCAAAATTAACTGCAAAAAGACATCCAATTTTAGAAAAATTACAAAAAACACTATCTAATGAATTTTCGGATTCAGAATTTAATTTTAAAACCGGAACTGGAAAAATTGGGATAATAACTTCTGGAGCGTCATACCACTACGTAAACGAAACTATTTCAAATAATAAAGAATTATTTTCAGTTTTAAAAATTGGAACTCCACATCCATTTCCCGAAAATAAATTACTCGAATTTACAAACGAAGTTGATTCAATAATCGTAGTTGAAGAACTCGATTCATATTTAGAAGACCAATTACTACAATTACTTGGAAAAATAGGAATTTCAAAGCCAGTTTATGGAAAGAAAAATAATATTTTTCCCTGCTGTGGAGAATACAGCGTAGATATTGTAAAAATTGGAATTAACAAAGTATTGGATAGTTTAAAACTTCAGAAACTCGAAATTTCCGAAAAATTAATCGATAAAACTGATATAATTTCACTTCCGGTAAGACCGCCAAATTTATGTGCTGGATGCATGCACAGAACGGTATTCTACGCATTTAAGGAAGTTTCAAAGGAATTAAAAAAACATAACATTCAAACAATATTTTCAGGAGATATCGGGTGCTACACATTAGGAAATGCTCCCCCATTAGAATTAATCGATACTTGTCTCTGCATGGGTGCAGGAATTAGTATTGCCGGAGGAATTTCGAGAACTACTAAAAATTCAAAGAATGTGGCATTTATTGGGGATTCTACATTTTTCCATTCGGGAATTCCTGCAGTAATTAATGCAGTCTACAATAATGCAGACGTTACAATCGCAGTATTGGATAACCGGACTACTGCAATGACTGGACACCAACCACATCCTGGAACTGGAAAAACTGCGCTTGGGAACCTTACAAAATTAATCGATATTGAGGGAATTTTGAAAAGTTGCGGAGTTGAATTTGTAAAAACGGTCTCTGCAGATGATTTTTCTGCATGTAAAGAAATTTCAAAAGAAGCTATTGATTATAATGGCCCTTCTGCAGTTGTTTTTAGAGGAAATTGTGTTTCAATCGTTAAATCCGATAAAAAATATGCCATTGATAAAAATAAATGTATAAGCTGTAAAATCTGCGTTGAAAGACTTGGATGCCCTGCAATAACTATGACTGGTGAAATTCCAGAAATTATGGAAAACTGTACAGGTTGTGGACTTTGTAAAGCCGTCTGTCCTGCTGATGCAGTAATTGAGGTGACCAAACAATGAACTTCAGTGTAATAATTTGTGGAGTTGGCGGACAGGGTGTTGTTTTAGCATCTCGTCTCCTTGCAATAACTGCAATGAATTCAGGTTTTCACGTAAATACTGCAGAAACGCTTGGAATGTCGCAGAGAGAAGGATCAGTAGTAAGCCACCTGCAGTTTGGTGAAACCATAAAATCTTCATTAATCCCAGAAGGCGGTGCGGACTTGATAATAGGCCTTGAATTATCTGAAGTTGCACGAAATTTACATTTTCTTAAAAAAAATGGTAAAATAATCACAAATTGCAAAATGATTCTTCCAAGTGCAAGATCTTCAAATGAAACATATGATTCAGAACAAATTATAAATTTTATTAATAAATACGTTAAATCAACAATTTGTATCGATTTCTCAAAAATTGCTAAACTCGCAGGAAATCCAAAATCAATGAATGTTTCAGTTCTCAGTGCTGCATTTTATACTGGATTTCTGCCTTTAGATTATAATGACTTTTTAAAAACTATCGAATCAGAAATTCCTGAAAAATATAGGGATATCAATTTAAATGCTGCCAAATTATCCGCAGAAACAATTATGCTGGAGGGCAATAATGAATAATAAACAACTGGAAACGTATGCATTGGTTAAAAAATTACTCCGACACGTTTCAGAGGGTAGTGACTTTTACAAAAACAAATTTTCAAAAACGGGTATAAATATTGATGAAATTAGTTCGCTTGAAGATTTTAAAAAAATTCCGTTCACTGAAAAAGAAGAATTAAGAAATGCATACCCTTTAGGCCTTCAGGCAGTTCCTGATGAAAAAATTGTCAGGATACACTCGTCATCCGGAACAACGGGAAGTCCTGTAATCATACCCTACACCCAAAAAGACGTGGATACGTGGTCAGAAATGATGATGAGATGCTACCAAATGGCGGGCGTTACAAATAAAGATAGAATACAGATCACTCCAGGATACGGATTATGGACAGCAGGGATAGGATTTCAGTTAGGTGCCGAACGTTTGGGTGCAATGGCAATACCAATGGGTCCAGGAAATACTGAAAAACAGCTTCAAATGATGGTGGATTTAAAATCTACCGTTTTAACATCTACTTCGTCTTATGCATTATTACTCGCAGAAGAAATACGGAAAAAAGGAATTCATGATAAAATTCACTTAAAAATAGGTGTAATCGGCTCTGAGAGATGGAGCGAAAAGATGAGAAATAGGATCGAAAGCGAACTTGGGATAAAAAGCTTTGATATTTACGGATTAACTGAAATATATGGGCCAGGAATTGCACTCGACTGCGAATACCACGAAGGAATGCACTACTGGTCTGATCATTTATTATTTGAAATCATCGATCCAGTTACTGGTGAAAATTTACCTGATGGAGAACTTGGAGAACTTGTAATTACAACACTTACAAAAGAAGGAGCCCCGCTTATAAGATACAGGACAAGGGATTTAACGAGAATTATTCCTGAAAAATGTAAATGCGGAAGTGAATATCCCAGAATCGATAGAATTCTTGGAAGGGCTGATGATAGAATCAAAATAAAAGGGGTAAATATATATCCGGGACAGATTGAAGATTTAATACATAAATTAAATGGTGTAAGTAGCGAATACCAGATTATCCTCAGCAGATTCGAAGGTAGAGATTCTATGCTATTTAGGGTAGAAGTTGATGTTTCAGAAAAAGATTTTGAAGAAACAAAACTTGCAATCATAAAAGCATTTAAAACATACATAGGAATTTCACCCGACGTTGAATGTTTAAAAGTTGGAGAACTTCCAAGAAGCGAAAAAAAGAGTAGAAGAGTCTTTGACAATAGGGATTAATTTTTTATTTTTATTTTAAAATTTTGTTTTGAAGAATTTGCATATTACAATAAGTCAGGAAGCCTGTAAACTCCAAAAGCCAATAAAAAAACAGCGATAACAAAAAATACCATCCATAAATAGTAAGATTCTAGCTTAGCGTGTTTTGACATTAGTTTTTTTATTAAACTCATATATATCACGTAGGTAAGTATTATTTCTGAGAAACCTAGTTTTTAAAAATATATATACTTTTGCAGAAAGTGGGACACAGTTCACAAAAATAATCGAAATTAAAAAAATGATATATTTAAAAGAATGACATTAATACATTTACAACTGAGACTTTTATAGAATTTACAATTCCTACTCCTTCCATCCTTATTTTATCTGCCTTTAAAGCACTTTGAGCAGAACTTACAGGATCATCAGAGTCCAAAATTTCCCGAACTGTGATTTCATCCGTATACATATTCATCGTTGCATTTTCCAAACTTCCTTTTTCAAAACTTGTAATAATTCCATTTTCAACAATTATGGAAACCTGTAAATCGCTTTCATTGGTTTTTATATTTAAATTTATTCTTTCATTTTTTGCAATATTTGTTGCAAACGGAATTTTGTCGAGATCTTCTGAATGATTCATTGCAATTGCTTTCATTTCAGAAAAAAGGTCAGTGATTTCTGATAAATTTATTATTTCCCCCGATACTGATGTTAAAACCAGTGAAAAAACCAATAATAACATAAAAGCTGTTTTCTTCATAAAAATCCCTATTTTTCTAAACTTTCCAAAAATAGTGCAATCTTTTTTACAACTACTTTTGCATCTTCATCATTTTCAGGATATTCAATATTTAAAACGGGCATTTCTTTTCTTCGAATGAGATATTTAGTAAGTTCATTTGTCCTTTCACACCCTACGCATCCAAATCCGATTGGCGCATGAACCATTACTATTGCCGCTTCCGCTTCATCAATTAAGGGGCCAATTAAAGACATTCTACCACGAACACCTGATGGAACCTCAATAGCCGCATATTTAAGGCCTTTTTTAGGGTCTTCATCAGTTATATTTAATGGTGGCGTGTCAATTTCGAGGTTTCTTACTTTATCCCCGATTGCATTATTGATCATTAATGGCTTGTGACCAAATCTCTCCACCAGATCTGCCAAAATAAGGCTATTTGATGGGAATATGAATACTTTTTTCAATATATCACCAGAATTGATAGTTATCTTGGAAAAGCTTCGTCAGGCAAAAATTTCGCCAGATCTTTTCTTCGAGTTATTGAATGAATTTCTTCAAATATTCCTGCAGTTAAATCTACAATACCTACTGCACCAGTAATTTCATCTTCTTCTTTTACTGGAACAACCACAACAGGCACTCCTGCGTATGGGCCACAAATAGGGGTTACCCTTAAAATTTCCCCGCAGTCTAAAACCTGCTTTAAAACATATCCTTCGTAATTGTCGTCTAATAATTTTCCTTTTTCAATCCTAACTCCCGGTTTATCCCTAGAACGCATTGTCACTGGCGATTTATTAACCAATATGTGTATAGCATAAGCCAGTGGAAATATGTCCTTAGAACTGGTGCCCTTCAAATCAAGCATGCTCTCACCACCTATTTAAGAACATATGTATCTCAAAGTATTAATATTTTTTAATCAATCTTGAAGTTCGACCAATTTATCATAAAACCGATTTAATGATTTTCTCGCATGTTTTAATTTTAAATTCCCTTCATCAAGCAATATATCCAAATATTCGCGATTAACCACCATTTTTCCATCGTATGCAATTGGAGCATCCATTTTAGCGGTCGTCATAATTTCTACAATGTATCTTTTACTTGAAATCGATTTTATTGAAGAAGCTTTTAGACCGTTGTGGTATGCAAGTTCTAAAAGCTTTTTACTGGTGTCCGCATTTCTTGATGCAACGTGTAAAATTGGAGAATTTAAAACAAATGAAATTTTTTCAAAATTTTCAGATTTTTTTAAAAGTGCTTCATCAATTTCATCGTAATTGGCATAATGGTGCCATTTTCCAAGCCATCTTGAGTTTATTTTTGGATTTTTATCCTTTGGAAACTCAATTATTCCACATCTCCCAATACAGCTACTTGTAGTGTAGTAATCTTTAAATTCATTTATTTTATCTACCAAATACATAACTTCAAGGTCCACAAAATCATTATCAAGTGCTTCTTGGAGTTTTTTTAGAGTAAATTCTTTATCATCATTAAACATATTTTCACTCGTTTTTAGAATAAGTTAAGTTTCAAAAAATAATATAAAAACATTAACCTAAAAGTAATGACTTAAAAATTCGAGTAAAATTATTAAAAAAAGTAAAATCAAAAAATAGAGAAATTAAAAGTTAATTGTTTTATCTGCTTCTTTTACGAAAGCTATTAAATCGTGCATTGTTCCAAAAGCAATTCCGTCAAGAAGTTCTTCTTCAGAAATTCCTCTTGCTTTTCCGCATGGACCGCATGCTTTTACTACTGCTCCTGCTTCAATTGCGTTTTCTAAAAGTTCTGAATATTTAGGAACTCCTGCTGGGTTTTGGTCTTTTTTACCAACATAAACCCCATCTTCGAGTAAAAATATATTAACGTCAATTCCCTCTAAAAGGGCAGTTAGTGCAAATCTTAAAGCAGAGTAAGCTCTTTCTTTTCCGTAAGGTGCATCTCCTATTATAACTGTAAATTTCAAAATTTCACCTTATTTTTTTATAACTATTTTGAATCCGTCTGAACTTTCTTCAGTGGATAGTACTTCATGACCTTTATCTTCCACGAATCTTACGATATTTTGAAGAGCTGGCTTGTAATCTCCAGTAACGGTTAATTCATCTCCAGAAGTTAATGAATCTAATGCTTTTTTTGTTTTTAAAACAGGCATAGGGCATACTGTTCCTGTAACGTCAAGTTCCATAATAAAACCTCCCGATATATATTAGATATACTAATATCTTTTAAAACATTGATTTATTTTTTACCAAAGCGCTAATCTGCTACAATTTATATTTTTAGGCAGATTATATAAATATATTTATTAATTATTCTAATAAAGCTTAAAATATTCTGAAAATTAATATTCCAAGAGTTCAAAGTACTCATAATCAATGATGTTATCTTTTACCATCCACAATTCACGATATTTTCTTGAAAGTTCGATTAATTTCTTTAAAATATCTTTATCAGTTTTTCCCCGCTCAAAAAGCTCGTCAACTATTAAAAATAATATTTCTTCAAGTTTTTTTCGCTCCTGAATGTATTTTATCACTTCAGGAATTATTAAAATAAGTTCTTCATTTCCAGCATTCTTTAAAAATTGATTCCTCAAAAACGAAGTGAAAGTAAATACATTTTTCTTTTCTATTTTTGTAAGTTCTAACATGTTTTTTGCAGTATCAAGAAGGTTTTTATCAGTTTTTATAAATTCATCCCATAAATTGTGTTTTTCGACAATACTTTCAAAAATTTTTAAAATTTCCAATTTATCAAGTTTTGAAAAATTTAAGAATAATTCATCCCCATCAACATATTTTCCAGATTTATAAGACTCTAAAAGAGCATATGCGTGTTTACAGTTGTATTGATAAGGACAAGTACAAATTCCGGTTTTTGTTTTTAAATCCACCTTTGTTATATATTTATTCCCCCCATAAACCGTTCCATGAAGGGTATTCCCTCGTTTTACACAGTATTTTACCATGTTTTTTAAAAAATATTCGCGTCCCCTTTCTCGAACCATTTCATCATATATGTCGTCATTCATGTTATCACGGAATCTAGCAATGTTAAATATATTCAAATTCAAATTTATATGTGTATTTGGTGGAGGGAAAATATGAATCTTGAAAAAGAAGTTTCGATAGTCCTCGGCGGCGCTGCAGGACAGGGGATACAGACAATTGAAGAATCCCTTACAAAAATATTGAAATTATCAGGATACAATGTATTTGCTACAAAAGAATACATGTCAAGAGTTAGGGGCGGAATAAACACTACTGAAATTGTAATATCCTCGGAAAAACAGCGTTCTTTTTTAAAAAGAATAGATTTGCTGGTAACATTTAAAAAAGGTGTTTTAAACCACCTCAAAGATAGAATTTCTGAAAATACAATTATTTTAGGGGAAAAAGAAAATATTGACGAAGAATTTATAAATAATAAAAATATTATTGATATTCCAATCCAAGAAATAAGTAAAAACATTGGAAACGTTTTGTTTTCAAATACGGTAGGTTCAGGAATAATACTTGGAATTTTTGATTGCGATTTAGAGCTTTTTAATAAATATCTCGAAGATAAATTTTCTAAAAAGGGAAAAGAAATCGTAGATAAAAATATAGAAGCTGCAGAAAAAGGATATGAACTTGGAAAAAAAATATTAAAAGATTTAGATTTAAGCTTAAATATAAAAAAAAATGAAAAAATTAATAATGAAATTATTTTAAGCGGTACAGAAGCTGTTGCACTTGGAGCTGCAAAAGCAGGTTGTAATTTTGTATCATTTTACCCGATGACTCCTTCAACAGGAGTTTCCACATTTCTTGCGACTCATTCAAAAGACCTCGGAATTATTGTAGAACAGGTTGAGGATGAAATTTCTGCAATAAATATGGCTATTGGTGCAGGATATGCGGGAGCTAGAAGCCTTGTTACTACATCGGGGGGCGGATTTTCGTTAATGTGTGAAGCGGTAAGCCTTTCGGGAATGACTGAAACTCCAGTTGTGATATATCTTGCACAAAGACCGGGGCCCTCAACTGGGCTTCCAACAAGAACTGCACAGGGGGATTTAGAACTAGCACTTTATTCTGGGCATGGAGAATTTCCTAAAATTATATATGCGCCGGGAAAAATTGAAGAAGCTCATAAAATAAGTCAGATTGCATTTAACATGGCGGATAAATATCAAGTTCCGGTTTTTGTATTATCTGACGAATATTTGGCGGACACGTATTACAATCTGTCAGATAATGAACTTGAAACCCTAAAAAAGGAAAATAACGTTGTAAAAACCAGCTTAGATTATAAAAGATATGAACTTAATGAAAATATCGTTTCAAAACGAGGAATTCCGGAATATGGGGAAGGAATTGTACTTGCGTGTGGAAACGAACATGATGAATTTGGAGATATTACAGAAGATATCGATTTAATAAACAAAATGACTGAAAAAAGGAATAAAAAGTTAGATTTAATTAAAAAAGAAGCGATTGAACCCGAATTCATTGGAAATGAAACTTACAAAAACCTGATTGTTTCGTGGGGCTCAACATTTTACCTGATAAAAGATGCACTTGAAAAATTAAATCTGAAAGATACTGCATTTTTACACTTCAACCAGGTTTATCCTATCTCAGATTCTGCTGAAAAATACCTGAAAAATGCCGAAAAAGTAATAAATATTGAATTAAATTATACCGGACAGCTTGGAAAGCTTTTAAAACGGGAATTTGGAATTGAAATGAATGATAGTATTTTAAAATACGATGGAAGGGTTTTTGCAGTTGAAGAAATTATCGAAAAAATCGAAAAAGTTTTGAGGGAGTGAAATTTATGGAAAACAGTTTATTTCAAAGAACCGAAAAACTAGATATTTCGTGGTGCCCCGGGTGTGGTAACTTTGCAATAAAAGCTTCACTTTCAAATGCCCTGACTGAATTAAATTTAAAACCTGAAAATGTTGCAATTATTTCAGGAATTGGACAGGCTGGAAAGATGCCCCACTACATAAAAGTAAATGGATTTCACACGCTTCATGGAAGGGCGATACCTGCTGCAACTGCCGTAAAAGCTACAAATCCAAATCTTACAGTAATTGCGGAAGGCGGTGATGGTGACATGTATGCGGAAGGCGGAAATCACCTCATTCACGCGATAAGGAGGAACCCAAATATCACGGTTCTAATACACAATAACCAGATATATGGCCTTACAAAAGGACAGGCTTCCCCAACAACGCTGATTTCTACAAAAACACCAACTCAACCTTGGGGAGTATTTGAGGAACCGCTAAATCCAATAGCACTTGCAATATCACTAAATGCATCTTTTGTTGCCCGTACATTTTCGGGAAACCTTGAAAAAACCAAAGAAATAATAATTAAAGCAATAAATCATAAGGGTTTATCGATAGTAGATATATTCCATCCATGTCCTTCGTTTAACAAATTAAATACTCTTCAATGGTACAAAGAAAATACTTATTTCTTAGAAGACCACGACGTAACTAATAGAAAAAAAGCATTTGAAAAATCCCTTGAAACTGAAAAATATCCGCTTGGAATATTTTATACCTGTGAAAAACCAGTATTTGAAGAAGTTGTTCCACCATACATTTCAGAAAAAACCCCAATCTGGAAAAGAGAACCAAATCTAGAAAAAATTGAAGAAATAATAAATTTAAAAAGAAGCTGATAAAACTCAACTATTTAATTAAATATTAAAAAATTTTGTGAAAATTATGAGAAACTTGGAAAAAATAAATGAACTTTTAGAAATATTTGGACATTTTGATGTAAATTTTGCTAAATACATGGAAGAAAAAATTGACACACAATATTTCGTTCTTGAAAATTTAAAAAACTCCATGAAAAACGATGAAATGTTTATAAAACTCGTAATTTTAAATTCGATTGTAAGCTACCAGTTATGTACTACTGGAGAGCTCTGGTGGGAAGAATTTTCAAAATACTGGTCAAAACATGATGCAAATAATGAAAATTTAGGGGAAAGTTACGTTAATTTCCTTGAAAATTCGAAAGGAAATAAGCGACTTTTAAATGTAAAGATAAAAAGAATTGAAAGGATTATTCCGTTTCTTGAAAACCTGAATCTTTTGGATTTTAAGAATTATTATTTAGATATGGAAAAATTGCTTGAAAATCTTTCAAAATACCTAAATTCTAAAAAAAATTCAAAAACAGTTGTTTTTGCAGTTAAAATGTTTGGATATGCTTCAAGAATTGTATTTAACGAATTTTTTCCATATCCAATGAATATTGAAATTCCAAAAGATTCAAGAATTGAAAAGTACACGCTTAAATTTACTGATGAAAACCCGATAAAATTTTGGAATGAAGTTTCTAAAACCGCAAAAATTCCGCCATTACATATAGATTCAATAATATGGCCAGTTCTTGGAAGAAATTTTGATTTTAAGTCTTGCGAGAATAAACTTGATGAAAATTTTAGATATTTACTTAAATTAACAGAACTATAAAATATTCGTAAAATTATATAAATTATTAATTCCAAATTAAACCTATTGAAAGGGAGGTAATCATTATGTCAGTTTGGAAATGCACAATATGCGGATATGTATATGATGAAGAAAAAGAAGGAAAAAAATTCTCAGAATTACCTGATGATTGGGCATGCCCAATTTGCGGTGCTAAAAAATCCGCATTCGTTGAACAAAAATAAAAAATAAAAAATAAAAAAAATTAAGCTTTATTACTTTTTTTAACATATTTTATGTATTTTGCAGCATCTTTTATTCGTGCCTGAAGGTGCGGTACATCCATTATTTCAAATTTATTGTACTTATCATGCATGTGAAATCTCAATGAAATCATCGACATCGTGTGTGCAATATCCTCATCGTCGAGATTCATCGAAACCACGTCAATCCTGCTTAATAATTCACAGACAAGACTTTTTGCCAGATCTAAATCTTCATCGTCGAGATTCATTGAATAAATATCTAGTTCGTCCATTATTTCATGAACTGGTTTGTCAGGATTTTCCAGAAGTGATTTTACGATATTATTCGAAAGTTCTTTTAATTTAATTTCTTTTTTCATTTTGTACACCAAAACAAGGGAACTTCGGGTTTTTGCAGGTTAATTATTTGGTTATATATTAAAATCCTTTCATCACTTTGAAGTAACAGAATATCAATCTTTGCATTTGAAATCATCCAAATTTCAACAAATAACATTATTTAAAAGATACTATATAAACGTTAAAATAAAAACTAATTGAATAAGTATAAAAAAGAATTATTCTTCGTCGTCAAATTCAATCGTCGCATTTACTATGTTAAATTCTTTCCCGCCTTTCAATTTAATGTTTCTTGATTCACATTTTGGACATACTACTTCAAGTTCGTCTTTAGTATCTAAATTTCCCTCGAATTCACAGTCATTGCAGAAAATTTTTGGTTTTACCATTTCTGCTTTTAATTCTGCACCTTTACAGATAGTATCTTCTGAAATAACCTCAAAAACAAACTGTAATTGATCCAGACTTATTAATGTGAGGTCCCCAATTTCAAGATTTATATCATTTACTTTTATTACTTTTCTACCGAGTTCTTCCTGCTGTTTTACCGCATCAAGAATCGCGTTTAGTACTGACGTTGCATATGAGAGTTCGTGCATTAAAAAACACCTCTTTTATCAAGCCTTTCCAAAACCCTTTCTTTTACTTTTTCTTCTTTTCCGCTTGGAACAAAAATTTTGAAATTTACCACGATTCTTACGGTATCGTCCCCATCAAAAAGTTTGCATTCTTCAAGATATGCTTTCTGTTTATCGAATCTTAAATAAAGTTTATTTTTCTCGATCCTGCTATCAAGTTCCTTTTTTAATCGGTTTACATTTCTTTCGTCGCTTTTTATCAAATCAATAATATAATTAAATACCAATTTTGCTTTTTTTCCAGAAATTTTAACGGTGTGGATTTCAATAGGATTTCCAAAATTTCCTTCTGTTTCTACAGTCTCGGTTTCTAAATCGTCTTCTTCAATTATTTCAGGTAAAAAGAAAACTATTGAATCGAGAACTTTTTCTTCGTCTTCGGTTGCGTTTGCAATCGTTGATATTGTGATGTTATTTACCATTTTCATAAACACCTTTATAGGTTAAATCCGGATAAGTCGACAGTTACCATTAATATATAAACGAATTATATTAAAAATATACCGCAGGTGTTAAAATTACCAGAACAGAAATAATTTAATAAAAAACTAAATATTGCAAAAAATAATCAAAAGACTAGAAATTTAACAGTTTCGCAACTTTAAGAGTTTTTAATAACATTTAATCTAAAAATTTACAAAATAAAGAATTTATGCGAAAAATACTTTTTTAAAAATTAATTTAATCTTCACTTTTTAACTTTTTAATGTGATACTTACGCCTCCCTCCAAGAATAAGTGAAATAATTTCATCTTTTCTAAATAGCACCATTATTCCAACTAAAAAAGTGAGTATTGCTCCAAAAAATAGGCCCAAAGTACAGTGCCCTGCCCCAAATAAACACAAAATCGCCGGAATCGCTATAATAATACATGATATGAAAAGACTATCTAAAAGAATTTTTTTAAATTGTTTTTCATCTTGATTCATGCTAATCCCCCACCTAAAAAAATTCAAAATATTTAAATTACACGTAAATCCCCGACATATTAAATTATGTTTTTAATGACTATTTAATTATTATTCTTGGAAATTAAAAAAAGTTATTATATACTAACCTTTCACGTTAAACACTATTTCATGCGAAAATGCTCCAAAACGTTATATTGAATTAAAATCCATGCTGTCCCAAATATAACGTCATATGCCGTTTTGATCGTAAACTATTAGTACTGAGTCAAATAATAGGATAAAACGGAACTTCGGTTCCTATGAGTTGTTATTATGGGGATTTTAACTAACTCGAGGATAGAATTAAAGGAATAAATAAGTATACAATAGATATACTAGATCCCATATTCCTTATTCAAAACTTTTAACTTATTTTTTGTATCAAAATATATTTTTGTTAATAAAAAAATCATTTTTTTAAAAAATTTGGGTAGATTACTACTTTTTAATCAAATTTCAATTATGATCTATTTTAAAATTTATTAAACGCAAATAATCTAAAAAAATATTAATAGGCCTGATAAAAAAAGCGGTCCTGTTTTAGTGATGATTGGGGATTTAACCGTATCAAGGATTTCATAACAATAGATACCTTAATAACTAAAACAGGACCAATTTTAAATAATATTCTATTTTATAAATACATTTCGAAAATCGAAACGATATCTACTGTTAAATGCACAACAGAACTATAAAATTGACTACTTTGTGGATAGGGGGCCACAAAATTCATAATACTTTAAAAAAAGTATATACCATATATTAAATTAATTAATGGGTATCCTATAAATTTTAACTATTATTTCTAAAATAAAATATCAAAAGTACGTGCTGTTTTAAAATACAGGCTTTCAAAAAAGTAAAAATTAATTGTCGTATAAAAATCGAGTAAAATAAAAACTAAAAAAGTTAATTAAAAGAATTAAAATAAAGGAAAGTTAATTATTTCGTTTTTTTGCCGTTAGCTCTGACACCAGGTCTTGCTTTTTCAGCACCTTTTCCTTTGTACATTAATCCTCTTCCTTTTTTACCAGCTGAGGTTAAACCTCTGTTTGCTCTTCCTTTGTGGTTTCCGGTGGAGAGCCAGCTGTAGGATTTGTCGTTTTTGATTGATGGGTGGCATGGATCAACTAAGATTATTTCATACCATTTTTGTTTTCCATCTTGTCCTACCCAGTAGGAGTTTAATACTTCCATGTTAGGGTATCTTTTAGCTGCTCTTTCTTCAGCAATTCTTTGAATGGATTTTGCCATTGTAATTTTGTTGATACCTAATGTTGCAGGTTTTTTGGAGTGTTTTGGTCTTGGTTTTCTTAAACCTCCTCTTCTAACACTAACTCTTACAACAACAATTCCTTGTTTTGCTTTGTATCCTAAGTTTCTAGCCCTATCAATTCTTGTAGGTCTTTCAATTCTTAATACTGAAGGTTCTTTTCTCCAGTCTTGCATTCTTGACCATTGTAACTCTTTAACGTATGAGTTAGCAGGTACTTTCCATGCTTCTTTCACGTAGTTGTACATACTCATAGTATCACTTGTTTCGTCGATTCTGTTTATGGGTTCAGCTTAATGCTACATGCCCTACGGGAATTCACCCGTCACTAAACTACTAGTATAACCTAGTCTTAACATCATGTATCGTGACAACTATATTAATTTAACGGCAAGTATATAAACAATGGACTAGAAAACAAGTTTAGAACTTGTACACTTTTTTACAACTATTAGTTTCTAATTTAAATTTGGTGAAAACATGGTCGACTACTTCGATTACAGCAGTTTATTGACAAGAGCGCGAGAACAACTTCCAGAAGAAGTTTTCAAAGACGTAAGGTTTGAAATTCCATCCGCAGACAGTTTTGTAGAAGGAAACAGGACAATCATTAAAAACTTCAAAGATATTGCAAAATTCATGGAAAGAGATCCACAAGAATTTGCAAAATACGTAATGAAAGAACTCGGTACCGCAGGAGACATGGAAGGTGTTAGATTAATCTTGCAGGGTAAATTTGGATGGAGAATGGTAAATGAAAAAATCCAAAACTACGTAAACGAATACGTACTCTGTCCAGAATGTGGAAAACCGGACACAAAAATCGTAAAAGAAGGAAGAATACACTTCTTGAAATGTACCGCTTGTGGTGCAATGAAACCAGTTAAGACTTTATAAGTACTCTTTTTCTTCTTTTTTTACTTAATTAATAAATTTTACATTTTTGGTGATATTATGAAAGGATTCTGCTACCGATGCGGTCATGAAGGCGAACTTCTTGATGGACTCTGCAAAATCTGCTACACCCACATGAATCCGCTTATTAAAGTCGATAACGAGGTCCACGTCGAAGTATGCCACATGTGTGGATCATACAAACGAAAACTTTGGCAAGACCCTCAAAAAAGGGAAACATACGAAATAATGGAAGAAATTGCTTATTTTGGAGTTAAAGATAATTTAAAAAAGGCCAATAAGAGCATCGATGTAGAAATAATGCCGCAAGAGCCACGCCAACTTCCAGGGGGAAAAAGGTCCCGTGTAGAAATCCCCACCGTTGTTTTTGCAAAAGGAAGGCTTGTTGGTGAAGATAACGATAGAGAAGAAGAAAGACACATTACAGTTTATCTTGACATGGTGCAGTGCCCAAGATGTTCAAGATGCATGTCAAACTACTATGAAGGGACACTCCAAGTTAGGGCAATGAACCGGTTTTTAAATGATAAAGAAAGGATAGAACTGGATGACTTCGTTAGAGATGAAGCTGGAAAACGACTTAATAAAGATAGGATGGCATTTATCTCAAAATATATTCCACAAAAAGAAGGATTAGACTATCAGATGGGTTCAATGGGCGCTATAAGAAATATTGCATCAGCGATAAAAGCAAAATACGGCGGAAAGTCGATTGAAACTGCAAAACTCGTTGGAGTAGATAAAGATACTGGAAAAGACATGTATCGAATCACAGTTGCTGTTAGGATTCCAGAATTTAAAATTGGAGATATTTTAGAATATAATGAAAAAATTTACGTTGTTTCCTCATTGAATGAAGCTAGAGTTTATTTAGAACCTGTAGAACTTGGGGATAAAATTGCACTTGTCTGGAACGAAATCGATAAATCTGCAAAATTAATTAAAAAAGGAGAAGATTGTGAAACTGCAACAGTTATTTCAATTACGCCTGATACGATAACAGCAATGGATGATTCAAATTACGAGATTTACGAGTATAATAATTCGATTGAAAATGTAAAAGAAGGAAATAAAATAAGAATATTTAAAAACGAAGAAATTAACAGGATCTTAGAAATTATAGAATAACTAAAAAATAAAAAATAAAAAAATTTTTTAATTTAAATTATTCAATTTCTTCAACGTAACATCCTGGCCCCACTTTCGTGTAGTAAACTGGGCAGTTCCAGACATCCTTGAATATATTTTCGATATCAATTACGTGTTCTTTTTTAGGTATTGTAATAATTGCAGGTCCTGAACCACTAATCGTTATACCGTAGACCATATCTTTTACTTTTTCTTTAACTTCGGAATAACCATCAATTAAATTGGCCCTACATGGCTCAACAACGCAGTCTTTTGACATGTATCTTCCAAAAAGATCTAGATCGTTGTTATATAATGCATAAACCATCCCTGCAGCTTTTCCAACATTGTTTACCATATCTTTTATCGGGATTTCTTTTGGAAGTATTTCTCTTGCGGTTTTTGTACTTACCTGAATATTTGGAAGTGCAACCAAAACTTCAAGGTCCACAGGGATGTGAAGTACCTCCAAAGGTTCATAACTTGTTGTAAGGGTAAATCCGCCAAAAATTGCAGGAGCTACGTTATCCGCGTGAGGTGCACCTGCTGCAACTGCCTCACCGAGTGAAGAATATTTAACAAGCTCTAATTTGGATAATTTTAATTCAAAAAGTTCATTTAACGCAAAAGCAATTCCTGCACATGAGGCAGAACTGCTTCCAAGACCGCTTCCTGGCTTTATTCCTTTAATTATATGAATATGAATTCCAGATTCGATTTTAAAATCTTGAATCATCTTTTTAGCAACTACGCCTGCAGTATTTTCATCCACGTTTGTAGGTATTTCTTCTGCTTTTTCCCCTTCAACAGATATAGTGATACCATTTTCTGTTTTTTCAACCTCTACAATATCATAAGGATTTGAAAGGGCAAGCCCAAAAATATCGTATCCTGGACCGAGATTTGCAGAAGTTCCCGGAGAACATACCTTTACTTTTTTCATAATACCACCAAAATAATCCTGAATATTGTTTATCGCTCAATAAACAATAAGTAAAAATAGATATAAAAATGCTACTTAAGAATTCACTCTTTTGAACGTAATAAAAAAGGTATTAAAGAAATATTAATTAAATAGTGCGTAGAATTTCCCGTTTCTCGTTCCAAAATAGATTGTTCCGTTTTCATCTATTACGGGAGTGGCTATTATCCAGCTTCCTGTCTCAAAATTCCATTTTTCAGTTCCGTCAGGGTTTATTGCGTATAAGTGTCCGTCGTATGATCCAAAATAGATTGTATCAGTGTTTCCAATTACCGGAGATGATTCAATACGTTTTCCAGTTTTAAAGCGCCATTTTTCAGTTCCGTCAGGGTTTATTGCGTATAAGTGCCCATCAAGTGAAGTTACGTAGATTGTTCCATCTTCAGAAATTGCAGGCCTCGTAACAGTCCAGTAACCTGCGTAAAAATTCCATTTTTCAGTTCCGTCAGGGTTTATTGCATAAACTTTATCTGAACCAAAATAAATTGTTCCATCTTTTCCAATCGAAGCTGCAGATGTTATCGCATCATTGGTTTTAAAGCGCCATTTTTCAGTTCCGTCAGGGTTTATTGCGTATAAATAATTATCATTTGAACCAACATAAATTGTTCCGTCTTCTGAAACTATTGGTGTTGCATATATCGCCTTTTTGGTTTTAAAGCGCCATTTTTCAGTTCCGTCAGGGTTTATTGCGTATAAGTGCCCATCAAGCGAAGTTACGTATAAAATATCCTCAAAAATTGTAAAGTCTGATACGATTGCTTTTTTTGTATCAAATCTCCACTTTTCAGTTCCGTCAGGGTTTATTGCATAAACTTTATCTGAACCAAAATAAATTGTTCCATCTTTTCCAATCGATGGCCTACATTCAATTATTTCACCAGATTTAAAAAACCACTTTACGGATCCATCAGTATTTATTGCATAAAGATTTTTATTGCTCGAACCAAGATATATGGTACCGTTTTTAGCTAAAATTGGACTTGAATCGATACTATTTCCGATCAAAAATTCCCATTTGATTTTACAATCATTTACGCCCCCACGCAACATGATATCCCCCGATATGGCTTTTGAATTTGCACATACAATTATACTTGTATGTTATATATTAGTTTTCATTGTCGTTAATTAAATCTAAATTATTTTAAATCAGAAAATAGAGAAGTATTATTGAAAATATTTAGTTAAAAACTAAAGAGGGGACGATAGTGGTTAAAAAAATAACCTTTGAAGAGGTATTAATTCCGATGGAAACTCCAGAATCGATGCATGAAGAATACGTTCAAAATTACCTGAAACTTACAAGAGGTACTGGCAAGTTAATGCTTTTTGCAGGCGATCAAAAAATCGAACACTTAAATAACGATTTTTACGGGGAAAATATTTCAAAAGACGATGCAGATCCAGAACACCTGTTTAAAATTGCTAAAAATTCAAAAATAGGCGGTTTTGCGGTCCAGTTCGGATTGCTATCAAGATACGGTCAGAACTATAAAGATATAAATTACATTGTAAAATTAAATTCGAAAACAAATCTTGTGGAAACAGACCAAAAAGACCCCGTAAGTCGTGCATTGTTGGATATTAACGATATATTAGAATTTAAGAAAAATTCTGGAGTTAATATTGTTGGAGTTGGATATACAATATATCTTGGAAGTGAATACGAATCAGAGATGCTTTCTGAAGCTTCAAAAATAATTTACGAAGCTCATAAGGGAGGTCTTGTTGTAATTCTCTGGATTTATCCAAGAGGAAAAGCCGTGCAAAATGAAAAAGACCCTGGATTGATTGCTGGAGCTACCGGTGTTGCATCATGCTTGGGTGCAGATTTTGTAAAAGTAAACTACCCAAAATCGGAAAATCCTGCAAAATCATTTAAAGAAGCTGTTATGGCTGCTGGAAGAACTAAAGTTGTATGTGCGGGAGGGTCAAGTACGGATATTGAATCATTTTTAAAACAACTTTACGAACAGATTCACATAAGCGGAGCGTCAGGAAATGCGACAGGTCGAAATATCCATCAAAAATCGTTATCTGATGCCGTTGCAATGTGCAATGCAATTTATGCAATAACAATTGACGGAAAAACTGTTTCAGAAGCTTTAAATATATACAGCGAAAGAAAATCTTAAAAGGTGATATTATGGATATGGAAATGATACTCGGACTTATTGATACCCTTGAACAGAAAGGTGTTGGAATTCAGCTGTCTGTTGAAAACCAGAAAACAGTCGAAATTTCAATAAAAAATAAAAATGTAGACATAAATATTGTGGATCCGTCAAAAATAGGAAAATTGATAAAAGAACTTAATATTAGGACTGATTAATTTTTAACCATTTCTTTTACTATAAAATCTTTCTTTTCTATTGCCATGTCGCATGTTTTTCTAACTTTTTCCTTCATTTCTTCAAAGTTATCAGGTTTTTGTTCCCCAACTACTTTTTTAACTGGCGTGTATGCAGCTTCCCTGAATTTTGGAATTAAAAGTTCTTTTTCGCCATTTTTATCAATTAAATAGCTAACATCTCCCTCTTTAACAACCCCAATTTGTTTAGCACCGGTTTTTTCCATTATCTCTCCGGCTTTATCTTTTGGAACAATTATCAAAAGGCTGTCAATTGAAACTCCTAAAGGATCGATATTTAATTTTTGAAGCATCTCGAGGACTTTCGGGTTTACGAGTTCATTAACTTTTTCTTTGTATATCTCAAGCGAAACTTTTGCAGTATTTGTGATCTCGAATGCATCACCCCTTAATCCGCCGTTTGTAACATCAGTCATTACGTGGATGTGTTTTAAAAGATCGTTTTCAATCAAATTTTTGCATGATTTTAAAAAATCAACATTTATTGTTTCATTTATTACATCAAACATTCCGTAATAGAGCGCAGTAGTAGAGATTGTTCCACCGCCACTTCCTTCAGTCATTAAAATTACATCCCCAACTTCAGCCCTTTTTCTTGCAGTTGGTTCTCCTTTTTCAATTGTTCCAATTGCACCAACAGCGCTGACCATCCTGTCCCCTAAAACCATGTCCCCGCCAACTCTTAAGGTACTTCCTGCAACAAGCGGTACATTAATAGCTTCAGAAACTGCACAGATTCCTGCAGTGTAATCAAATATTTTTGAAACGTCTCCATCGTCTGCAAGGTGAACATCACTTATAACTGCAACTGCATCTGCACCCATTACGTAAACGTCCCTTAAAGCTGCTCTTGCAACGTGAAATCCTGCAATAAATGGAAAATCACTTAATCTTGAGTGGGTTCCATCAACTGCAACTACAACGTGTTCTGCATTCGCACGTACAACTCCTGCATCGTCCTGTTCAGTACTGTCAACTTCAGTGTCCTGATTTGTACTTTCAATAATTCTCGCAATTTCGCGGTGAACAAAAAAATCGCCTTCTCCTCGGCTTCCGACACCCATTTTTCCCATCGTAATTCCGGATTCTGGGCAGTCAAGTAGATATTTTAAATTTTTATCTTCTGATTCACGGTATTTTTCAGTTGTTTTTACTTCTTCGACTACTGCTTCGACAAACCTTCTTGCCCATCCCTCATCAGTGTCTTTAACTTCAATCACTTTTTTAAAACCGTCTTCAATAATTTTAGACTCTGAAATTCCCTTTTTCAGACACTTTCTTACGTACCTTTCGATATCCATTCTCTCACCGGCCTTAGAAAAAAATTAAAAATAAAAATAAATAAAATATTCAATAATTAAAAAAATTAAAAATTAGTTTCCGAGTTTTAAAATTGCTTCAGCTAAATCCCCATTAACTTCTTCTAATGCTTTTTTAGCTTCTTCTTTTGAAACTCCGCACTGACTTGAAACCATTTCGATGTCTTCTTCGGTTACTTCAACTTTTACTTCGACATCTTCGATTTTTTCTTCTTCTTTTGCTACTTTTTTAGCTTTTCCAGTAATTGAATAAGTTTTATTTCCAAGCATGTCCATTACCTGAACTTTTGGCTTTTCAAAGACCAAGAGTTTGTCTTCAAGTTCGATTGTAACTTTGACAGCTTTTAAATCTTCGGCATCCATTCCGAAATCTTTCATCATTTTCTGCATTTGTTTCATCATTCTTGGATTGAACTTTCCTCCGCCAGGAAACATGATAAACACCTCATAAATAGTTCGAATATGTTTAGAATAACTATAATTCGATAACATGATATAAATACATTAATAAATTAAATCGAAATTACGGTTAATCAAAACCATGATTTATAAATCAGAATATTTTAATTAATTTTCGTTGCTAATCAGAGATTATTTAGGGTTTTTTACAAAAATTCACTATGCTATTTTTATATAGTACTCTGTCATAATTTTGGTATCTTAATCAGAAGAGGAATAGTATGGATGCAAAACTCATGAACATCAATAATAAAGAATTAATTAAGAAATCTATTCAGACAATCCAAAAACTCTCTGAAAAACTGGATGAAGTAAAAATAATGCACGTTTGTGGATCACACGAACATACAATCTGTAAATATGGAATAAGAGACGTTTTACCTGATAATATTACAGTAGTTCCAGGACCTGGATGTCCTGTGTGCGTTACAACACAAAAAGAAATCGATAAAGCAATGTACCTTGCAGAACAGGGCCACACTATTGCAACGTTAGGAGACATGTATAGGGTCCCAGGAAGTAAAAAATCATTAATGCAACTTCAATCAGAAGGGGCAGACGTAAAAATCGTTTACGGAATTGGGGATGCGGTAAAACTTGCAAAAAAACAGGATGAAAAGGTAGTATTTGTTGCAATCGGATTTGAAACTACTGCTCCAACAACTGCCGCAGAATTACTAAACAAACCTGAAAATTTCTACATATTAAATTCACACAGGCAGACCCCTCCAGTAATGGGATTTTTACTCGGCGGTGGAACTTCACTTAACTTAGATGGATTTATATGTCCTGGCCACGTTTCAACAATTACGGGGTTAAAACCATACTATGACCCTTGTAAGACGTACCATGCACCAATGGTTGTTGCTGGCTTTGAACCAATTGATGTAATGGCTTCAATCGTGATGATTTTAAAACAGCTCGTAAATGGTGACGCAAAAGTTGAAAATGAGTACACGAGAGGAGTAAGAGAAGAAGGAAACGTGATTGCTCAAAAAATTATGAATAAAATTTTTGAACCCGCTGATGTTGCATGGAGAGGCTTTCCAGTCATTAAAGACGGCGGTATGAAATTAAGAGAAGAATTCAAAAAATACGATGTTCATGAAAATATTGATGTTCCAGACATTAAAGAAACCATAAACAAAGCCTGTATTTGCAGTGAAATTTTAAGGGGAGAAAAACTTCCGCACGACTGTAAACTCTTTGGAAAAACTTGTGATCCGATGAATCCAGTTGGAAGCTGCATGGTTTCTGATGAAGGAACTTGCAGAATCTTTTACAAATACAGTAAATTTAGATAAATACAATATTCCTTTTTTTTATTTTTTACAGTGCTATTTTTGAAAATATTCCGTATTTTAAAATTAAAATTCCAACCAGAACTGGCTGGTGGATTATATAAATTATTAGCGTATTTTGCCCCAAAATACATATTTTGTTAAAAAATCTGTTTTTAAAAATTTCAAATGAATGTCTCGAAACTCCATTTTTGTAATATTTTTCTGAAAAGCTCATTCCAAGTAAGTATACTCCAAACCACGGAAAAATCGGGAAATAATCAAGCGTGTAAAAGTTAGTTGGAAGTATTCCAAGAGGAAGTAACCAATAGGTATCTAAAACAACTTCGCTAAATAAAACACCTAGAATCAAAAAAATAACTGAAAAAAACAGATTTAATTTTTTAAAACGGTAAAATATAATTCCCAAAATACCGGATATTGCCAAAAAGTGCATAATTCCAAAATATATCGTTCCAGAAGTTAAAAAATAAGCAGTAACCGCAGTTATAACTACTGCAATTACAGAAAGTTTTAAAAAACGATCAAGGTAAGATTTGTAAGTTAAATTTTGAGAAGCAACTTTTTTTGAAAAACTGACATTAAAAGAAACCCCTGAAATAAATACAAAACTGGATGCTACAAAAAGAGCGAAAAAACTCCAAAATAAAAGATATTCAGAGTATCCTAAAAAATATTTTAAATCAGTTACAAAATTTGAAATAACCATCAGTATTATTGCAAGTCCCCTGAAAAAATCAATCTCCAAAAATCGGCCGGTTTTCTGCATGCTGCAAACATCCAATTAAATAATTAATAATTAGAATTTAAAGCTCAAGGATATTTGCCCTGAGTTTATATGCACTACTGCAGTTCATTTTTTCTTCGTCGAGTATCTTAATATCTTTTAAACTTTTCAAACCCTGTTTTTCGGCAGTTTTTTCAATTCCCATCGTTTTATCAGTATTTATCTCTAAAACATGTGCTTCGAGTTCTTTTATGTTTGAAAGGCATGCTGCTACCGCCCTGTGGTGGCCATCAACCAAAATGTATTTTTCATTTACATTTGTCTTTATAACAATTATCGGTTCAGCGAGTCCCCTTTTTAATTCATAAGCCCTTCCATAAAGTTCATCTTCGTAAACGTTGGCCTGAGTAGGGATTAAATCATCAATCTGGATAGTTTCCCGTTTTGTAGTTACTTCGTAACCTAAATTTATATATGAATTTACAATTTTTTTGAGCTTTTTTGGAGTGGTTTTTTCAATTTGCGACCTTATTACATCAGTGTTTGTAATAATTCCAAGGATATTATTGTTTTCATCAACTATTGGAAGTTTTGAAAATCCGGTTCTAAACATTATCCTTCCAACATCCATTATTTTAGTGTGGGGCTTTGTAACGATCATGTCATCTCTTGGAGTCATGAATTCACTTACTTCATCCGATTCATCCTTACCAATAAGGTCGTGAACTGAAACAATACCCTTAACTTTTGAATTTACCACAACAGGAAATGTATCGTGGGTAGTTTCCTTTACAAGTTTTATTATGTCTGAAACCGTAGCATCAGGGGTTATAGAATGAACTTTTTTTGTCATGTACTCTTCTGCGTATACCATGATCCCTACCTTTTTTTGTAAATTATTTCCCCAGTCTTTGTATTCACAATCTCCAAAATTCTGTGAAAGGGAATGTGTGTTTCGTCAAAAACAAGAAAAGAGTCTTCAATAACGATATTTTTCAGAGGGACTGATTTTTCATCGTTTTCTGCGCCCCGGTGTAGATAATTTATAATATAATCCTCAGGATTATAATCAGGATGCCACAATAACTTGTTTATAAGTTCTTTTAGCATTATACCAACTTAATCCTGTCCAGCAGGTTCTTCTTCTTCGATACCCATGGTTTCAAATATTTTCGCTTGAATTGCTTCTTCCACGAGTTTTCTCAAAGACTGTTTATCTGAAACAGATTGGAAGATACCAAGTTCAACACTCGCTGCTGCGGAAGATTGATGGCCTCCCCCGCCAAACGCGGTTTTCATGATATTTCCGACATCTACTCTCAAATCTTTTGTCCTTGAACTTATATGGATTTCATTTTCAGCAATTCCAAAAATATAAGTCGTGCTTATTCCTTCCATTTTAAGCAAAAACTCTGCCGCTCTTGGTAGGGCATCTCTATTTTTTAATGTTCCGACATATGAAAGTGCAAGATTTCCTTTTATGATTTTTCTATTCATTATCGCTTTTCCAAGGATTTCCATGGTTTCTGTATCCATTTCTGGATTTTCGATCATTTCCAAAACTTTTGGATCCATTAAACCCTGTAAATAACTTGCAGCTTCGAAATCTTTTTTAGACGTTTTTCTCTTGAAATAGTTTGTATCTGAGGTTATCGCATAGTATAATGCAGTTGCCAAATCCCTATTCGGAGTTATATCGAGCCCCAGCAAATAATTGGTTAAAATAGTAGCTGTTGCACCGATTTCAGGCATTATATCCATGTACTTTGCAACAATATCGCTGTCATTGTGGTGGTCGATTATTACAGCCAATTTTGAACCTTCAATATCAATTGGAAGAGTTTTTGCGCTGGATGAATCAACTACTGCAATAGAACAGTACCGAGATAAATTTATATCATCAATCTGGTTTAATTTTATACTTAATAAGTTTACCATGGCTTTATTTTCATCATAACCTATTTTTCCGCCATAAGCAATCTCAGAATTAACCCCCCATTTATCAAAAATAGTTTTCAATGCCATTGCACTTGCCATTGCATCTGGGTCGGGGTTTCTGTGCATCAATATTAAAAAAGGAGCTTTGTGGTTTTCCTGTGTTTCGTCTTCTTTTTCGGAGTAATGTTCGTTAAAAGACTTTTTAGCGTTATTTGCAACTTCTTTTAATTCAGCTAATTTTCTCCTCAATTTTGATTTTTCTATTTCGTTTACCGCATCTTTTGCTGCACTTTCAAGAGGATATATAATTTTATTTATGTCTAAACCGTTGTATAATTCAGGGTATTTTATTATGCCCCTTGCAATGATATAAGCTTTTGAATTTAGTTCTGAAGTTATTTCTACAATTTTCCTGTTTAATTCGTAATCGTTTGTGAGAACTAAAAGCGTATCTGCCTCTTTTACTTTAGCTCTTTCTAAAACATCTAATTCGGAAGCATCACCAATTACATAATTGAAATCTCCATTTTCAAGAGATTCGAAAACAGCTTCATTTTTATCTATTACGGTTACTTTATCAATATTTTTAGCGTTATTCACAACCTTACGCCCTAAAGAACCATAGCCTATGACTAAAATCATGTTATGCCTCCGAAAGAGAAAATTATTAAGTTAAGTTAAATTTGAAAATTCCGAATAGTAGTCCATAACTACATTTAACGTAATGAGTATATATTGTTGATGTTTCGTCATTTGTATAAATGCGGTTTAATGGACTACATTCCCCAAAATATGTTATTTTCGATCTTCTGTTTCAATTCCATGTATCTTGAAAGAGCTTCTTTTTCATCACCCCTCAATTCATCCTTGAATTCGTGGTGTAATTTCCTTGCTTCGGGTTCTGGTACTTCGACATAGAGTATATCGTTTTCTTTTGCATTTCTACCAAGAACTATATTTCCATCGATTGAAACAGGAACCTGCATACCAACTTTTGCTTCTTTTATATTTTCCTGCTGGTTGTCCCTCATTTCCTTAACATATCCGAGTTTTTTTCCATCTTCAGACATTATAGGACTTCCAATTTTTAAAGTACCATATAATACTTCAACACCACATACTGCAGGCTCTTTCTGTCTAAAGATACAGTTTGGAAGGATTTTAATCATTGCTGGTTTTGTCAATCTGTTTATTTCATCAGATTTCATTAATTCTTCCATTTCTTTTGTCCATTCTTCGTGTTCTTCGACTAATTTATAGATAATTTTTCCTTCAAGCAATTTAACGTCTGATTTTTCGATTTCTGCTTTTGCATCGGCCAATACTTTTGTGTTAAATGAAATAATAAGCCCGTTTAAAGGATTCGTTGAAGCATATGATGAAGCTTCGATAACATCTTTTTTAGAGATGTCCCCAACTTCTGCTTTTTTGATTTTGGCATTTACTTTTCGAAGTTCATTTGCAAGAGCTTCCAATGAACCCATAGTATCTGCTTTAATGATTATTCCTTCGTCATCTGTTAGAATTGTAAATTCTTCAACTTCTTCAAGAACTTCTTCTTTTGCAGCTTCAACCTGATTTTTTGGAACAATTCTTAAAGGGCTTCCTGCAATAACACTATCCAAATCAGGTGCAGATATTTTAACACCTGTTGCCGCAGAAATCTGTTTTGAAGGCTTGAATTTATCTTTTGGATCCCTCATTTCGTCGAGTTCTTTTGGTTTTAAAAGTGCCTTGATTTTTGATACAAGAACGCCGTCAGGATTTCCAACAACTAAAAAATCGCCAGTTTTTGCAATTCCATCGTAAATTATTGCATCAATTGTTTTTCCAAGCCCTTTTTCTTCTTTTAATTCCAAAACTGTACCTTTTGCATAACCTTCAACGTTTAAAGCCAGTTTTTGTTCTAAAAATCTCTGTGCCAGTCCTGAAATTATAACAAGTAAATCTGGAACTCCTTCGCCAGTCATTGCAGATACTGGAACCACATTTATCGTTTTTGTAGTATCTTTAACTCTTGAAAACAAATCTGCATCAAATCCAAGTTCATTTAAGTGTTTTATAACATTTTCATAGAGCCTTATTTCAAACTCAGTCATTGCATTTGGGTGCTGATTTTTTTCGTTGAAATTTAAAATAAATGGACCTTCGCTTGAATTCCAACCTGGAATCCTATCCACTTTATTTGCAGCAACTACGAAAGGTGTTTTGCACTGCTTCAAAATATTTATCGCTTCAATTGTTTGAGGTTTAAATCCTTCATTTATATCCACAACAAGTATTGCAATGTCTGCTAAAGCACCCCCTCTTTTCCTAAGGGAAGTAAATGCTTCGTGTCCTGGCGTATCTATAACCAAAATTCCAGGAATAGATAAATCTGCCTTAAATAATCCTAAAAGGTCCTTTGAAACTTTTTTTATGGTATTTATCGGTATTTCACTTGCACCGATATGTTGAGTGATTCCCCCAGCCTCTCTCTGAGTAACCCTTGTTCTTCTAATTTTATCTAAAAGGGAAGTTTTTCCGTGATCAACGTGACCGAGAACACTCACAATCGGACATCTTAATGCCATAAAAATCACCAGTTAATATTAATTTCTAAAATCTGTGTTTCATCCAAGTACAAATTATAAAGTTGATAAAAATCCGAAACAGAAGTTAGTAATCTAAATATTATATAGTTTACTAACAAACTTGAAAATAAAAAATGGTTAAATACTGTTATTTAAAAATTATATTCCAAAAAATAAATCTATTTCACGTTCTGCACTTTCTAAACTGTCTGACGCATGAATTATATTTGCAGGAGTGTATAGTCCAAAATCTCCGCGAATAGTTCCAGGTTCTGCATCGCACGGACAAGTATTTCCAAGCATTTTCCTAACAGTTGAAATTGCGCGCTCTCCTTTAATAACCATTGCAACTATTCTGCCCGAAGTCATGAACTTTATCAATATTTCGTAAAACTCTTTTCCTTTGTGTTCACCGTAATATTCTTCTGCCATTTTTCCAGTGAGAGTCAGCATTCTCATTTCAACGATTTCAAATCCCCTATCTTCAAATCTTTGAATTACCCGTCCAACAAGCTTTCTTTCAACGGTATCCGGCTTTAATGCCACAAATGTTCTTTCCACTTCGTTTTCACAGACCATATTATCCCCCGATTTTTAATTTTATTTTAATTTTAATTTTCTTAAAGTATTATTTATTTTGGTTGTAGTTAAAAGTATACTAATTATTTATAAAAACTAAAATTTAAGATTAGAAATATTAAAATAAAAGATAAAAACATCATATGTAAAAACCATTGATTAATTTTATTTAGATCGTTAAAAATAAAACGGTGATTAAGTGATAACGATAATTATGGGAAGTAAAAGCGATGTAAAAATTGCAGAAAAGGCAGTTTCTATTTTAAAAGAATTTGAAATTGATTATGAGGTAAGAGTGGCTTCAGCACACAGAACCCCCGAATTAGTCGAAAAAATTGTTAAAAATTCAAAATCAAAAGTATTTATCGCAATTGCAGGACTTGCAGCGCATTTACCAGGAGTTGTTGCAGCAATGACTACAAAACCTGTTATTGCAGTCCCTGTTGAAAGTAAACTGGATGGACTCGATGCACTTTTAAGCGCTGTTCAGATGCCTCCAGGAATTCCTGCAGCTTGTGTTGGAATTGATAGGGGGGAAAATGCCGCAATTTTAGCTGCTGAAATGCTCTCCATTTCTGATGAAAGAATTGAAAAAAAATTAGCTGAATTTAGAGAAAATCAGAAAGAAAAAATATTTTCAGATGATTTAGAAGTTTCTTCACTTTTTAAAAACTAAATTAAAATTCTACGTAAATATCTTTTCCTTTTTTCATGGCGCTTGCCAGATCTTTTCCGATTGCAGTTTTTTTACTGATATTTACCGTACCGTTTGAACTGACTGTTGCAGTGCACGCGTACTCCCCATCAATGTAAATCTTAATATTTGCACCGATATAATCTTCTCCAAGTTCAACAATAACGTGTTTTCCAGTTTGACTCAGTTTTGTTGATTCATAATCATTTATAAATTCGTAAGTTTCAAAATCTTTTTCATTTTCTACGAATTCATCTTTTTCCCCGACACTTATTCTTAAACCAGTTATTTCTTCGAGTTTCGAGATTTCTTTTCCGCCTTTTCCAATTATTGCAGGAATGAACTTTTCTAAAACTTTTACTTCAACAGTATCTTTGTTTACAACCCTAATATCCGGCCTTGATTTTTTTGGAAGGTGTTTTTTCAAAACTTCTGAAATTTTTTCTTCTGCGTATGCTAAAACAGCCCCTCTTGATTCAGTAGTTTCTTTTATCGGCATTACTACAACTTGTTCCCCGTAGGTATATATTTCATATTCGGGGGTTTTTGTTAAAAAGTCGACTACTTCAATTACAGGTCTTGCAAGGTCTGCTTCTTTCATTCCATGCGGAACTTTAACATTAAATTCCACTTCATAGACTTTTCCAATCTTACCATTTTCAATAAAAACTACAGTATCAACAATTTGTGGAATTATTCCAAGTTCAACTCTTCCAATAAGCCTTTGAATTGAATCTATTGCTTTTGAAGCGTGAACTACACCAACCATTCCAACTCCGGCCATCCTCATGTCCGCAAAAATCTCAAAATCCTTTGTTTTACGAACTTCATCGTATATCGTGTAGTCGGGCCTTACCAAAAGTAAAATATCGCAAGTTTTTTCCATGCTTCCTTCAAGCGGTGCGTACTGCGTAATTTCCTCATCAACTTGCAAATCACGTGGACTTTCCATTGTTTTTACGATTTTATCCATATTTTTGTATCTTTCAGCAAGTGCTGAAACGAATGTAGATTTACCGCTTCCGGGAGCTCCTGAAACAAAAATACCTTCTGCACTATCCAATCGTACTTTTAAGTCTTCAGAAAGGTTGTAATCTTCCAAAGAAACTTTTGTAATTGGCCTAACTGCAGTAACTTCTAAAGCTTCTGAGAAAGGAGGTCTTGCAATAGAAATCCTTAAATTTCCAAGCTGAATTACAGTTGCTCCCCTTCGTTCAATTTCTACAAGTCCGTGATTTTGCTCAGTATATTTTAAAATATTGTCGATTATTACTTTTATTTCAGTTCTATTCATTATTTCGTCAGCAAATGGAATCAGTCTAACTTTTCCAGGTCTTCCTTTTTTAACATAGGGTAAACAGTTTTCTTTTAAGTGAACTGAACTTGTAATTTCATCAAAATATTCAATTAATTTTAAATCTACCTTTTCTTCATGAACTTTTAAGAAATGTGCACTGATATTTTGAGCAATTGCCAGATTGTACTGGATTTTGTCACTTGTAAAAAGTATCGAATCTGTATCTTTTGCAACTTTTCTAATCATTGCATCTATTTCACCTGCTCTTGCAAGCGAAACTTCGCCGGTTGAAGGTCTTTCTCCATAATACTCGAGTAATATCTCATTTTCTTTTGCAACAGTTACAAGTTTTTTTAATTCTTCAATTCCAAAATAGCCAATTTCCCGCCCTTTATTTGCTTGCGCTTCTAATTCAGAAATTACTGCTTCTGGAACAATTATTTTACATTTTTCAATTCTGCCGTCAAGTATTAATTCTGTAATTCTACCATCAATAACCACGCAGGTGTCTACAGTAATTTTACATTCCTTAAACTTTTTATTTTCATTTAAATTTTGATTAATCTCTTCGATAGACATAGTCTCACCATAAAAACGATAAAAAATATTTAAAATTTAAAAAATAAGTTAAATTAAATATTAATCTAATTTAGTCCCAATAACGGTAGAATCTCCAGTATTTAAATCAATCTTGTTGTGAAAACACGACATATATCCTTCATGACAGGCCCATCCGGTCTGTTCAACCGTGAAAAGAAGTGCATCTCCGTCACAATCCCGATATACATCTATTATTTTTTGGACGTTTTTGCTTTCTTCGCCCTTTTTCCAGATTTTATCCCTGCTTGTAGAGTAGTAGTGCATATATCCTGTTTCAATTGATTTTTCTAATGATTCTTCGCTCATAAATGCAGTCATTAAAACATTTTTTTGTTTATCTGTCGAAATTGCCATCAACAGCTTTTTTCCGTCGATATTTCTAAATTTCAAATCCATATTTTTTATAATTTCTTTTATATTTTTGTCCATTTTTTCCACAGATGTTTTAACTATTTTATTATTTCATATCCTGAATTATTTGCTTTTGTAGATATAATCTCGCCTTCAATTCCAAATTTATCGAAAAATTCATTGGAAATTTCAGTTATTGTATCTTTATCCCCTAAAGAATAAATTGTTGGACCAAAACTTGAAATTCCACTGTATGAAACTTCTTGAAGCTTTGATAATAATCCTTTTAAACTTTCTTTTTGAAGTCCAACTTCTGCACGTTTGAATCCTAAATTTTGAAGTTCATTTACAACTTTTCCAAATGAATCAAAGTCTTTTTCGATAACTGCGGGCATCATTTTCATTAAAACTAGCCTGCATATTTTTTGAACGTCTTCGGTTGGAACTGGACAGAATTTTCTAAATATGTCAACTTCCCTGTCTCCACAGACCTGTTCTCCTTTTGGAATTGTTAAAACAATATCCCAGTCAAAATCGTGTCGGAATAGTACAGGAGAGGGTTTTACATCCTTTGATGCTGAGGAAGGCCTAAAATCAATTTTATCTTTTCCTTCACCAAAAGTATGGCCCCCATCAACAATGAATCCGCCAGTTTCAAAAGCTGCCACACCAATTCCTGAAGTTCCGCCCCTTCCAGTAATTTTTGCCAGTGTTTCTGCGTTTAAATCTACGCCATAAACTAATGAAGTAATTTTTCCAGTAGAAAGTGAAACTTGTGTTCCACTTCCAAGTCCAGAATGGGATAAAATCGCGTCATTTACTTTTAAACTTATTCCACTTTCCCCAATAACATCTAAAACATTTTTCGCCGCATTTTTAATTCTTGATTCCAAATTTTCTTTATCTTTCTCATAAATTTCAATTCTAAAATCTATTTCTATCTCGCTACTTTCTTTTCCTTCAATTTGAAAATTAGGGTAATCCAGAGCAACTCCCACTCCACCATCAACCCTTCCAATTTCTCCGTTTAAATCAATTAATCCCATATGTATTCTGGAAGGAGAATTCAACTTCATTAAACTTCACCTTTAAATCATTGCCTCTATCAAGTCGCCCCTTGTTACAATCCCAACCAATTTCTCGCCTTCAACTACAGGTAATCTTTTTATTTTATTTTTTACCATTACTTCTGCTGCATTCGTTATCGGGGTTTCTGAAGATACACTGACTACTTTTTCAGACATTGCTTCAAAAACTTCTGTTCTTAATGCATTTTCCATGTCTCCCTTAAATTCTTCAATTTTTATCGCAGTTTTTAACGGTAACTCAATTAAATCAAAAGGAGATGGAAGCACTAAACTAAACCTATCGTCATGTGAAGTTAACGCCTTAATAATATCACTTTCGGATAAGATTCCGACCAGTTTTTCGCCTTCAACAACAGGTGCACCACTTATTTTATTTTCCCTGAATGTTGATATTGCTTTTTCGATATCATCGTCTTTATTCAGTGTTATTGGCCTTTTCATTACATCTTTAACAAAAATCATTCTTCCACCAGATTATTTATCAACAAATATATATAATCCATGATTGATATAGCTACTAGATATATTGGTGGTAAAATGTATATAAGGGTTAACAATGGCGTTACAGAATGCAACATCAGATTGGTAGGAACAGCTCACGTATCTGACGATAGTGTTATGGAAGTAGAAAACGCCATTATCGAAACTGATCCAGAAGTAGTAGCTATTGAATTAGATAAAGACCGATTTGTAGCCATGTTTCAAAATAAAAAAAATAACGTGGATTTAAAATCAGTCATAAAACAGGGTAAAGTAGGAATTTACATAGTGCACTCCATCTTAGCAAACTTCCAAAAAAACATTGGGGAACAGTTTGGGATAAAACCTGGAAGTGAAATGAAAAAAGCCACCGACCTTGCGATACAACACGGAAAACCAATTTCACTAATTGATAGACCAATTAATGTTACCTTATCAAGAACAGTTAATAAAATGACACTTAAAGAAAAATTTGACTTTTTGATGGGCCTTTTAACCGAACAGAACTTGGAATTAGATGAAAAAGCAGTTAATGACATGGTTTCAAATGCCGATGACTTAATTTTACTTTTAAAAGATATTTCCCCGTCAATTTATGAAACGCTTGTTGATGAAAGAGATAGATATATGGCAAAAAATCTCTTTGAGGCGAGCAAAGGAAAAGAAAATATCGTTGCAGTAGTTGGCGCAGGCCACGTTCCTGGAATTAAAAACTACCTCAAAAAAATGGAAATGGGGGAAGATATTGACTTAAAATCATTACTGGAAGTAAAAAAAAAGTCAAATATTTTAGGTAAAATAATTTCTATTGCAATACTTTTAATTATATTTTACGGATTTTACGCCGCATCGTCAAATCTTGAAGCATTAAAAACTCTTACAATGGAATGGGTGCTTATAAATGGCTGTCTTTCCTCATTGGGCGTCATTTTAGCACGCGGAAAGATCCAGACGATGATTGCAGCATTTTTAGCGGCACCTGTTACCTCGTTAATTCCAGTAATTGGTGCAGGATACGTTGCAGGATTAGTAGAACTTAAATTCAGGGACGTTTCCTTCAATGATATTGGAAAAATGATGAATACCGAAAATTTTAAAGAATTAATGGAAAATCAAGCGATGAGAGTTCTATTAGTCGCAGCACTTGCAAACCTTGGAAGCGCAATTGGAACTTTTTATTTTGTACCTAGATTTTTATAATGCGTTTGTATTTTCCAGAAATCTATTTTTTTAATAGCTTTTTTAAAAATAAAATACCCAAACTATTTATTTTGGCATTAATATATAAAAGCCCAATTAACGCTCAAATCCGCGGAGTGGTGAACAGGCATGCGAAAAATCGTCGTTTTTTTGACCGTAATTTTAGTACTTTTAATGGCAGGATGTATTGGAGATCAAAAATCAAAATCTTATAACGATAAAGGTCTTGAATTGTACAATCAAGGCAATTATGTCGATTCAATATCTGAATATAACCTCGCACTTTTAGAAAACCCAAAATCTGCTGAAATTTGGGTGAATAAAGGAAATTCGCTTTTAAAACTTGGAATATATGGCGAATCTACAGAATGTTTTAATAAAGCTCTTTTAATTGATTCTGAAAATTCAGAAGCATTTAATGGATTAGGGACAGTACTTTCAAAAACCGGCAATTACCAAAAAGCCCTTGAAATGTACGATAAATCGTTAAATATCGATTCTGAAAATTCAGAAGCCTGGAACAATAAGGGAATTACATTAACTAACATGCAAAGGTACTCAGAAGCTATTGAATGTTTTGATAGATCAATCTCAATTAATGCAAAAAATTCAGACGTTTGGTACAATAAGGGAGAATCGCAGTTTAAACTCGGAAAATATCAAGAATCCATTGATTCATATAATAAAGCTCTGTTAATTGATGAAAAAATGGAAACTGCACTGCTTGGAAAAGGAAATTCATATTTAAAACTGCAGAACTACGAAAGCGCAATAGAATGTTTTAATACTGCAGAAACTATCAATCCAAAAAGCGAATATCCCCCATACTACAAAGCAGATGCTTATCGAGATACTGAAAACTTTGAAGATGCTTTAAAATATTACGATGAAACATTGGAAATAAATCCCTCGAATGCAGACGTTTTGATAAATAAAGGAATTTGTTTTGATAAAATGAAAAATTATAGTAGTGCAATATCAAATTTTGATTTGGCAATTCAGCTTGATCCAAAAAATGTACAAATTTGGATCTTAAAAGGAAATTCATACGTTGGGTTAAAAGACTATGAATTTTCAATTTCTTGTTATAAAAAAGCCCTTGAACTTGACCCTGAAAATGAAAATGCTAAAGAAAATATAGATATTGTAGAAAAAATAATTTAATTCTTTTTTTAATTTATTAAATTTTTAAGCAACTGGATTTTCTGATTCATCTGGGGAACTATCGCTGGTTTCACTGCCAGAATTGTCTTCTGAAGAAGTATCCGAATTACTTTCTGATTCGGAAGAACTATCTGATGGTTCATCGTCTGAAGTTTCTGAATCTTCTGTTTCGGAATTACTTTCTGATTCCCCTCCCGGATTATCATCTGAGGTTGTATCTGAATTATCGCCAGAAGAAGTTTCTGAAGATTCATCTCCAGTAATATCCTCGGTTTCCGAAGGAGTTTCTGATTGTTCATCATCTGAAGTTTCTGATTCACCCGTTTCATCGTTACTTTGTGTTTCATCATCTGGAGAAGTTTCTGAAGATTCATCTCCAGTAGCCTCTCCCGTTTCTGAAGGATTATCTCCTGAATCTTCAGCACCTTCATCGTTATTGTCAGGTTCAGTGTCAGAGGTATCTCCTGAGTCAGCACTGCCTGAATCTTCTGGTTCTAAAGGAGAATCATTTTCTGAAGGATTATCTGAAATATTGCCCTCATCTTCTGCATCTGTATTATTTTGTGTTTCGTTATTTTGTGATTCATCAGTATTGTTTTCTATTTCCCCATTTGATTCATTTTCTGATTCATTCGGCGTAATTTCACCAGTTTCATTGTTTAATGGAGTATCTGTTGTTTTGTTTTCAGGATTTGAAGTTTCTGCAGGTTCTTGGGTATCATCAGTTATTGGTTTTGTATATGAATAATCTGGAACATCTATTTCAAACTGAATAACTTCATCAGAATTTATGTTTTCCTCATTATCCTCTGCATAAACCCTCAACGTGTGTATCCCGTACGAAAGATCTGTTAATGTTCCAGTATAGTAATTTGAACTTTTAGTCAGCGTGAAACTTACTTTTTCATCAAGCATTACTTTTACAGAATCTATTCCTGAATCATCTGTTGCTGAAACCTTAACCGAAACATTTTCTTCAAAAGAATCCCCGATTTCAGGTTCTATTATTTCAACTTCAGGAGGGGTGATATCGCCTTCATTTACGTCGAAAGTGACTTTTTCGTTATAATTTGAGTTTCCAGCAGCATCTGTTACAATTATCCATAAAGTGTGTGCGCCCCATTCTAAATTATCAAGAATATTTATATAATACCCGTTACTTTCGATTAAATCTACAGTATAGTCATCGATTTTTGCATAAGCTGAATATATGTCGGATTCGTCAGTGATTTTAACTTTTATCGAAACTTCGGAACCCTCTGCATAAGATTTTGAAACTGGGGAAATAATTTTAACTTCAGGAGGCGTTGAATCTGGAGTTGATATTGAAAATACCCTTGATTCGAAGGAATTTACATTTCCAACAGCATCTTTTGCATATATTTTAATCGTGTGTGCCCCGTAGTCCAAATTATCTAAAGATTTGGAATAGGTAGTTCCGTTTTGCACCATTATTTCTTTGTAGCTATTATCCACCTCGAGCATTACAGAGTGAATTTCTGAGTTGTCGGTTACTGAAACGTCAACTAATATGGTTTCATTTTCACCAAAGAAAGCATTTTCTCTAGGAGAAACAATGCTTACGACAGGAGGTACACTGTCAGGTGCTAATGGGATATTGTCAATATTCTCAGAATTAAGTTCATAATACGTTTCGGAAAGTGTGTCCCCATTAGAATCCTGATTCATTGCTTTTTGACTGAATCCCGTACCTTCAGGAGTGTACCAAACATTTCCTGCGGTAAATTCCCCTTCAAGTATATTACTTTCATTTATAATGGGAGCATTCCAGTAATTTTCACCTGAATCTTCAAAACGCACGTTTAAAGAATTATTAAACAAGTTATCGTAGATAGTATTATATTTCGTACCAAATTCCATAAAAATTCCTGATTTTACGTTATTTAATAATCTATTTTTAAAAAGCACGTTTAAATCAGAATTCCACAAGATTATTCCCTCGGAATTTTTAGAAATTTTATTCTTAGATATGGTATTTTCAAAAGATTTCCATGAATAAATTCCAGAATCATCGTTTTCAAAGATATTATTGCTTTCAATATTATTGAACTCAGATTCTCTTGTTAAAATTCCGTTATTCTCATTTTGATAGAGTTCATTAAATATTATCGAATTATTTTTTGAATCCCAAACAAAAACTCCATTATCTTCGTTTTCAAAAACGGTATTTCCCGAAATAAGGTTATTTTTTGAATTTAATAACTCGATTCCATTGTAAATGTTATTATTTACCGTATTTTTAGTAATATTGTTAAATTCAGACCCATCTAAAAATATTCCTGAAGTAACGATGCCGATAACCCCATTTTCATAAACTAAATTTTCGGAAATATCGTTATTTTTTGAGTTGAGTATGTAAATTCCGTCATAGGTATTCCCAAACACTTCGTTGTTTGAAATTTTACAGTTTTCTGCATTTTCAAGAACTATTCCGTAATCAAAATTCGAAACTATCCCATTTTTTAAACTTACGTTATTTCCAGATATTGATATTCCTCTTCCTTCATAATTTCCTGAAAGCTTATTTCCTTTTAAATCAATTATAATATTACTTTTATTAATTTCAATACCATTTGAAACTTTTAAATCAGTAGTTACCTCAACTATCCCATTTTCGGGAACATTTTCTATTGCATCCTGAATAGAATTATTTGATTCGAAAAATGCACCACTTTGATACCAGTAGTGAGTATTATTTACATATATTGTAGTATCTTCCGCACATACTCCTGAAATGGCCCCCAATATTACCATTACCAGAAATACCTTGAAAATTTTCATTAAAACCCCCTCTTCAAAATCGTATATTGAATTCCCCAAATTCAATATAACCCTTACAATTATAACTTTCTAAAACGCTATTATTATAGCTTATTGTTTAAATAAAGGATTAATTTCCCCCATAAAATAGATTAAACCAAAAATATAGAATTAATCGTGTGATAAAAGAATAATCATTTAGGGGTTTGAAAAAAGCCGAATTTTAAATATAATTAAATATAAAAAAGTAAATTTAAGTATTTCAAAAATTTTAGCAGACTCTAGGGATTGGATCGCCCATTGGCGTATCAACTATCCTTTTTCCGACAATTGTTTCCATTAAAACGCCTTTGTGTTCAGACGTTACATTTCCAATAATTTTAGCGTTTTTTCCAAGCGGATGTGCCTTTAAAATTTCAAGTATTTTTTCTGAATCTTCTGCTTTTACAGACATTACAACTTTTCCTTCATTTGCAACAGTTAACGGGTCGATTCCAAGCGCTTCACCAATGGCCTGAACTTCATCGCTTATAGGGATTTTGTCTTCGTAGATTAATATTCCTAAATCACTTTTTTCTGCCATCTCATTTAAAGAATCTGCAAGACCGCCTCTTGTCGGGTCTTTCATTCCATTAATTTCAAAACCTGCATTTAAAACGCTTTGAACAAGCCCGTTTACTGGAGCTACGTCCGATTTTAATTCTGATTCAAATTCAAATCCTTCTCTTGAAAGAAGTATTGTAAGACCGTGTTCCCCGATATTTCCGCTAACGATTATTACATCTCCTTCTTTCATTCCGCAATCCCTTACAGCTTTGCCAGAATCAACAATTCCGATACCTGCAGATGAAATGATGATATCATCAACATTTGAAACTTTTGTATCCCCTGTAATTATTGCAACACCTGCTTCTTTGCAGGCTTCATTTATTGATTTCATTATTTTATCAAGTTTTTCAATATCAAAGCCTTCTGGAAGTACTATTGAAAGAGAAAGTGCAACAGGTTTTGCCCCCATTACTGAAAGATCATTTACAGTTCCGCATACGGAAATTCTCCCGATATCGCCGCCTGGAAAAAATATTGGATGTACAGTGTGTCCATCAACAGTGAAAACTATTTCTTTATCCCCAATAGGTATGGTTGAAGCATCATCAAGAGATTCAAGACCAATTCCTCCTTCAATCTTCGTATTTTCTAAGTTACCGAGTATTGTTTCCTTAATTAACTTTTGCATTACGGTTCCGCCAGCACCATGCATTCGTGTAATATTCATGCGATCAACTCCAAATTTAAACTACTGATAATTAGTCATTTTATTTTTTATTGGTTGCGATATTGTTTTAATGCATGATATTTCTTATTGTAAATTAAATTCCGGGTACAAATGAAAAAATATATAATTGATAAATCATATAATATTTTAAAATGATATTATAATAAAAATTTTACCAATTCTATTTCTTATAAGATATGGACGTGGAAATATGAACGCATTTTCTTTTTTGAACTTGGAAAAGGGTATTGAAAATACCATGATAATTGATAAAGGACTGTCTCCTGATTTTATTAACGATTATTTAAAAGTATGTGGAAAATATATCACTTTTGCGAAATTTGGATGGGGCACAAGCGCTGTTCAATCCAGAGAACTGGTTAAGGAAAAAATTGAAAATTACAAAAAATACGGCATAAAAACATACCCTGGCGGAACACTCTTTGAAGTATGTTTCTCAAAAAATCTTTTTGAAGAATACTTAAAAGAGTGTAAGAACCTAGGATTTGAATGTGTTGAAATATCTGATGGTTCAATGGATTTAAAACCTGAAGACAAAGATTATGCAATAAAACAGGCAAAAAAAGCAGGTTTTATCGTTCTTTCAGAAGTTGGAAAAAAAAGTATCGTTTTAGATGGCGAACTTGAAATCCACGAAAGAATAGAACTCGTAAAAAAAGACCTTGAATCCGGTGCAGACTTTGTAATTATTGAAGGTAGAGAAAGCGGAAAATCAATAGGGCTTTTTGATGAAAAAGGGAACGTGAAAAAGGAAGAACTTGAGATACTTGCTGAAAACGTAGATATGGATAAAATAATACTTGAAGCACCTCAAAAAAATCAGCAGGTTGAATTTATATTACGTTTTGGGAATGACGTAAATCTTGGAAATATATCCTTTGAAGAAGTAATTTCACTGGAAACTCTGAGAAGAGGATTAAGAGGGGACACTTTCGGAAAAATTTAATTAAAAAGGGTGTAACTCATGAATATAGAAGAAATTAAGATTATTGGTGGATTTAACAAGTTTGGAGAATCCGAAAAAGTAACAGAACTAGTTGTAAAACGGGGAGAAATCTTTGGAGTAGTTGGACCAACAGGAAGCGGTAAATCAAATTTAATAAGCGATATTGAACAGCTCGCTCAGGGAGATACCCCATCAAATCGAAAAATACTCGTAAACGGAAAGGTTCCAGATGTTGAAATGAGAAGGGATCCAAGAAAAAGAAGAATTGCCCAGCTTTCACAAAATATGAATTTTTTAGCAGATATGACTGTTGAAGAATTTTTAATTATGCATGCAAAAAGCAGAGGCATGAATTCTGAAGGAATTGTTGATAGAGTAATCGAATTAGCAAACAAACTTACCGGAGAGCCGATTGAAAAAGACTACAACTTAACAATACTCAGTGGCGGACAGTCAAGAAGCCTGATGGTTGCAGATGTTGCAGTTATCAGTGACTCACCGATTGTTTTAATTGATGAAATTGAAAATGCAGGGATTAAAAAGCACGAAGCACTTGAACTCCTTGCCGGATGCGGAAAAATTGTCATGGTAATTACGCATGATCCGGTTCTCGCCTTAATGACTACCCGAAGAGTTGTTATGCGAAACGGTGGAATGACTGAAATCATCGAAACCACGGAAGAAGAAAAAGAAGTATCACAAAGATTGAGCGAAATTGATAGCTGGATGCTCTCTATGAGAGAAAAGGTAAGACATGGCGAAAAATTAAATTTAAAAGACATAGAAACACCAGCAGTTTCAGGTAATTAATTGAATTGGACGTGAAATATTGAAAATGATAATTGTTGCAGGAACCCCCGGTGCAGGAAAAACTTCTGTTATGACTCACACAATAAAACAGCTTTTAAACAAAGGAAATAAGCCAGCGGTTGTTAAAATCGACTGTTTATATACTGATGATGATGCAAGATATGGAAAACTTAAAATTCCCACACTTGTTGGATTAAGTAAAGATATGTGTCCTGACCACTTTGCAATTTATAATTTAGAAGAAATGGCAGAATGGGCTGAAAAAGAAGGTGTTGATACATTAATTATTGAAACTGCTGGGTTATGCCACAGGTGTGCACCGTACACAAAAAACAGTCTTGGAATCTGCGTAATCGATGCAACATCTGGCCCAAATACTCCCAGAAAAGTTGGACCTTTTTTAACGAGTGCCGATGTTGTTGCAATAACTAAAGGAGATATTATATCTCAGGCTGAAAGGGAAGTATTTAGAGAACGAGTTCTTGAAATGAATCCAAAATGTACTATATACGATGTAAATGGGCTCAGTGGACAGGGCTGTGCAGAAATTTCTGAAGAAATAATGGAAGCAAAAGATATTGTAGACCTTGAAAATGAAGAATTAAGGCATAACGCTCCACTTTGTGTTTGTACTTTGTGTGTTGGAGAAACAAAAGTTGCTAAAAAACACCATAGGGGCGTTTTAAGAAGAATCGATGGATTTACCAAATATATTGGTGAATAACATGGAAAACATTAAAGAAATTACCAAACTGCTTCCAGGATACAACTGCAAAGCTTGCGGGTTCAAAAGGTGTGATCTCTTCGCAGAAAAAATTCTTAAAGGAGAAAATCCTGAAAACTGCCCTTTGTTATTTAAAGAAGAATTTAAAGGAAATATTGAAAAAATAAAAGAAATTGCATCAACTTTAGGATCTCTTGAAATTAAAAAAACATGTGAATCCAAAACTGGACTTGTTGGACTTTTAGATGGATACGATGCTGACTTTTTACTCGACCCCCTTCCAGAAGAGCATTCTTGTAGGGAAACTTTAATAATCCTTTCAAAAAATCCAATAAAAAAAGGAGATCATATCAAATACCGACCTCTTGGATGCCCAATTCCACATTTTGCTGAAATAATCGATGACGCTCACGGAATGTATGTGGTACATCTTGAAGGCCCTTGTAACAGGTTTAATACAGAAAAAATAGAGTATATCGAAGTTGGAATTGCACTCATTGCTGCATTTGAAGGAGTTTATAATGGTAAAACTCCAGAAGTTGGAAAAACTGTTAAATTTATCCCAACTCACTGTATGATGCAGAAAGTCCATAGCGGCGTTGTTGTTGAGGTTGAAGGAAATAGGGTTTTAATCGAAGGAATTGATTTAAAAGTATGGTAATAGTATACATTAAAAGCCATATTTTTCATTTATTTTATTATTTGCATTTCTTAAAACATCTCTTAACGGAATATTTAGTTTTTTTGCAATTTTTTTCAGATCTTCAAATTCAGGTTTTATATTTACGATTTCTCCATTTAAATTAGATATTTTCACATCAAATTCAAAATTAATGCCATTTATATCAAGATTTAATTTTTCCATTCTTCTTTTAGCCCTTATTTTATCGTAATGATTAATTCTAACTCCCAAAGTTCCTGTTTCTTCAATTAAAATTTTTGCAAATTTTTCATGAACGTGATAAGGACATATTACAGAAATCATGCTTGATGGCCGATTTTTTTTACCAAATACAGGAGTTATAAATACATCAGGAGCTCCTTCGTTTAAAAGCCTTTCAACAGCGTATGCCAGGACTTCTGAAGAAATATCGTCGATATTAGTTTCTAAAATTACTGTTTTTTCAATTATTTTTTCATCCGTTTTTCCTTCAACAAGCCTTAAAACATTTGGAACATTTTCCATTCTTTTGGTTCCTGCACCATATCCTGTTTTTAAAAGAACTATTTCAGGATATGAATCCGTAAATTCATCTGTAACGTTTGAAAGTATTGCAGCTCCAGTGGGGGTCAATAATTCAAAATCGGAATCTACTTTTGAACATTTTATTTCGTGTTTACATAAAATTTCAAGCGTTGCAGGTGCTGGGCTTGGAATAATCCCGTGATCCATAGATATTCTTCCATTTCCAAGTGCAGGCGGTGTTGAATAAATTTTTCCATCTAAAAATCCATTTTTTTCTAAAATTAATATCGGTAAGACTATGTCAAAAACTGAATCTAATGAAGATATCTCGTGTAAATGAAAATGATCCCCGTGAAGCTTTTGTTCAGCTTCAATTAAATCTTTTATAATATTTTCACAGATTTTAACTCCTTTTTCCGACATTAGATTTTTAGAAGTATTTATGATAATTTCTTTTAATTCGTCGGGATTTTTTATTCGTTCTTCGTCGATTTCAATTTTTAACTGCTTTGCAGAAATTCCATTTACTTTTTCATCCATTAATACTGCATTAAATGAGTTGCAACTGTTTAATTTTTCTAATTCTGCGATTACGTCGTCCATTAAATCGTAAGAATTTGTAAGTGCAAGCAAAGATGAAACAAACATATCTCCAGACATCCCTGCAATTTTTGGGTCGATTACTAAAACTTTTGTCATTGTATCACAAGATATTGGTGTTAAACTAACCTATGTTTATGTTAAAATTTAAATATTTTTAAAAAAACTGAGTTTTCAAAACAAAAAAATTAAATTCTATTCCATCTAAACTTGGATGCAACAATTAAAAAATAGCTTTGAAATTACTGATAATTATTTTGAAATTTTAAGTTTTGATACTTTGATAAGTTATATATATTTGTAAAATATATCGAAGAGGACATTCCAAGAAATTCCAAAATATAATTGTGATAATATGTACATATTTAAGATTGCATACGATGGAAAATTAAGCTTTCAAACACAGCCTCACGGAGAAACAGTCTGTGACAGAATTTCAGATGCACTTTTAGACTGTGGATATTTAGATAACAAGGATAGAGTTCCATTGTATCATGGTGGAAGAACTGATCGAGGAGTATCTGCACTTGGAAATTACGTAGTGTATGAAATGGACAAAAAACCGGTGCTTCCAAGAGTTCAGTCTAAACTTAAATGGGACGGAATATGGGTTTTGGGATGTAAAGAGATTGAAATTTTTCCGGAAATTGAATACAGACACTACCAGTATACTTTACCAAATAAAAATCATGATGTCGAACTAATGAAAAAGGCATCTGAAAAACTAATCGGAACACATTACTTCCAGAATTTATCAAAAAGGGATAAAACAAAAGTAAAAGATCCAGTCAGGACGCTTTACGACATTAAAATATCTTCAAATGATTATTTCATCACAATTGATATATTTGGAGAGAGTTTTCTCTGGAATATGGTTAGAAGAATTATAAGGCTCCTTTCAGATGTTGGAAAACATAAATTTGAGAATCCTGAAAAATTTATCGAACTAATTTTATCAGAAGACTACAAAAAAGGCTATCCTCCATCCCCTGCCGAAGGTTTAATACTTGTTGACGTCAAAACTAATATTGACATTGATTTGGATAGTTATGTCATTAGAAACTTAAAAAATAGCTGGGAAAAATCCCTGAATAACAGTTTGATGAGACTTGGACTCTGTAAAACCGTTTTATCGAAAACCTGAAAAGAGTGATATTGTGAAGTACATCTCCTCAATAAGTGTCGACATATCTTCAAACGATGTCGAAACTAGCGAAGTTGTTAATGAAAAATTAGAACGAGAACTCCAGTTAGAAATGTCAAAAATTGGAGTAAAATCCACAATTACAAACGTTACTGGAGACGATATTGTAATTTCATCATTTGTTTCTGAAGATAAAATTGAAGAAGTTAACAACATCGTGTTTAAATTACTTTACAAACACGCTGAAGGTTTTGAAGATTTAAATGGGGTTTCTAATGATCCAGAAACTGCTGGAGAAGGTGTTTCATATGCACTTTCTAAAACACCTTCGGAATATGGAGATTCGATTATTATTGGATTTGATACATATTGCGGGGAATCTTTTGTAAATGAAGCAGCATTATTTGTTGAAGAAATTGGAAAAAAATTTGGATATGATTCTTCGTCAAGCGTTTCAGACACACCTACAAAAATTCCAGGAATTGGATATTCTGGAGTATCTACGGATGACCCTGTCGTGGTAATCACTCTTGAAAATGTGAAAGACTTGAAAAAAATTACAGGTATGATTTATGGGGGCCTTTTGGGATTTGAAAACGTTTACTTTGTTAAAAGGGGATCTCCAACAAATATACTACCGCCTGGAGTAATTTATACAATGACTGCCTTTTTAAACGGAAATGCTATCGATCTCTATGATGGAATAAAAAGAAAAAATAACCTGCTATAAATGAAAAAAAGTTGAAAATATGGACGTACAATTTATAATACTGGCATTTACATCATTATTTTCCATATTAAACCCATTTGGAGTAATTCCAACTTACTTAGTCCTTACTAGCCAGTACTCCAAAGTTGAGAAAATAAAAATCATACGTAAATCTATGCTTGCCGCATTTGCACTTCTAATGATGTTTGCACTTCTTGGAAATCAGATCATCGGGTTTTTTGGAATTTCAATTCCTGCAATCAAGATTACAGGTGGAGTTTTACTATTCTTAATTGCACTTGATATGATTCAGGGCAACACCTCCAAGGTAGAAAAAAGCCCTAAACTTGAATCCCATTTAAAAAGTCACAGCGAAGAAATTGAAGATATGGATGAAATTGCAATAGTACCGTTAACTGTTCCATTACTAACTGGTCCTGGTTCAATCAGCGCAGTTATTGCTATGATGGCGCAGACTAGTGATTTTGACGGAAAACTTTCCGTGATAATTGCAATATCACTTTGTATAATTATATCATACTTCGTACTGAAATTTTCAAAAGATTTAGAAAAAATGCTCGGTAAAATCGGATTTAAAGTACTTACAAAGATGATGGGTCTTGTACTTACTGCAATATCTATCCAGATGGCCCTTGATGGAATATTAATGGTCTTTGGATAATTTAATTATTTTTAAAACTTTTTTTATTCTTTTTTTATGTTATTTAATCAGAATTCTCATGCCCAACAGCAGTAATGAAATCCCAAATAGTTTAAGAAGCGTTATGGGTGATTTTTGGATTCCAAATATTCCAAAATGATCAATCAACGCACCACTTATCAATTGAACACCAACAAAGATTGAAAATGCGGAAAGTGCTCCAAGCTCAGGTACTACAATTAATGAAAGCAGTACAATAACTACGCCCATAATTCCTCCTAAAAGATAAACTGGATTTATGGCAGGTACTTTTGAAAGCTGTTTAATTGATGACGGATCACTAATTAAAATTATTAAACCAATTAAAACGAGTCCGATTATGAAATTTACAAATACTGCATTTTTAGAACCGATATGGTCCCCTAGTTTTGAATTTATTATCGGCTGAAGTGATGCTACAAATCCAACAACAATTGCAAAAATTAACGCCCACGTCTTATCCATAATTTTCCCTTAAAAATATAAAAATAAAATCTAATTATTCTTTTTTGTAGTATACTGTCTGAGTAGGGAATGCAAATTCAATATTTTCTTTTTCAAATTCTTCTTTTATTTTGATATTTATTTCATCCTTAGTATTTAAGAAGAAATCAAACCCGAAATCCCTTACAAAGTATTCAACTCTTAAATCAAGTGAAAAACTGCCAAATTCAACAAATGATACCCTTATTGGATCTACAACACCATGATGATCATTTAAAACGTTTTCTATTATTTCTTTTGCACGTTTTACTTTTTCAACTGGCGTGTCGTAAGTTAAACCAATTGTTGCTTTTACCTGCCTTTTTCTTCGCTCTGAAAAGTTTTCAATTTCAGTTTGAACAATGTTTGCGTTTGGAACTGTAATTAATGTGTCCCCAAATGAACGAACACGGGTACTCCTAATTCCTACTTCTTCCACAATTCCCTCTTTTCCGCCCCATTTTATCCAGTCGCCCAATTTAAAAGGTCGATCAACAATTATGATAAATCCTGCAATTAAATTTTCAATCGTGTCCTTTGCAGCAAGCGCAACTGCCAAACCGCCGATACCAAGTCCTGCAAGAAGTGCTGAAATGTTGTAGCCCACATTTGATAAAATAAGCAGGAGCCCTGCAATTAAAATCAAAAATTTGACCAGTTTTCTCATTAATGGAACAAGTTGGTCGTCGAGCGTATTTTCTGACTTTTCTACGATTGGGACAACATAATTTACAATTATATCATCCACAATTTTAAGTAAAAATAAAACTCCTGCAAAGGTTATTGCCACAGTTAAAGATTCATTGAGCCACAAAGCTAAATTACCAGATAAAACTAAATTATTTAATCCATACTTGAAAAATAAAACGAAAACCACAATTATTAATGGGATTTCTACTGCATCAAGTATTACATCATCTAATTTAGTTTTTGTTTTTCCTGCAAGAACTCTTACGTACTTATTTAAAAATATGTACATTACTTTTCCAAAGAATACCCCGAAAAATATGAATATTAAAAATATCATGTATGAATACAGGGTATTTCCAAAATATAATTGATCTAACGCCATAATTTCACTATTTATCCTTATTTATTCATTTTTTCGCGGATAGGTCTTAAAATTTCAATTAATTGTTCTGAAACGAGGTTTTTAACATCCATTGGGTGAAGTCCTTCAACAAACGCATTTTCTAAAGCTTCGTAAGATTCTAAAATTAAATCTCCACCAAATTTTTCTGGCCTTTTTACAGTTACAGGGTATTCTAAATAGTATTTAGCAATTTCTAAAACGGGGTTTCCTGAAACTTCTTTCATCGGACAGAATGCATTTTTCATTTTTTTCTTGATTGTAGCTTCATCGTCATCTACTGCAATGAAGTTTCCTTTTGATGAAGACATCTTACCTTCGCCATCAAGCCCCGTTAAAACAGGATTGTGTATGCATACTGGTGCTTTGTATCCCATGCTTGGCAAAATTTCCCTTGAAAGCATGTGTATTTTCCTCTGCTCCATTCCACCAACTGCAACATCAGCATTTAAGTGTTTTATGTCGTTCACTTGCATTAGTGGATATACCACACTTGCGACTTTCGGGTTTTCGTCTTCCCTGGCAATTACTTCCATACTTCTTCTTGCCCTGTTTAATGTAGTTGAAAGTGCAAGTTTGTAAACATCTATTGTATATTCGTCTTTTAACTGGAACCCACTTCCGTAAACGTAATCTGCAACAAGCCCCATTGCTTCGAATACTTTTCTGTTTTCTTCACCGAGAGCCCTTACTTCATCCATTGTTCCTTTTTGATTTAAGTAAGCGTGTAAATCCGCTAGTAAAATTACTATTTTAAATCCTGCCTTTTGAAGATCGATCATCTTTCTTATCTGCAAGTAATGGCCCATGTGAATTCTTCCACTGGGTTCAAATCCAATATATGCAATTTTTTCTTCTTTTTTTAAGAGTTCAGTTAATTCTTCGATGGATACTATTTCTGAAGTGTTTTTTAATATAGATTCTAACATGTTTTCGCCTGATTTTACAAATATTAACAATAAAAACGTTTATTCGTAATTTGGGTTATTATAATAATTCTTTTACAAAAGTAATTGTGTTTATACTAATGTCTAAACTTACCGATTTATACTTTTCTAATTTTTTGATAAAATTGAATAAAAATCTGATTTTAACAAACAAACAAAAAAGTCCAAACATTCAAGTTTTATCGCTAAAAAAAGTAATTTTAGAATAATTAATCTACTTTTTTGATTTCTTTTCCTTTTCTTCTCGTTTTTTTATGTTATTATATACCATACTTTCCAAATCCCTGTACTTTTCATGGGTTTTGAAAAGTCTTTCTAAATTAAAGCTTTTTTTTATCCTATTTCGCATGTTTTTCTTAAATTTCCAGTGGTCGAGCATTTCAGTTACGCTCGAATATGAAACATGTACCATTACTACCCCTCCGTTTATAGATATAATTCTCTTCAAAACCAGTTAAATAAATTTTTAGAGTTTTACTGACGCTAAATTTATAAATTGATTTTCAGCCGTGAAACGATTTAAGGCTTAAAAATAGATATTATTGATTATAATTTACAATTATACGTTTAATTAAAAAAATGACTCCATTAATCTGATAAATTTTAAATATATCAGAAATAAAATATATATTGTACAAAAAGGGGTGATAAATATGCCAGACACTAAAAAACAGCAAGAACAAAAGAAACTACAACAGCAACAAAAACAGGCTCAGCAACAACAGCAACAAAAACAGCAGAATAAATAAATTTTTTAATAATCGCCTTACTTTCTCTTTTTTAATTGGCTGAGTGAAATTTGATGAATAGAAGTATCCTGCAAATATTTAATGTTTTTATCAAACATAAAAATCAGATAGAAGTTTTGCAGGACTATTACCCATATGGGCAATAATCTATATAACATTTTTGTTGTGTAGTCGCCAATTGTTAAAAAAACTATTTTTATTCTGCCAACAGTTTTATATTTTTGAGACGTAATGTATAACTACATAGTTTTATATACGACACGGCTTAACCTTTTTGAAGTTTTATATCTATTTTTGAAGAGACGATTTTTGGATTTATCTGGTGAGAATTATGAAAAGAATAATATCAATAAAAGGAACTGAAGAAGAAATTATTGAAATCTGCGAAAGGATATCTAAATTAGGCATTGATTATTCATTTGACGCAAAAGCAAATTATGCGGAAAATAGGGCATATAACAGTGCAAGAATAAAGATATTTGGCGATGAAAAGTACAAACTCGTAGAAGACCATAAAAATATACTTACTATTATAGATACAGTCCATAATAAATACAATGCAGACACAAAAGGATTATTCGAGTACAAATTAAATGATTTAAAATATCCTGTGAACAAAGACCTTGTTTTGGATACTCTTTCTGCATTAAAAATTAATTTTAAATATTTAAAAGATGAAAACGTAATCAAGTGTGAAAGAAAAATTGAAGAAATTAACAGCATCTTAAAAGACATTCTTGACATTTATTCTGAACTCAACTTTTATAATATTGGCTCAAAACCTGTTAAAAATGTATTAACTCTTGCAGTATATATAACAGGGCGAGATATCGATGAATTAATCGAAGAAGGACTCGAAAAAGAATTATTTAGAGAAGAAGACGAAAAAATTGTTCTCAATAAAGATATAAATCTAACAAGAAAAGAACTTTTGAGCGTGAAAAAATGAACTACGTTAAAATCATTGAAAAAAACAAAAACTTCATCGAATTAGAATTAGTAAATGACGACCACTCTTTAAGCAATTTAGTAAAAGAAATATTGTTATCAAAAGATGGCGTTATTCTTGCATCATATGGCGTAGAACACCCGGTTTTAGATCCTGACACTGGAAGATACATTTCAAATCCAACGATAATGTTAAAAACCGATGAAAAAACAGATGCTGAAACAGTTTTAAAAGAAGCTTTGAAAGATATCGTCGATCTTTGTAACAAAACCCTTGAAGATTTATAATTGATATTTTATATCGGCATAATTTATTTTTTTAACTCGAAAAACCTTATTTTTAACTTGAATTCTAAAAAAGTGGCCTCTTTTAACTCAGTAACTTATATATAATAGTAAGTGATAGTATGTCTGCCCCATGTTTAGATCGCATTGGCGCGATTAAATAATTACAGGAGGCATCAACATGGACAGTGAAAAAATACTGAACGCAGTGAAGGAGGCTCGAACTCTTGCTAAGCCGCGAAACTTCACGCAATCCGTTGATCTCATCGTCAACTTAAAAGAGTTGGATCTTTCAAGACCTGAAAACAGGTTGAAAGAGCAAATCGTTTTACCAAGTGGAAGAGGTAAAGACGTAGCGATTGCGGTTATTGCGAAAGGTGACTTGGCTGCTCAAGCAGAAGATATGGGCCTCACTGTAATAAGACAGGAAGAATTAGAAGAATTAGGTAAAAACAAAAAAACAGCTAAAAAAATTGCTAACGCACACGGCTTCTTTATCGCTCAAGCTGATATGATGCCATTGGTCGGTAAATCATTAGGTCCTGTTCTAGGTCCTAGAGGTAAAATGCCACAACCAGTGCCTGCAAATGCAAACTTAGCTCCATTAGTTGCTAGATTCCAAAAAACCGTTGCAATAAACACCAGGGATAAAGCATTATTCCAGGTATACATCGGAACAGAATCAATGAGCGACGATGAACTTGCTGCAAATGCCGAAGCAATTTTAAACGTAGTGTCTAAAAAATACGAAAAAGGACTCTACCACGTTAAAAATGCATTTACAAAACTTACAATGGGCGCAGCTGCTCCTATTGAGAAATAGAGGGGTTGAAAATATGATCGAAGCTAAATCAGAACATAAGATTGCCCCTTGGAAAATTGAAGAAGTTAATGCATTAAAAGAATTACTTAAAAGTTCAAACATTATTGCATTAATTGACATGATGGAAGTTCCTGCGGTACAACTCCAAGAAATCAGGGACAAAATCAGAGATCAAATGACATTAAAAATGTCAAGAAACACACTCATGAAAAGGGCAATTGAAGAAGTTGCTGAAGAAACCGGAAATCCAGAATTTGCTAAATTAGTAGATTACATGGACAAAGGGGCTGCAATCATTGCTACCGAAATGAACCCTTTCAAATTATACAAAACACTTGATGAAAGTAAAAGCCCTGCACCTGTTAAAGGAGGCGCTATTGCTCCATGCGATATTGAAGTTAAAGCTGGATCAACAGGAATGCCACCAGGACCATTCTTAAGTGAATTGAAAGCAGTTGGAATCCCTGCTGCTATTGATAAGGGTAAAATCGGAATCAAAGAAGACAAAATCGTTGTAAAAGAAGGCGAAGTTGTTTCACAGAAACTTGCAGTTGTACTCTCTGCATTAGACATTAAACCAGTTACAGTTGGTTTAAACGTACTCGGAGTTTACGAAGATGGTGTTATTTACACTGAAAGTGATTTAAAAATCGACGAAGAAGAATTCGTTGGAAAAATCCAAAAAGCATTCACAAGTGCATTCAACTTGTCAGTTAACGCTGTTATCCCAACAAGCGCGACAGTTGAAACAATCGTTCAAAAAGCATTCAACGATGCAAAAGCTGTATCAGTTGAAAGTGCATTCGTAACAGATAAAACCGCTGATGCAATCCTTGGAAAAGCTTACGCTCAAATGATTGCTGTTGCAGGTCTTGCTGGCGATGACGCTTTAGACGAAGACTTAAAAGGAAAAATTTCGTCAGGCGCAGCTGCACCAGTTGCAGAAGCTCCAGTTGAAGAAAAGAAAGAAGAGAAAAAAGAAGAAGCTGCAGCTCCTGCAGGTCTTGGAATGCTCTTCTAAAATAACTTATAATACCAATAAAAATATATACATAAACGGATAATTTCAAAAAAAGGTTCATACATCTTGGAGGTGTACTTTATGGAATACATATACGCAGCATTATTATTAAATTCAGCAGGTAAAGAAATCACAGAAGACGCTGTTAAAGCTATATTAGTAGCTGGTGGCGTTGAAGCAAACGAAGCTAGAGTTAAAGCTTTGGTTGCTGCTTTAGAAGGTGTTGACATTGCAGAAGCTATCGAAAAAGCTGCAATCGCACCAGTAGCTGCTGCAGCTCCTGCAGCTGCAGCTGCTGCACCAGTTGAAGAAAAGAAAGAAGAGAAAAAAGAAGACACAGGAGCAGCAGCTGCTGCAGGTCTTGGTGCTTTATTCGGATAATTACTTTTCCGAATACTCTCTTTTTATTTTAGGCATATAAATTGGTATATTTAAATATATAATCAGAAGTATAAATGTTTATATACTATATAAATAGAAATTTATAGCAGATATATAAACTGGTGAAAATGATGGAACCTGAAATCAAAGTTGTAAACGTAGTTGTATCAACACAGATAGGAACTGATATTGACTTAGAATATGCCGCAGATATATTGGATAACGCAGAATATGAACCAGAACAGTTCCCGGGACTTGTTTGCAGATTGAGCGAACCTAAAGTTGCACTTTTGATATTTAGAAGTGGTAAGTTAAATTGCACCGGTGCACGATGTAAGGAAGATGCAGTAATTGCAATAAACAAAATCGTTAAAGAATTAAAAGAAGCAGGAATGGACCTTATTGACAATCCTGAAGTAAAAGTACAAAACATGGTTGCTACAACCGAACTTGGAATGGAACCTAACTTAGATGACATATCCACATTAGAATGTACAGAATACGAACCAGAACAGTTCCCAGGATTAGTTTACAGATTGAGCGAACCTAAAGTTGTTGTATTAATATTTGGTAGTGGAAAAGTTGTAATTACCGGATTAAAAGTAATCGAAGATGCATACATAGCATTTGATAAAATATCTAAAACATTAAAAGAACTTGAAGAAGAATTATATTAAACGGGATAATCGTGATTGCAATAATTGATTATAATGCAGGCAACTTGAGAAGTATCGAAAAGGCACTTGAATTATACACAAAAAACATCGTTGTTACAAGTGACCCTGAAACTATTTTAAGTGCTGACAAGATAGTTCTTCCAGGTGTTGGGAATTTTGGAGATTCAATGAAAAATATTTCCCAAAAAACAGGAGACTGCTCTTTAAATGAAATAATTAATAAATGCGTTCAAAAGGTTCCATTTTTAGGAATTTGTTTAGGTATGCAGTTGTTACTTGAAAAAAGTGAAGAATGTCCAGAAACTCCAGGCCTTGGTGTGATAAAAGGGGACGTTATAAAATTCAAACATTCTGAAAAAATCCCCCACATGGGTTGGAATACTGTAAATCAGGTTCAAGATATTCCCCTTTTTGAAGGAATAGCAAATAATGAATATTTCTACTTTGTACATTCATACCACGTGAATCCTTCAGAAAAAGACGTAATTTCAGGAACTACTAATTACGGTTACGAATTCCCGTGCATTTTGAATAAAAAAAACGTTTATGCTACCCAGTTCCATCCTGAAAAAAGTGGTAAAAACGGTTTAAAAATGATTGAAAACTTCGTTGAATTAATTTAATTACTTAACAAATAAAAAATAAAAAACTTAAAAATTAAATAACTTCTTGAATTACTTCTTTTAATTTCTGTTTTGCTTTCTTTTTAAGATATATATTCCCTAAAACCCCTGCTACAAGCGGTAGAGGTGTTCCAATGTACATTAACCCGCCAAATGCGGCAATGCCTTTTTTAAATTTTGAACAATTGTAATTTACAATATTATCGTCTTTTTTGACCATTGATTTTAAAAGTGCTTTTTCTGAAGCGTAAATCACGTTGTAGCTCCACAAAATTATATCCGAAAGTGGAGTTGGCGTTCCTTCGTAAGTTGTTTTTCTGTGTTTTATTGCATTAAATAAATCGTCTGCAGAGTTTCCTTCAAATTTAGTGTTTCCATTTCCAATCATTCTTGCTAAATGCGCATCACTATTTCCTAAAAATGCAAAAGGGGATTTGTGGTAGTTTTTTAAAACTTTATCAAGTGCAATATTATTTACAATTCCATCCCTGTGGTATGCGTTGTAAACTTCAACACCATCAAAATCAAGTTCAAATACTTTATCCCCTATTGCCTCACAAATCGGACTGTAAGGGTGAGGGCATACTGCAAGTCCGCCCTGTTCATGGATTCTTTCGATAGTTTCTTCGGCACTCAGCCTTTTTGGGATATCCTCATTTAAGAATAATCCTAAAATTTCACCATCTTTTGACATTATTTCGCTTCCAACTACAACTTCAATTCCAAACTCTTTTTCATATTTTTTTGTTTCAAGAGCTCCTTTAATCGTGTTGTGGTCGGTTACAGCAATGATATCCATGCCATTTGCTTTTGCACATTTCAGTACCTTTAACGGCTCTTCAACTGAATCTGGAAATTTTAGTCCCATATATTTCATCATTCCAGAATATTTAGTGTGTATATGCATATCTGCCTTAAATACATCATTTTCCATGAGTTCCCTCAATAAATTAATTAATATAAAAGTTCTTTAAGTGCTTTTGGCAATATTTTGATAATATCCGTTGAATTGTAATAATATCCGTACTCTTTTTCGAGTAAATCTCCGCAATATCCATTTATATAAGTTCCACAGCAGGCTGAAGGAAATGCGTCATTGCATGCACAAATTGCACCGATAATTCCGCATAATATATCCCCTGTCCCACCGGCAGTCATTCCCTGATTTCCAGTAATGTTCATTTTAATATTATCTGGATCAAACACTATATCGATACTTCCTTTTAATACCACTGTTGAATTAAAACCTTGGTTTTTAGCATACTTTTTAACATAATCCTTCATGTATTCAAATTCCTTTTTGTGCGGAGTGAATATAAAATTATTTTTAAATTCAAAATTACCATAATCAATCAACTTTATTGCATCTGCATCAATAACTACTTTTCCATTTGTTTCATTTAGGTACGAATTTACAAACTCTTTTGTACTCGAATTTAATGAAAGTCCGCTACCTAAAACCGTGCAGTCATAATTTTTAGACAGTTTTAAAAGCTCATCGGTATTTTTTTGACCGATATATTCGCCATTTAATTCATAAGGCATTAATTCAGGATAATTTCTAACAGTACCTATAACATTTGAAACTGACGCCACTGTCACAATATCTGCAAATTTAGAAGCTGCGAGGCCTGAAAAAACAGGTGCGCCGTGGTATTCTTTTGATCCACCAATAATCAAAACTTTTCCATTCTGTCCTTTATGGGAATTTAGTTTTCTTTTATTCAATAAATAAAAATCGCCCTTTCCAACCATGTTTTCAATATATTTTGGAATTCCAATATTTTTAACAACAAAATTTTTATTTTTGTTTTCAACTTTTCTTTTGTGGAGTATAACTTCCAGATCAGATTTCAGATTTCCAGTTTGAATATCCACACTGATTATTTTCAAATTTTCGTAGTATTTGCTCTTTAAATCATTCAAATAATCAACTATTGTTGAATAAGGATTTTTTAAATTTCCAGTAATTCCTGTTCCAAGCATTGAATCAATTACCAATACATTTTCATTTTTTAGTTCATTTTCAAGCGTTTTTATTAGATCAATTGCATTTTCATTTTCTAAAATATTCATATATTCTAAATTACCAAAAACTTCCATATTCTTGAGGATATTAAAGTTTTTTTGAGTTTCAGAAGTTCTTATTTTTCTTTCGTTTCCAACTAATACGACAAATGTAGCAAAATTATTCGATATGTGTCTTGCAATAACAAACCCATCTCCCCCATTATTTCCTGTTCCGCACAATACATACACTTTTGAAAAATCAAAGTTCAAATTAGCAATTTCTTCGTAAACTGCCCTTCCAGCATTTTCCATTAATTTTTCTTTTGAGATTCCGTACTGTTCTGAATTTTCGTCAATCACCTTTATTTCTAAAGAAGATACGTCCTTTTTATCAATAATCCCGAGTTTTTCTCTTAGCTGTTCAAATTCTAAAATATTTCCTGTTTTCTGAACGCATTTGATGTCTTTCATACCCTTCAACACCTGAAAACTGAATTTATCACAATCATTCAATCCGAAAAATACATATATTAAATTAAACTGTAATTACCTATTGTTAATTATTATTAATTATAATTATGATTATGTTTATCAGAATATAACAAACCGAGGGATTTATATGAACACGCTTGAAGGAATATTCAACCCAAAATCCGTTGCAGTAATTGGTGCATCAGAAATAGAAGGAAAAGTAGGACAGTCCGTAATGAAAAACTTGTTGAATTTTAAACAACACGGTGGAAAAGTATATCCTGTTAACAAAAAATACAACGAAGTATATGGAATTAAATGCTACGGTTCTGTTTTAGACATTCCTGAAACTCCAGACCTTGTAATTATATCGATTCCTGCAGAATATGCAGTAGATGCTATGGAAGAATGTGGAAGAAAAGGAGTAAAAGCTGCAATAATTATTACGGCAGGATTTGCAGAAACCAACAACCACGTGCTAGAAGACCGGTTAAAAGCAATTAGCGAACAGTATGGAATTAGAACAATCGGTCCAAACTGTCTTGGTGTGATAAATCTTCACAACCATTTAAACGCGTCATTCAGTAAAGAATTTTCAAAAATGGGAAATATTGCGTTTATATCGCAAAGTGGAGCGATCATGACTGCACTTCTTGATATTGCAAATTATTATAACCTAGGATTTTCAAAAATCGTGAGTATGGGTAACAAAATCGATGTTCAAGAGTATGAATTATTAAATTACCTTGAAAATGACCCTCACACGAAAGTTGTAGCGCTTTATATCGAAGGTTTAAAGGACGAAAAATTCATTAGTGCTGCTAAAAAAATCTCAAGGAAAAAACCAGTAATTGTTTTAAAAAGTGGAAAATCCGAAGAAGGTGCAAAAGCTGCTTCTTCACACACAGGAAGTCTTGCAGGAAACAACGCAGTATACGATGCAGCATTCAAAAAAAGTCGTGTATTTAATGTAGAAAGCTTTGAAGACCTCGTAAATCTTTTAAAAATATTTTCAGTACAACCCCCAATGAGATCCAAAAAACTTGCTGTTGTAACAAACGCAGGCGGATTTGGTGTTTTGGCAGCAGATTCTGTTGAAAAATGTGGACTCGAACTTGCAGACTTTTCGGCGACAACTGTTTCTGAATTGAAAAAATATTTACCGGATACATCAGGTATTTCAAATCCATTGGATTTAATTGGGGATGCAGATGTCAATAGATACAAACACGCATTTGAGTTGGTTGAAAATGATCCAAACGTAGATGGATTACTCGCAATATTAACCCCTCAAGGAATGACTGATGCTCTTGGTGTTGCTAGAGAACTTGTAAAACTTAAAAACTACATGATATGTAAAAAAGATAAAATTCCAATTGTTGCCTCATTTGTTGGAGGAACTTCCGTATTAGAAGCAAGAAGCTACTTACAGGAAAAAGGAATTCCTTCATTCATCTGCCCAGAACTTGCAGTTCACGCATTGGCTTGTTTATACAGACAAAGCCACCTCATGGACAAATACGACAGCCCTGAATACTTAAATGAAATCAGAGCCGAAATTGCAGAAGCTAAAACTAAAAACCCTGAAAAAATTGATGAACTGCTTGCAAATGCAAATGAAAGCAACTCAAAAGAGTTTTTAAAATTGAATGGATTTGCAATCCCTGAAAAATTTGTTGCCACAACTAAAGAAGAAGCTAAAGAATACGCTGAAAATTTAGGAAAAGTAGTAATGAAAGTTGTTTCAGCAGATATTTTACACAAATCAGATGCAGGTTGTGTTATAATCGATCCTAGTGATGCATCTGAAGCATTTGAAACGATAATGAAAAATGGGGAAAAATATTTGTTTGATAGAAAAATCGATGGAATTATCGATGGTGTCTTAATCGAACAGTTTGTCACCGGAAAAGAAATTATTATTGGTGCTAAAAGAGATCCAGTATTTGGGCCTGTTGTTATGACTGGGCTTGGGGGAATATTCGTAGAAGTTTTAAAGGATGTTTCCTTTGGAATTACCCCGATAACAAAAGAATACGCTGGAGAAATACTTCACTCCCTAAAATCATATAAAATCTTAGAAGGAGTTAGAGGCGAAAAAAGAAGCGATATCGAATTCTTAAAAGAATTGATCGTTAGAGTTGGAGTTTTAATGGAAACTTATGATGAAATAAGTGAAATCGACATCAACCCTGCATTTATCAAAGAAGAAGGCCAAGGCGGATTCGTTGGAGATGCATTAATTATAACAAAATAATACAATAAAAAATAGAAAAAAATAAGGTATGCTGTCTTTAATCCCTATTTAGGGTTCTTAAATTAACAGCATCCACCTGCTCCTTTTACTGCCAGGTATTTTCCGCTGAAAACGGATTTTTTAACGATGATATATACTTCGTTTAATACCTGTCTTGCCATTTTGTCGATAAAGATTCTAAACTCTTCATCGTAAATTTTTTCATCTGTTTCAAGGATTTTACTTGCTGTGTCAATCCCGAATTTAGGACCCCCTCAACCAAATCCTTCGAAAAACACGATCAAGTCTTTTGAACCCGTATCGCTTATTTTTTCGTTTATAAATTCCATTGCTTCTTCAGAAATTGTTACAGGGATCATACTATCACCTATCTGTACATGAATATATTAGATTTTCTAATATATTAATATATAGCGGAAGTGTGTTTCGGAGGATAAAAAGATAGATATATATAAAAATTCAGCGAAAAGTAGTTATTATATCCGTTAATTTACAATTCATACTTATTAATTTAAATTTTGGAGGCAATTATATGCAACAAATGGTTCCAGCATCAGGATACGATAGAGCAATAACAATATTCAGCCCTGAAGGAAGACTTTATCAGGTTGAATATGCTAGAGAAGCAGTGAGACGAGGAACTACTGCTGTAGGAATTAAGTGTAAAGATGGAGTGGTTCTCGCAGTCGATAGGAGAATTACAAGTAAATTAATTGACGTTTCATCAATTGAAAAAATATTTCAAATCGACGACCATATTGTAGCTGCTACATCAGGTTTAGTTGCGGATGCAAGAGTTTTAATTGATAGAGCGAGAATCGAAGCTCAGATGAACAGGGTTTCTTATGGTGAAGCAATCACTGTTGAAGCACTTGCAAAAAAAATCTGCGACATTAAACAGGCATACACTCAACACGGTGGTGCAAGACCATTTGGTTTAGCACTTTTAATTACTGGAATCGACAGACACAGTGCAAGACTGTTTGAAACTGACCCAAGTGGAGCTTTAATAGAATACAAAGCTACAGCAATTGGTTCTGGAAGGCCTATCGCAATGGAAGTTCTTGAATCAAAATACGACGAAAATATGACTGTTAGCGAAGGAATGGAATTAGCACTTTACGCTTTAAGTAAAACTACTGAAGAATTAAAGCCTGAAAATATTGATATGGCCATAATAAAAGATTCTGGAAAATTAGTTGAAAAAATAAGTGTTAATGAAATTGAAAAAATCGTAAAAGCAGTTTACGAAAAAGTTAAGGCTGAAGAAGAGGAAGCTGAAAAAAATAAAGGCGAAGAAGATAGTGAATAAGTTAAATTAAGATAAATTGAGAATAAATACCTGAAAAAACCCAAATTATGGTTTTATTTAATGCGGGGAAAGGTATATAAATAAAAGAAGGGATAGATATGGTGTCATTGGACAATGCTGTTATAGCAAGGCTTCAATCACATGGGGAAAAATTCGAAATACTCGTGGATCCATACTTGGCAGCTAAATTTAAAGAAGGACAGCCAATAGGCATCTCAGAAATCTTGGCCGCTGAAACGGTTTACAAGGACTCTGGAAAAGGAGAAAAAGTTCCAGAAGACGTACTTTTGAAGATTTTTGAAACGTTAAATCCTTTGGAAATTGCAGAACAGATACTAAAAAAAGGAACTGTTCAATTAACAGCTAACCAGCGAAAAGAAATACAAGAACTAAAAAGAAAGCAGATCGTGTCGATAATTTCAAAAAACACGATAAACCCCCAGACTGATACACCTCACCCGCCTAAAAGGATTGAAAACGCTATGGAAGAAGCTAGACTCAGTGTTGATATTTACAAAAGCGCTGAAGAACAAATTCCTAAGATTATTAAGGAATTGAGGAAACTTTTACCCATTAAGTTTGAAAAAAGGGATGTTGCAGTCAAAATTCTTGGAGAATTCGCTGCAAATGCCTACCACACACTTCATGAATATGGCGCAACTAAACAGGAAGAATGGTTGGGCGATGGTTCGCTTGTTCTTGTAATCGAAATTCCGAGTGGTATTGAAAACGAATTTTACATGCATTTGAACAAACTTACAAAAGGAACTGTTCAAACTAAAGTACTTAAAAGATATGAATAATCAATTTACGGATAGAAACAGGTGAAATAATGGTAGAATTTAGCCACACTAAAAAAATTGGTTCAGCAGGAAGATTTGGATCAAGATACGGTAGAAAAATCAGAGTAAGATTAAGAGACGTTGAAATCAAACAAAACAAAGATTACAAATGCCCTGTTTGTGCATTCCCTAAATTAAAAAGAGCAGGAACCTCTATCTGGGTATGTGAAAAATGCGGTGCAAAAATCGCTGGTGGAGCATACACTCCTGAAACTGGTGCTGGTAAAGTTGTTACAAAAGCAATCAGAAGAGTTATTGAAAGTAAAAGTAGAGAAATCTAATTTAATTATTTTTAAACCATTTATTTTTCATTTTAAGCTTTTTTAGGTGATATTATGGCAGAGTACAGATGTTCCAACTGCGGAAAAATCGTAACTCTTGATGAAATAGGATTAAAAGCTAAATGCCCTCACTGTAGTAACAGAGTTTTGATAAAATTAAGACCTAAAATAGTTAAAAAAGTTCAGGCAAGATAATGATAATTACGACTTCCAGAAAACCTTCTCAAAGAACCAGAAGCCTTGTAAATGATTTAGCGAGGGTTTTTAATTTTAAAATATTAAACCGAGGAAAAATTCCTCTCTCCGAGCTAATCGAAAATAAGGACGATATGATAATTGTAGAAGAACTAAAAGGAAACCCTGGAAGGCTCAAAATATTTAATTTTGAAAATAATAAAATTCTTTCTATGAACTTATCCTTAAAACTTCAACGGGAAGTTTCAGGAAAAGCATTTAAAAATTCTGGAAAACTGGGTTCAAAGTTTGATAAAAATACTGAACATTTAAAAGAATTCTTCTTTGAATACTTATTCAAAAAATTGAGTAATTATAAGGAAGAGAATTCTGAAGTTGTAATTACCTTTAAAACGGTTGATGAGTCCACATTTTACATTGAAGTTCACAAAGGCTCAGAAAATATGGGTCCGAGTTTGAAAATAAAAACTGTAAAAATACTCGATATTGAATAGTGTTATTATGACATATCCCAAATTTACATTAAAATTGACTTTTGAAACTCCAAAAAAAGCCAGAATTATTTATGAATCTGTTTATCCAGAACATGTCGCATCGCAAGTTCGATCAAAGTGCAAAATGGACCTTTTTGAAAATTCAATTATTATTTCGTGCATTTCTGACGAATTGAGTATCTTAAAAGCGTCTATTTATTCATATATTCGTTGGATAAAAGTTGCAGAAAGTATATATAAACTAACAGAAGATGAATAATAATTGGTAAATAAAATTAGTTTAAAAATAAATTAAACCTAAAAGAGGATTGAAATCATGGAATTACCTGCAAACGTTCAAAATCAATTAATGCAATTCCAACAACTCCAGCAGCAGTTACAAATGATAATGTACCAAAAACAGCAGTTTGAAACACAATTAAAGGAAATGGAAAAAGCTATTGAAGAAATGGAAAAATCTGATTCCGAAGAAGTATTTAAGATGGCTGGTGGAATCCTCGTTAAAAGAAACAAGGCTGAAGTAAAAGAAGAATTAAGTGAAAAGATAGAAACACTCCAGTTAAGAGTAACTACCTTTGAAAAACAAGAAGAAAAAATGCAGAAAAGATACACTGAATTACAAGAAAGCCTCCAAAAAGTAATGGGTCAGGGCCAATAAATTAATTTTTTACTATACTCTTTTTTAAGGTCTGTTTATGAAAAAAAAAATTGAAATATTGAAAGATTATCTAAAAAATGATGATATTATATTTCTATGTCACCATAACGCAGATCCTGATGCAGTTGGTGCTGCAATCGGTTTAAAACAGCTTGCAAACAGCTTTTCTAAGAAAAAATCAAAAGAAAAAAATTTAAAAATATCTGCAGATTCTGTAAGTAAACTTTCACGATCAATACTGAAAGAATTAAACGAAAAAATTGAAATTATAGAATATCCAAAATTACCAAAAACTGTTTTTTTAGTTGATACTTCTTCAATAAATCAGGTAACTGTAAATTCAGAAGAACTAACTAATTCAGATGTTATTTTAATAGATCATCACAAAAAAACCGATCTTATAAATTTCTGCAAATTTTATATTGTTGATGAAAATTCAACTTCAACTTGTGAAATTGTAGCAAATTTATTCAGAGAAATGAAGATTTACCCTCCAAAAAATATCCGAATAGGGCTTTTATGCGGTATTTTGTATGATACAAAACATTTGAAAATTGCAAAAGAATCAACCTTTAATATAATCTCGTGGTTGATGAAAGATGTATCTTTTCAAAAAGTACTTTATCTTTTAAGCCAAGAAAGTGATCCAAGCAAAAGAATTGCACATTTAAAAGCTTGTAGCAGGATGGAATTAATGGAACTTGATAGCTACACTATTGCAATATCCCATGCAAGTTCTCATGAAGCTTCCTGTGCAAAAACAATCGTAAGTATTGGGGCAGACATTGCATTTGTTGTTGCTGCAAGAAAAAGGGATCGAGAAATTAGAATAAGTGTGCGCTCAAGAAAAGCAATTTCAAAAAAAATCCACATGGGGGCCCTTATGGAAAAAGTTGCAAAAATTTTAGATGGGCAAGGTGGAGGGCATGCTGAAGCTGCTGGCTTAAATGCCCCTTGGAACAAAGAAAAAACTAAAGAAGAAGCAGTTGATTCTGTTCTTTCTGTCTGCATTAAGTCTCTTGAAGAAGAATTAAGTGGTGTAGAAAATGTCTGAAAAAAGCCTTGAAAAAAATGAAATTTTTGATTCATACTTTAAAAATTTAAGTGATCGGGAAAGAGCAGTTTTTGAAGGGGGTATTTCACTTGGAGCACTTTTCCACCAATTTGTTGGAACACCTGTTAGCGAAAAAACTAAAAAAAGTTTAGAAATTGCAATGTCTGAATCTTTGAAAAACCAGCCATTTATTGAAGATGTTTCTGTATCAATTGTTGGAATAATCGAAGATGGAAAATATGTTTCATTAACTGGCGAAATGCTTGATGTATCCCTAACTGTAAAAACTGAGAAAAACCGTGCTCTTTTAAGATTAAAATACATTAAAGAACTCGATTATCCATTAATGTACGTTGAAAAAATTTAAAAGGTGAAACTCATGAAAGTTGCAGTTCCAATGGATATGGACACAATTTCAGACGCTGATTCTGCAAAATATTTTTTAATATTTAAAATTGAAGAAAAGGAAGTTGTTGATACAAAAACACTATTAACTCTTGAAGAAATGTTAAAAGAAAAACCAAATGCAATTATCGTAAACAAACGCGAAAAATTTAATGGAAAAATGGAAAATTATTTTTGTGAAAAAAACGATGTTGACGTTTGCATTTTGGAATTTATCGAAGGAAATTTAGAAAAAATTGAATAAATTTTATTTTTATTGATATCCTTTTAATTTTAATCCATAACCGTACTCCCAAGATTTAAAATCTTCTCCTGCAAGCATGTCGATTATTGATGGGTAATTATCCGCTTCTTCATAGTACAGGTTATAATCACTTCCCAAAACATACCGGGTACCTTCTGCTCTTGGGGGCGTTATATAATTTATTCCTACTGTTTTTGATAAAGAGTAAATATTTGTTGTTGGTTCTATTGAAGCATATTTCCTAACACGGAAATTATCGAAATAGATATCATAAGCATCTATCAAACTTCCTCCTGAAGTACCCAGTTCAAAATAAGTTCCGTATTTCTCAAGATTCTCTTCTGAAATCATCCAATCGGGTTCATTGTCAGATATATAATCTTCCAAGGTACAATATTTTGCCTGAATATCGTCATCTAAAACTTCCAATTTAATTGTATACCATTCATTTTCAAGAGGAGCATTGAAGAAATCTGTTCCAACGTATGTCCGAAGTACATTATTATAATCAACAGGATATTCTTTGGAAAGTCCGAAGAAAATATCGAATACTTTCAAATCCCATATTAAATTGGATCCAGTAAGGGTAAATAATGCGCCATGTACGCTACTCATGTCAACTGAATAAAAAGCATCAGGGTGGGTTGTAGTTTCTGCCAAATATTCAGGGTCTGCAAAAAATCCAAGCATTGTATAAGGGCCAGGAGTGCTATCATGGAATGCAAAATAACCCATTGAATCAACTTCCACAATATACTCACTTAAACTTGTATTTTCTGTGGAGATCATTCTGGCAATGTCTGGTGCATCCTGACATGTTATAATATTTTCATTATAAAGACTGTTTGAATATATATTTGAATTGGAAATATACTCCCAATCCCCCCTGTAAACATTCCATTTTGAATAGAGTGAATTACTATCCTCAAAATCATCAAACATTTCAAATACTCTATTACCATTGCTTTCTGAAATTTTTGGATATGTTGACAAGATATATACTGACGTGTTTATATTCGCATCCAATATTGGAACTTTTAACCACAACACTGATGTTCGATCATTGTCATCGTCACTATAATCCCATACTTCAACCCAATAAGGGATATAATTCCCATTTTCGTCATAAAATCTAAGACCTTCTCCAGTAGGTTCTATTGAATAATCAAAATTAGAGTCGTTAAAAACCACTTTTACCTGAAAATCATACAGTGTTTCTGCATTAGGATTAGATACGTTTATTACTCCGACATATGTAGGTTTTATGTAATGGTAAGCATCCAAAACCGTTTTTACAGTGGAATATTGAAATGAAGAAATATTTTCTTCTTTGATAACGCCTTTGTTTCCTTGGATTTTATAATACAAATCATAATCCAATTTAAAGGTGAACCCGTCAACCATCGTAATATTTGTCATGCTAAAATTATAATCGATAGTATATCCTAAATTAGAATATTCTTCGCTTACATTTTCAAGATAATCCTTCACTATTATATCTTCCGTCCCATTTTTTAAATACGCTAAAGTATAATTAGTAGACTCAAAAAAAGGGTCTCCTGAAGGGTTGTTATTATAATTGTCGATTACTTCCAGCTCTGCATCATTTAATACTCGGTTAAACACTGTTGGAAGAGAGCTTTCGATTATGTGTTCTAAGGAAGAAGATTTTAAGTCTATTGAAGACGCTTCCATTTCAGTTAAAACTTGATTTTTTTGCAAATCCAATGTATTATATGTTAAAGTGGCAGTCAGTAACAATAATAATACAAGAGTTGTAGTGCTTTGAGAAAGATACATAAATTACCACCTTAGTTACCATATACTTTTAAAGAAACTTCGACGGGTTTACTGTTATTAAAGTAATAAATTGCTTTTTTGTAATCTCCTGAAACACTTTGGTATGCTTGTGTTTCTGAGATTTCAGGGCCTTTTATAGTAATACTACCCCCTTCATCCCATGCTACCCCATACCATCCTTCAGACCTATTCATAATCACAACGGAAGATACAATAACAATATTTTGATTAGATTTACTTCCTTTACTGAATACTACTTGATCATCCACAATAAAATCGTAGTTTTTAACATATAGCCTATTTGATAAAATGGATTCTGCAGTAGAATCTTCATTATTATTCCACAATAGTAAGGCTGTTTCAACAGTTCCATCAGTGATTATCGCTTTTAACTGGTAAGATACCTTATCATGCAATATATCTGATTTTATAACATCCTGATATGCTCCGGAATGTTCCACCAGCGATGTCGTAAAAAACGCCATTCCAATTGTAAGTATGACTATTGCAATGACCAAATCCATGTCAAATATCATTTAAAACACCTTAATTGTTCATACTAAGAATACATGACACATTATACTGCTTTAATTTTAAAACATATATTGTAGATGCTTCATCGTAATTTAAAGTTAAATCTACATTTGTAGCGGGGTCGGTACTTAATAGTTTTACTTCATTTGGTTCATAGTACTCCCAAGCATGCGTTGAAATAACTTTTTCAAAGTCGGTTAGTTTGTCACTAGTACCAAGTGAAAGTTCGTAAGGCACACCATTTACCATAAATAAAGCTGTGGTTGTAGCACCTGCCTTTGCAGTTATATTTGATATCGTTGAGGGCCTTCTTGCCGCAAAATACAGTATTTCCCCGGAACTGATGTTTTCGGTTTCTGAATTACTATTTGAATATCTCCAAGTTTTTACTGGAACATATAAATTTCTAGTCATTACATAGGTATCAGGAACTATTGTATAAGTATAATTTACATCAACCAAATTTACATTTGAAAAAGTGTAACTTGGAACCCCCTCAAAATGGTACTCTGTAACATCTACGGCATTTTGACCGGTATTGTAACTTAAAACTTCATAAACATCAACCAGAACATTTTCAGCATATTTTCTAACTTTTATATTGTCAAACCAGAATTCTTCACTGTGACTACCCTGCCCGGTTCCGATAAGAATGTGTTTTCGAGTACTTGAATAACTTGTAATTTCACAGGTTGTATCGAGCATAGAATCTAAGTTATAATTCGGATTTGTGTCTCCCAAATAACCATTAAACAATACCCAAAGTGAGGCTTTGCAAATTTTATCCTCATCTCCACCAACATTTTTATCTTCTTGTTCTAAAATTAATTTTTCATAATACCACTGATTGTCTTTTGTAAATATATTGGATAATACCGCGTTTGAATCTCCATTTTCACATATCGCAAAAACTTGATCATAACCATTAAATGAATTATAATAGTTATTACCTCCGTTATCAGAATAAAATCCAAGCATAGTATCAGGGCTATCCGCACTTCCACCAGTAGCTCCCGTATGCCCCTTAACAAGCGCATCCAAAATGTAAATGTCCCCATCAACAACAGATAATGGATCATCTGAAACTGCTCTTCTATACTCGATATCACTTGCTTGAAGGTGTGCTACATGATTGGTACCAGAACCTCCATTATAATAGGAAAGATCTGAATCTGTTGAAATTTCCCAATCGCCTCTTACAATATTCCATTTGTCATTGAAGTTTCCATCCTCAAAATCATCAAAGAATATAAACGTGTCCTCTCCGTCACTTGAATATGACCCGCCCTGGTTTCTTTTTAACAATATAGGCGTTGTTATCTCGCCAGGAAGGCTGTCAACTTTCACCCAGACTCTTGCTTCGTCGTTATAGTCCCATGTTTCGATCCAGTAATGAAGTTGAGTGTTTCCTTGCCAAAAACTGAGCCCTGAACCATCTGAGGAATAATCAAAATTAAAATTTGAAGGATTTAACGTTACGAGCACCTGAAAATCTGTAAGATCCTGAGTTCCGGGATTTGTAATATTTATTTCATAGTACCACGATTCATTGTATAAAAATTCCTGATCCATAGAATATGGATCAAAAGTACCAGGAATTGTTTCTAAACCAGAATATCTTTCAGAAACAGCTTTTAAAAACCTCAAATAATCAGGAACATAAGAATTCGAAGGAAATTCATGCATTTTAAATATCATGTCTGAAATTAAATTGCTTTTTCAAATTGTTCCATATCTCTCTTTTGTTCCTGATTAGTAAGATTTACGTGGGTAAATGTAAAATAACCCATGTAAAATACAGCTATAAATAAAATTACAACTGCTACAGCTTCATAAGTAAAGATGTATCCTTTTTTGGAAGTTAATTTTGATTTTAAAGTCATTTTATCCCTTTCTTCTCATCAAACATATCAAACATAAAATAAATACTAAAAAATTTACATCTGAGGATATTGGAAGTTTTATTATCGAAACTTCATGTTCTGTGATCTTAAAATTTTCTAAAACATAATATGGGCTAGAATTTTCGGTTTTCCAGATATTTGATTCTATTTTGAGTTCATTACTCCCATTTACCAGATAATTTGTAATATCGGTTTCGTTTTCTGATTTTTTATACGCGCCTGATCCAGTATTTGAAAGATCTTTTGAATATTCATGGATATTGTGGCCATTTACAAAAATCTTAACATACATTCCTTCTTGAAGATTTCCATAGTGAACATAACTAAGTTTATAGGTATAATTCTCTACTTTATCGATATTAAATGTTTCAGTTTTAGATTTTTCATCCACATTTACCTTATAATAATCAGAATATGAATATACTGAGGAAATTAATAAAAAAATAGAAAATACGAAAAAAAGATTATTGAATAGATATTTGTAATTTTTTTGTAACATAAAAATCCCCAAAAGATATGTTTACAGTATTTGGAGGGATTGAATTTACTGAATTGTTAACATTACTACTGGATATATTAACAACTCCATTATTATCGGGATCGGGACTAAATATAATATATGTAGTCGAATTTACACTAATTGTCTTATTTGAAATCATAATTGTATAATTTAGGTTACCCACTGGCTTAAAAGTTGCATTTATGGCAACATCTTTTGAATATGCTGTGATTGCATAATTTTCGAAATTATCAAGTATTGCATGCCCCCGTTCAACAGTTTCAGACTCTTTAAATGATTTTGCCATGTTTAATACATTTTGACCAGTAAATGCAAAAATTAATAATAGAAAGAGCATTGCGAGTATAAAATCAAAAGAAACCTGTCCTTTTTTAGTTGATGTCAATTTGAACATACTCATCCATCCTTGTTAAATTAACTGTTAATATCTTCAATGAAGTAGTTTCATGAGTAAATGAAGTGCTTCCAAGCTTATTTTTTAGAGTTACCGTAGTATTTGTTGAAATATTATAACCGTCCCCAGATATCGAAATTGACCTATTATTAATCTCCCATTTTGAAATTGGGGATTTAACATAAACCATCTTTGATGAACCCGGATCCGATACCGAAAGCAATTCAACACTGCTCTTAACTTTTGAAAGTGCAGCATGCGCCAAACTTGCCGAAGATAACTCTACAGATTTATTCAATCCAAAAATTCCTGGAGTCATTGTAGATACAACAACCGCTACAAGAAGTGCTAAAAATAATACGATAAATTCTACTGAAACCTGTCCTTTTGACATATCAACATTCCTCAAAAATTAAAAATAGGTAGTTTAAAGCATCCATATATCTTTGGTATTTTCTTCTTCATCATACCAATACATTTTGTATGAAAAACTTAATTCTTGATTTGATGAAGTAGTATATACGAGTGCAGGGACATCAAATGTTTTGTAAAACCCTGGGCCCAAGTCAAACACGGGAACTAGTGTGTTATCGAGCATTGTCGATCCATAACTGCTTAATTCGTTGTGATCACTTACCCAGTCAGAATATGAATCTACCCAGGTATTTACCGAATATTTACTTATAAATTTATCACAAGTGCTGTAATCCTTTAATACAATTGGTGCAGGTATCAAAATACTCAGCACATCTGTATCGTTTTTGACTATTGAGCCTTTCACATAAAGTTTAAAGTTATCAAGCCCTATTTTATCTTTTTTGGATGCAGGAATTATTTCACTTAAATCAATGAGTTTTGTTTTCGGATACGCTGCAGGGCCAGATATCTCCATTGTTCGAACCACTTCATCGTCATCTTCTTCATCGTCATCTTCTTTTGTAGTTAATACATCAACCCTTGTAGAATACATCTTTATATTTGCAGTCGTGTAAGGGGGGATCCAAAATCCTTCCTGTCCATTTAATTCTGATTTTGGAGTGATATCAAATGTAACTGGATCGGTAGACTCTTCTTCGTCGTCATCGTCACTCTCACCATTTGTTAATTCCATGAAATTTTTTGAAGATTTTAAATCTTTCTCGATATATTCAATTTCTTCTGGAATCGTTATGAATACGGAATATGGGTATTCGTTTGTAATTTCTCCGGTTAAACTCCAGTATGTATCCAGGGTAGCAACTGTAGTTTCAGAATGTGCATTTGGAATTATTGATATTAAAAATAAAAAAATAGTTAAATATTTTATATTAAGCATTTTCATCAGTTACCACCTGCTGCTTTTACAATGAATAGGTCCTCACTGTTTACTGCAACCAAGTTTGAAACTTTTTCGGTCGGTACTGCAACTATTAATAAGTAATTTACATTTTCATCAAATATTTGAGTGTTGTCTTCAATTTTATTAAGTCTTTCACCGTAGCTTCCAAATTTATCGATGACTGTTCCGATATCTAATTTATCAGCAGCAGTTGCATGAAGAACTCCTGGCAAGTTATTAAGGGTGTATGAAATTGATGAAGTACTTTCAACTGTTGATTCACTTCCCTCGTCGTTTACGACATTTGATACGGATCTTTCTTCACTATATCCTATATCTGGGAGAATCACGTAAGATGAATCAATTACTGCATAAGCAATAGGTGCTTCAGGAGTATTTTTGTTGTATACCAATATTGAATCTCCGGAAAGTGGTATTTTACCACACTGTCTTGAAGATACAACAACTGTAAGTTTATTTAAGTTAGATACTGGAGTTACCCTAAATTCTTTGAGCTGCATTATGCCCATTGAATCAGTAATTTCTAAAACGTCGTCTTTTGTCATGAAATATTCTTGACCAGACATTTCAACATAAAAGTATGAATCTCCAGACGATATTGTTTTTTCAAGCGATTTTTCAAGAATTTCTTTAACTTCTTCTTCCACGTTTGACTGTTTGAACAGCTCATCAACTTCTGCAGTTGAATTTGCAGCATTTATTTTTCTTTCGAGTTCATTTGCCTTTATACTGCTCCCATAATACTCCCCATACATATCCTTAATCTGATTTATGGCCAGAGTCTTATACTGCTTTATTTCCAAATATTTTTGGGCATCATCCAAAATACGTTCGATATTTTCCTCATCTTGACTTTGCTGTAGTTTAATCACATACGCTATTTTCTGAGGATCATTTGGATACTCAAAGAATAATTTGTCAATTGTATCTATTGCAACCGCCCTGTTATTTTCTAATTCTTCAAGTTCCCTGTTTTTTGCAGTGAAATAAATATTGTAAACCTCAAAAATCACAATAACCGAAACCACAATAACTAGTGCCATCCTAAGCTGTTTCGGAGGTATCCTAGAAGATTTTTTTGATTTAGATTTCAAACTCTTCAATTTACCACTATACTCTTCAGCAGGCATAAACTCCCTCCTTCCTGAAATTATAACAATGAAATAATAAATATGGATATTAAATATATTGTCAGGATCTTTTAAATATATTTTCTATTGTCTTCAAAATATCTATTTTAAAATTTAAAAAATTATTAACCTGACCAGGCTATGCTGAAATCATATTTTGTTGTATCTATATCCTGAGTCTCTACAACGTAATTTTTCACAAAAACCCGAGTATTAACAGGAACTGGTGTTGTATTTGAAATATACACAGTTATATTTTCATAATTATTACCTGCATTATCCCAGGTCATCCCTGCATAAATAAGTGTTCCCTCGGTTTGTGTCCCATTATATCCGGAATTTACGAGTGAAACCGCAGTTTTTGCACCCAAATCAATTTTATCAAGTGTTCTAGTTCCTTCGTCAAATGAAGAAGTTAAAAAATACGTAATTGTTATTGTAGATATCAAAAGTATCGAAAGAACGATTATTGAAAATTCAAAAGATATCTGACCCCGATTAGAACGTTTAAACATGTTATCCCACCAGATAATTTATAAAGCCCATATTTAGTAGGGTAATTACACAGTAAGCAACAAGCACAAATGGAACAAACGGATACGTAGTTAAAACATTTAATTCCCCGCCGATTTTCCCTTCATTTTGCAGTTTATTTAATAATTCCAGATTTTCATCCGAAAGACCTTCTCCATCAGTCATTAACGATTTTCCTTCGAGTTTACCCATTTCTCCATAAATCATGTGCTTGAAACGCTTCAAAATATTTGCATTTTCAACAGTTACTTCGCCATTTTCTTTTATTGTTACAATGTCCCGAATTATATCTCCCTCTTTTAAATCGCTGATTTGTTTTTTTGAAGATATTTCAGCACCTGTTAATGCGTATATTACCAGAGAAATTAAGGAAAGCTGTCCAATATACACAAAAAACGAAATAAGAACATTTTCGGATACAAAATACGCAGGATTGAGTAAATAAAATCCAACCAAGTAAATAGGCGTAATATATCCAAGTTTATTAGATATAATTCGATATTTTGGAATTTTTCGGGAAATAAATATCGATAAAATTATGTAAATCCATAGTATTGTCTTGGTATTTCCAATAGAATATATTTCTGTAATTGAAACTATTATTCCAATAAGCATTGCAAGATATGCGGAAGATGGAACAATATCTTTCCAGTAATTTTTTAATATTTTTGTCATCGGAAAAATTGCCGCAAACAATGCGCTTAAACCGATTAATATTAAAATATTTTTCGGAACGAAATATATAGTTTCTGCTGCAAAAAGAGGAGATAGTGCCGTAAACATCTTAACGTCTCCACCACCCATGCCGACCCCAAGAATTAAACATAAAATTAACGTTGCAAAAAACGAAGTTATGGCATCAAAACCAAAAAAATAATACCCGAGTGGTAAATTAACAATTAACATTAATATAATTACAAAATGGGGAATTATTCGCTCTTTGATATCAGTATATGTTGCAGTCAGTATCAGTAAAAAATTAAATAAATAAACTCCTAAAATTAAATTATCAAATCCAAACATGGTTTTTCCGCCCTTAAACTGAATTATCCTTTCCAAGTTTTTCTTCAACTCGCCTTTTTATATTCATTAAAATTTCATGATTATCAATAAATTCGATCGAATCATTTATGTTCTTATCTTTAGTAAGTTCTGTAATCTCTTTTAAAACTTCGGATGCGATTTCTGGCTTATGAATCCAGTTGCATTTCATACAGCTCCAGATTAAAGATCCGTCTTTTCTTTTTACAAATTCGCCCAAGTTTTCATCTTCACAGGGGTAAAATGGGCAGTAGCACCAAAGGCACGATTGATTTTCATAGTGGCATGGATAATATTCGCAATCCCTATTTGCTCCGCAGAGGGATAGAACTTTTTTTAAGTGGTCTTTTGCTAAATCTATCATATATGCACCATTTTCATTTATCGAATGAAATATATAGTAATTTAATCTATTTATTGTTTTATATATGCCCGAGGTGAATTAATGAAAGATCTAATCGCTCTTGCAGAGGAAATTAAGGACGAAAAATTAAGAAAAAAAGTTATTGAATATATAAATAATCCCCTACCCAAACATCCTGAAATTGAAAGTACTGGAATAACAATTGAAAACTCTCCTGCGAGCGTTAAACGGCATCATAAATACCCCGGAGGACTCCTTGAACATACAATTGCGGTTACAAAAATGGCTGTAAAAATGGCAGAAGCTTTGGAAGAAACATATGGAATTGAACTAAACCGTGATTTACTCATTTCTGGAGGAATACTCCACGACCTTATGAAACCGCAAAATTATCAGTTAAAAGATGGAAAATTCGACCATCTTTCAGATTTTCACCTTGATCATTTAACACTTGGAATTGCAGAACTTTACAGAAGAGATTTTCCACTCGAAGTTATAAAAGTTGTAGCAAGCCACCACGGAGACCACGGACCTGTAAGTCCCGATTCAATTGAAGCATGGCTAATTCATCATGCAGACAATGTAGATGCTGCAATTAATGATATAGGAATTAGAATATGTCAGGCAAGATCTAGGGAGTTTGGAATTGATGATTCACAAATTTATAAAATAGTTACCCCTTTAAAACTTTATGAAATGCGTAAAAAATTAGGAAAAGATAAATTAAAAGAATTTTTAAAGGAAAAATTAGAAATAAAGGATGAATAATTAATTTATTTTACTTTTAACTTTGAAAACAGGTGGAAAATTGATAGAAATGGTTAATATCCACAAAAAATTCAAAGAGGCCCATGTTTTAAAAGGAGTAGATTTAAAAGTGGCTAAAGGAGAAGTTTTAGTAATTGTCGGCCCAAGTGGCAGCGGAAAATCTACACTTCTTAGATGCATTAATGGACTTGAAAAAATTACTGAAGGACATATTTTCTTTGAAGGGGACGATATAACCGATAAAAAAGTAAATATCAATAAGATTAGGCAAAAAATCGGTATGGTATTCCAGCAATTTAATTTATTCCCCCATTTAACCGTTTTAGATAATATTACGTTTGCTCCGAGAAAAGTTTTAAACGTTCCAAAAAAAGAAGCGGAAAATTTAGCAAGAGAACTATTAAAAAAAGTGGGTTTGGAAGGAAAAGAAAATCAATACCCAATACAGCTTTCAGGCGGGCAGCAACAGAGAGTTGCAATTGCACGAGCTCTTGCAATGAAACCGGATGCAATGTTATTTGACGAACCAACTTCTGCGCTTGACCCTGAACTCGTAAAAGAAGTACTCGATGTAATGAAACAGCTTGCCTATGAAGGAATGACAATGGTTGTTGTAACTCACGAAATGGGTTTTGCAAAAGAAGTCGGCGACAGACTCATTTTTATTGACGATGGCCAGATTTTAGAGGACGGAAATCCCTCAGATGTATTTAATAATCCTAAAAATGAAAGAACGAAAAACTTCTTTGGAAAAATTCTATCACATAATTAATAATTTTAAAAATAAACATAAAATAAAATTAATATTTTTTTGAATGGTATTCAGATATTAAAACGACCAGATCTGAAAGTTCTGCATCTGTTTTTAAACCATAAGGATTGTAATGAACCCTTGTAACTTTAAATCCATTTTCTTTTAAATTTTCCATGATATCGTTTACCGGCGGAACCAGCTTTTTTATAAAACTGCAGAGCTCGTGAATATCAAAACAGCCTACCCGATTAATTTTTGATTCATTTGAAATCAGTTCTAAAATATTTACTGCTCTTTTTGAATAATTTCTAGTTTTAGCAGTATTTAATGCATTTTGAACGATATTTTTATCTGAAATGTCACCTAAATAGAATGGACCTGCGTATCCTTTTTCAGACCCTTCTTCAAATGTCTTAAATGATTTTTGTTCACTATCCTGCCGGATATACCCTAAATTTTCAATTGCAGAATCTGCTTTTCCGGCTCCCCGTTCTGTAACCATGAAAGTTCTTGCATAGTGATCCGTTACATGTGAAAATATCGGTTTTAATCCAATATCATATTTTGAAGCCATTTTTACAGCATATCCAATCATTAAACGTACTGCAAGTTCCTTATCGCCTTTTAAAGGCACCGCATTGTATTTTCTAATGCATGTTTTTCGGTATGCTCCGCATAATACCGCCGTATCTGTTGCAGTCATACATAAAAGTCCCCCTTTTGTGAGACTTGCCCTGATTCCACTATCTAAATAAGGAACCGGGGAACCAAATGGATCTAAATCAACTACATTAAATACTTTAAAGTTTTTTGAAAGAAGTACATTTGCATCTTCGTGAAATACTTCGACATTTTCAAGTTCATTTAATTTTAAATTCTCTTTTATCATTTTTACAGCGCTTGGATTAATATCTCCAATCGAAACTTTCAAATCCCCGTTAAATTTCAATTCTTTTGCGTATCGGATCCCTCTTGCACCACTGCCCCCGAGAGGATCGCACATTAAAAATTCATCTCTTTTGAAATCGTCTAAAAATGATTGAACAACTGAAACAGAAATATCCCGATTTGTTTCCATTACAGGATTATAAAATACAGTATCTTTCTTCGATAAAGTTGATTCCTCTGGAACCATCAGTTTTGTCTCGCCTTCACTAATTATTTTCATCCACTTCACCAGTAAATCTCCATAATTATCCGTTTTTAAGCTTATTTATATAATTAAAGCTCGAACTTCGTATCGATAATGATATATAGTAATCTTACTTATCCTATGATATTGATTAATATAATTCTAGTTATAAATACCCCCTGTAATATCGGGATTTAAATCGGGGTTATCCTCCCGATATTAACATTTATTGAATTATTTATTTTTTATTCTCTTTTAGGTGGTTCAATGATCTCTAATTCGAAATACGTCGATTTCAAAATAAATATAGTTAAAAGAAGCGGTAATGAAGAAACCTTCAACATTAACAAACTCGTAAAATCACTTTTAAATTCCGGTGTGGATTACGAGAATATAGACGAAATATTATCTGAAATTTACGGAAAAGTCTACAATGGAATGTCTACAGATGACTTAAAATCAATCCTTTACACAACATTAAAAGAATACGACAAAAAAACGGGCAAAAGTTACTCTAAAAAATATATGTCTGAAAATTGTCTGAAAATCAGGACATCTGAAAAAGAATTTGAACCATTTAATAAAGAAAAGATTGTAAAAGCTTTAATTCAGGAAGCAGGTGCTGATTTAAAAACTGCAGAAAGAATAGCTACAGAAGTAGAATCAGAAGTTAAAAATTTAAATGTAACATATCTTACTGCCCCAATGATAAGAGAAATTGTTAATACAAAACTTATTGAACACGGGCTTGAAGAATTCAGGCACAAACACACGAGACTCGGTATTCCGGTTTACGATATTGTCAAATTAATCGAAAGAGGATCAAAAGACAATGCAAACCTCATGCACAACCCTGAAAGTATTCATAAATGGGTTGCTGACGAAACCATGAAACAGTTTGCACTTTTAAATGTATTCCCAAAATATATAGCAGATTCCCACATGAGAGGGGACATTCACTTACACGATTTAGAATATGCGGCAGTTAGAACTGTTTGCTGTCAGCACGACCTTAGAAACTTCTTTAAATACGGTTTAAAAGTAGACGGTACTGGAAGGCATACAAGTGTTTCAAAACCTGCAAAACACCCGGATGTTGCATTGCAGCATGCTGCAAAGGTTTTGAGTGCGGCACAGTGTGAAATGTCTGGAGGACAGTCAATAGATGAATTTAACATCTGGATTGCCCCATACATGAGAGGACTTGAATACAGCGAAGTAAGACAGCTCATGCAGTTATTTATCTATGAAATGAACCAGATATATGCTGCAAGGGGAGGCCAGGTAGTATTCAGTTCAATTAACCTTGAACTGGAAGTTCCAGAATACCTAAAAGGTAAAGATGCAATAAAAGCAGGTCAAGTTGTTGGAGCTTACGAAGAATACGATTACGAAGTTAAAATGATTGCAGAAGCGCTTGTAGATGTTTTAATGGATGGGGATGCATACGGAAAACCATTCTTATTCCCTAATGTCATATTCAAATTAAGAGAAAATGCATTTAAAGATGAAAATAAAGATTTACTCGTAAAAATACATGAATTAAGCGCTAAATGGGGACTACCGTACTTTATAAACATGTTTGCAGATTATCAGCATGGAAACACCAATGCAATGGGTTGCAGAACCAGATTAAGCGGTGAATGGGGTAACTCTATTGAAGAAAGTTCCCTTCGAACTGGAAACATGCAGTGGTATACAATAAACCTTCCAAGAATTGCTTACGAAGCTGACGGTGATGACGGAAGATTATTCGAGATACTTGACGAAAAATTAGCTATTGCAAAACAAGCGCTTGAGATAAAACATGAAATTTCTAAAAGAAGACTCTATCACGACAATGTTTTACCATTCTTAACACAGGAATTCGATGGAGAACAGTATTACCGGTATGATAGCACCACGAAAACTTTCGGTTTCGTCGGTTTAAACGAACTTTTAAAGTACCATGTAGGAAGCGAACTTCACGAGTCACCAGAAGCACTTGCCTTTGGTGTAAAAGTAATTTCGCACATTAGAAAATACGCTGATGATTTGAAAAAAGAAACTGGCCTTAGGTGGACTGTAACACAAACTCCTGCTGAAAGTACTGCTGGAAGATTTGCGAAATTTGACCACAAATACTACCCAGAAGAAACAAAATCCGTGGTAAATGGAAACTTGAATGATTTAAGCAGTATATATTACACGAACTCTTCACACGTTAGGGTAAACGCGGACGTTACATTGGGTGAAAAAGTAGGTATTGAAGAAAAATTCCATGAACTTTGTAACGGTGGACACATAGGCCATTTCTGGAATGCAGAAGCTTATGCAGACCCTGAGGTTTTAATGGACATTACTAAAAAAATGACAAAAACAGATATTGGTTTTTGGACATACACGAAAAATTTGAGTATCTGTGAAAAATGCAGTCTTGCAATGAGCGGTTTAAAAGACAATTGTACTGGTTGCGGAAGTGAAAGTGTAGAGAAATTTTCAAGAATTACAGGATATTTGCAGAACGTTTCAAACTGGAACAAAGCAAAACAGCAGGAACTACTCGATAGAAAGAGTACACTTCCGGGAAGAAGAATTTAATCTTTTTTAAATATTTTTTATTTTAATTTCATTTTTTGTTCTTTTTTTAAGTTTTATCATTTAATTTATAAAATTTTAAATACTTTTGAAAATATAATTCCTGACTAATTTAAAATAATAAAGGTGTTTTGATGAAAGCTATCTGTGTACTTAGTGGGGGACTTGATTCTGCAGTAACGTCAATGTTTGCAAAATCTAAAAACTATGATATCAGTACTGTTACATTTAACTACGGGCAGATGGCACTAAATCAAGAAATAAAATCTGCTAAGAAAATATCAGATATTTTAAATGCTGATCACCACGTAATTGATATTAATTTCGTAAAAGAATTCAGTGAAAGCGGATTAAATACGGGAAACATTCCAGAACCTGAAAAAGAAGACCTCGATGATTTTGAAAAATCTGAAAAAACCATGAAGGCAGTTTGGGTTCCTGCAAGAAACATGATTATGTTTTCTATTGCATCAGGGTTTGCAGAAGGAATCAGTGCAGAAAAAATATTCTCAGGATTAAATAAGGAAGAAGGAGTAACTTTTCCAGACAACACAACTGAATTCATTGAAAGATTTAATAAAAGCCTTGAATATGGTACATTAAATAAAGTTAAGATGGTTGCACCATTATATGAATTAAATAAACCTGAAATTGCAAAATTAGGAAAAGAACTCGAATTAAAACTTGATTTAGAAGTTATAAAATACAGCTATTCATGCTACAAAGATAATGGTAAAGATTATCTACATTGTGGAACTTGCGAAAGCTGTATGAGAAGAAAAAGAGCATTTAAAGAAGCAGGAATAATTGATCCAACGAAATACCTCGTTGAATAGTGAAATAGTGAAAAAATGATTGTAATTCCAAGATATACGATAATTAAGGAAAAAGCATCTTTTAGGATACAAGAAATCCTTGATAATCTTAATTTAAAAAATCCCCTCGTAATTACTGGCAAAAACACTCAAAAATATAATAAAGACTTTGAGTTTATATACTACAACGAAGTTGAAACTTCAGATTTAGAAAATATTAAAAATTATGCAAATGACTACGATTCCATCATAGGAATAGGTGGCGGAAGACCTATAGACATAGGAAAATTGATTGCGCACAAATCCAAAAAGCCTTTCTTGAGCGTTCCAACAACTGCGTCAAACGACGGGATTGCATCCCCAATCGTTTCATTAACACAGCCTTCATATATGACAGAAGCCCCTATTGCAATAATTGCAGATATTGATATTATAAAAAAATCTCCGAAAAAACTTCTTTCCGCAGGTATGGGCGATATAGTGTCAAATATCACCGCGGTTTTAGACTGGGAACTTGGAAAAATTGAAAAATCTGAAAAATATAGTGATAGCTCAGGTATTTTTTCTAAAACTATTGCTATTGAACTTATGGATTATGTTTTAAATTCAAATTTAGAAGAATATCCAAAAAAACTCGTAAAAGCACTCATTGGAAGTGGAATTTCAATTGCAATTGCTCATTCGTCAAGACCTGCTTCAGGAAGTGAACATTTATTTTCACATGCCCTCGACACCATGAAAGAAAAATATGGCATCGATACAAATTCGCTACACGGAGAACAGTGTGGAGTTGGAACGTTAGCAATTGCTCAAATTTACCTTGAAGAAGGAAAAATTGGAAATGAAAATTTTGAAATGCTTAAAAATTCATTAAAAATAGTTGATGCTCCAGTTACTGCAAAACAGCTCGGTTTTGATGAAGAAATTGTAATTGAAGCACTTTCTTCTGCGCATGCTTTAAGAAACAGGCATACAATTTTAAGAAAAGGAATTTCAAAAGAAAAAGCGAGAGAAATTCTTGAAAAATCTGAAATTATTTAATTTATTTTAATCATTTGCTATTTTTAAAATTAAAAAAGAAGAAAATTTTACAATTTTTTCATTGCAATATCGATTGCATTCATTGTTTTTTCTAAAACTTCGTCGTTGTGTTTTATAGATGTAAAACAGCATTCAAATTGGGATGGAGCTACAAATACACCGTTTTCTAAAAGCGTGTAGAAATATTTCATGAATTTTTCAGTGTCGCTTGATTTTGCATCTTCATAAGTTACAATTTCTTTTTCATTGAAATAAATCTGGAATATCGAAGCTACATTGTAAACTTTTGCTGGAATATTGTATTTTTCAGCAGTTTCTCTCAAGCAATTTGATAAAATACCTGCTTTTTTAGTTGTTTCTTTGTAGAATTTATCATCAAGATTTTTAAGAGTTTCAATTCCTGCGGTAACTGAAATCGGGTTTCCGTTAAATGTTCCTGCCTGATAAATCTGTCCATTTGGTGAAAACTGTTCCATATATTCTTTTTTACCAGTTATTGCACCAATTGGAAATCCCCCGCCGAGAATTTTACCAACAGTTGCAAGATCTGATTTTATTCCGTAGTATTCCTGAGCTCCACCTTTTGAAAGTCTGAAACCCGTAATTACTTCATCAAATATTAAAAGTATTCCATTTTCTTCGGTAATTTCCCTTAAAAATTGTAAATATCCTTCTTTTGGAGGAATACAACCGACATTTCCCATTACAGGTTCAAGGATGATACATGCAATTTCATCTTTGTTTTCAGAAATTACTTTTTTTACTGCATCTTCGTCATTAAATGGAATTAAAAGCGTGTTTTTTGTAGTATCTTCAGGAATTCCGGGTGAATTTGGAGCACCGTGTGTTAAAGCACCGCTACCGGTTTTTACAAGTACGTAATCGTGAGCACCGTGGAATGCACCTTCAAATTTGATGATTTTATTTCTTTTAGTAACTCCCCTTGCAAGCCTTATTGCACCCATGGTAGCTTCTGTTCCAGAATTTACAAATCTAACCATTTCTGCACAAGGAATCCTATTTATTACTTCTTTTGCGAGAATAATTTCTTTTTCACTTGGAACCCCGTAAGCAGTTCCTAAATCCATCTGTGATTTTACGGCGTTTAATATATTTTCGTTCGCATGGCCCAAAACCATTGGCCCGTATGCTAAACAGTAATCAATAAATTCGTTTCCGTCTTCGTCGTACAAAAAGCAGTCTTTTGCAGATTTTACAAAAAATGGAAATGGCTTAAATAACCTTACAGGGCTGTTAACCCCTCCAACAAGGTATTTTTTTGATTCTTCAAATAGTTCTTTTGATCTATCCATTTTGATGTTCAATTCCACAAAACCACCTTAGTAAAAGACTCCGTTGTATGTCATTATCCAGAATACTAACCAGATGAAGAAAAATGGAACTACTCCGCTTCCCATCCATTCTTTCTGGTTCATGCTTTCTCTTCCAAATATCATTGAAGCTAAATTTCCAGTAATAACTAATGTGATTAACATGAATACAAACGATGCAACACCACTAAACATTCCTAAACCAAACGTGTAAACGTAGTTTGTAAGGTATCCAAATGCTGCACCAAATATTGCATGAAAAATTGAAACTTTTGCGTCTAATTTCATAAATTACACCTATTCTTTTGATATATCGGATAAAACATAAGATTTAATCTTTTCTTTTGGTCTTTTGCTATTCGTATATGTATAATCTAAAATTACATCTACTTCATCATTTACATAAAAATTACGGTTAATAAGTACTCGGTCATTAATATCTAGTAAAAAAGCAAACTTTCGCTTTGTTTTTAGCGACCCTTTGTCTATTAATAACTCTTCTTCTTTGAAAACAGGTTTAATCATTGAATAATGCATAGTACCCCAAAATAAAAAAATTATTTTAAATATGATTGGTACTTATCATATTTATTTCTTAGTTTTTTCTTAGATTTTCTATTTCATTTCAGAAACTGCCCTGTCAAACTCTTCTTGAATTTCTAATGACGGTTCTTTATCCATTAAACTTACAACGGTAATCATTACTGATGCAAGCAAAAATGCCGGAACAATTTCATAAAGGTCGAAAATTCCACCGCTCAAGTTTTTCCAGAGAATTACCATAAATCCACCAGATAACAGTCCTGCAAGAGCACCATTTCTTGTCATTCTCTTCCAGTACAGTGAAAGCAATATTACTGGACCAAATGCGCCACCAAATCCTGCCCATGCGTATGAAACTAGACCCATAACGCTGCTTCCAGGAACTATTGCAAAGTAATAAGCTATTGCCGCCACAACAATTACCGCAAACCTGCTTATCCATAAAAGCTCTTTTTGACTTGCATTTTTATTTAATAATGCATAAATATCTTCAGTAATTGCTGAAGCAGTCACTAAAAGCTGTGAATCTGCAGTACTCATGATAGCTGCTAAAACACCTGCCAAAAATAACCCTGCAATAAGACTTGGGAATAACCCTTGTGCCATTGCCATGAATACATGCTCCGGATCATCAAGTGGTGCTCCAAGAGCCACTGCACCGACCATTCCAACAAGTACTGCCATAAAAAGGCTGATTACAACCCAAGTGGTTGCAATTTTTCTTGCTTTTGGAACTTTATCAGCTGATTTGATTGCCATAAACCTTACAAGGATGTGCGGCATTCCAAAGTATCCTAGACCCCATGCAAGAGCTGATGCAAGTCCCATTATACCTAAGGATTCCCCATCTAGGTTGGTAAATGGATTTAGGTAATCTGGACTTATTGAATTCCATGCATTCATTGTAGCATCAATTCCACCCACCTGTGAAATCCCCATGATAGGAATTAAAAATATCGCAATAAACATGAGGGAACCTTGTATAAAGTCAGTCCAGCTAACTGCAAGGAAACCGCCGAGGAAAGTATAACCAATAATTACTAAAGCACCTATTGTAACTGCGAGAGTATAATCTACACCAAATACAAGATTGAACAACTTTCCGCCTGCAACTAATCCTGAAGACGTGTACAATAAGAAGAATAGCATAATAAAAAACGCTGAAACAATTCTTAACAATTTAGACTGATCCCTAAACCTATTTTCTAAGTAAACGGGTATTGTAATAGAATCTTTTGCAATTTCTGTGTATCTTCTAAGCCTTTCTGCAACGAACTTCCAGTTTAGGTAAGTTCCGATTGCAAGACCAACTCCAATCCATATTTCACTCATTCCTGAAAGATATGCAACGCCAGGAAGGCCCATAAGAAGCCAACCGCTCATGTCTGAAGCTTGCGCACTTAACGCTGCAACCCAACTATTTAATTTTCTGCCACCAAGCACATAATCGCTTATCGTTTCGTTTCGCCTGTAAAAATACATACCTACGCCCATTACCACGAGCAAATAGAGTATGAATACCAAAACGATACTCAAATTTTCTGATATCATAACTTCAACTCCATTGGAAAATCACACCGCAATGTGAAAATCCCATTTGGTAATACTCAAACAAATATCTTGATAATAATATATACAAATTTTGAATACGTTTTTGAGTTGGCAGTTAAAATTACTTAAAAAATTTGGGAAAAATCATCTAAAAGTCTCTAAAAATTACGAAATTGAATAAAAATTATTAAAAAAAGTTATTTTTTATTGAATATGTAGTCAAGGTGTTCACTTTCAAATGGTTTTGTAATGAGACTTACTGCCATTACAACAAATATCGGTGCAATCATTGCTAAAGAACCAACTGCAGGCATATAAACGCTGTTTATTCCAAAGTAATATGCTCCTCCAAACATTATTACGAGAGCAGATGTGATTCCTGCCCATACTCCTTGTTTTGTAGTTCTTTTCCAGTATAATCCTAAAAAATATGGGGCTAAAAGACATCCTGATACCAAACCCCATGAAAGAGCCATTAATGATAGAACATAGCTGTTTGGAACTATTGCAAGTATGAACGATAATACAACAAATAAAACGCACAACAATCTCATCAATATCATCGTGTTTCTATCTGATAAGTCAGTTTTTAATCTTCCTTTTACAAAGTCTATTGAAACAACGGAACTTGAAGCGAGCACGAGTGATGCTAAAGTAGACATTGAAGCTGAAATTACAAGTACGAGAATTAATGCTGCAACCCAGTCAGGAAGTGCAATTTCCATTATTTTTGGAACTATCATATCAGGACTTGTTAAGCCTGCTGCAGCTTTTGAAGCGCTATCTGGGTAGAAAACCCTACTTACAGTTCCAATATATGCTGCACCAAATGTAATGATAAATGCAAATGCTGTTGAAACCCATTTTGCAGAAACTGCTGCTTTTTCACTTTTTATCGTGTAAAATTTATGTATCATCTGCGGAAGGCCCCAGCTGCCGATACTCGTGAGTAATGCAAGACCCATTATCGGAATAAAGCTTGCTTCATTTATTGGGGTTACCAGCATTGGATCTATTGAACTTAAATTCGACAGCATTCCAAAAAACCCGCCAACTTCAGGGTTGCTGCCTAAAAAGAATACCATTAAAAGTACCCCAATTACCATGATGCACCCTTGAACGAAGTCTGCAAGTGTTGCCGCGATAAATCCTCCGAAATACAAGTAGATCGCAGTTAATGCCGCCATTAAAATATACGCATTCATTGGAGATATTCCAAATCCTTCAAATAAGAAATTTAAACCTTTATAAATAGATGCAGAATACGGAACTAAGAAGAAAAAGATGATAAACGCAGTTAGTGATTCTAAATTCTTGCTTTTATACCTTTTTTCTAAAAAACTAGGCATTGTTGATGCACCCAATCGTTGCGTCATTTCTCTTGTTTTTTTACCAAGAACCTGCCATGCTAAAAAACTTCCAATAATCGTATTTCCAACAACTATCCACATTGTCGGGATTCCAAAACTCCAACCCATTTTTCCAGCAAATCCTATAAAAATAACCGCTGAAAAATAAGCTGTACCGTATGAAAACGCAGACATCCACGGGTTTACGTTTCGCCCCCCGAGTAAAAAGTCAGAAACCCCTTTGATTCTTTTTTTCGTTATGGTAGCTATTCCTATAATCATAGCAATATAAACCGCCAAAAACACGTAGTGCCACATAATTAACCTCAAAAACTTTGATAACATTTGAAAAAATAGTTAAAATTCAACAATATAATTCCTATTTTATGGCATTTTTATTTATATTTATCTAATTTTTGAGAAAAGAGTAAAAAATGTATAAAATTTTAAAATATTTAAAATAATTAATTTGAATAGTATTTTTCAAGCGGAGGAACTACCTGTTTCTTTCTTGACATCAGTCCATCAATAAATACACTTTTTCCATCCAATTTAAGTTTAAATGCAGTTTCAAAAGCTGATTTGTTTCCTGCAACTAAAACTTCACTTCCTTCTCTCATGATGTCAGTTACAAGGAATAATACCATATCATATCCTTCTTTTTCAATCATTTCGTCGATTAAATTTTGAATTGCTTCTTTTTTAGATGCAACTTCGGACATGTCGATTACTTCGGCTTGGCCGATACCTACCTTTTTACCGCCCATGTCAAATGGTTTATAATCGATGTGTAAAATTTCTTCTGGAGTCATTTTACCAACAGTTGATTTTGCAGTCAGCATTTCCATTCCGTATGCAGTAATGTCTGAAATTTCTGCAATTTCTGCTAATTTTCCTGCGAGTTCCTTATCAAGTTGTGTTGCTGTAGGCGATTTGAAGAGTAATGTATCTGAAAGGATTGCTGAAAGTAAAACTCCTGCAATGTCTGCTTTTAATTCCTTATTTTTTCCGCCGATAATGTCGAGTATTCCTCTAAAGTAAAGTTCTGAAATTACACTTGCAGTTGATCCAACAGGTTTTGAGAGGTAAATAATTGGTTCAGTTGTTGAAATACCGATTTTGTGGTGGTCAATAATTCCAATTAATTTTCCTTTATCAAAATCATCGAGGTTTTGTGATTTTTCTGCATGATCTACCAAAAATAATTCTTTTCCTTCCGCAGTTTTAATTAATTCGGGTTCCATTAATCCAAATCTCTTTAAAATAAACTGTGATTCCGGATTTAATTCACCAAGTCTTGCAGGAAATGCATCTAAAAAATATGCAAGTGCTATTGCAGAACAAATGCTATCTGAATCAGGATTTTTGTGGCCTACAACGTACATCATCTATATCACCAAAAATGAAAAAATTAATGATTTTTATATTATTTAAGCCGGGAAAGACTATAAATACATAATGATACTTATTAATAACATCTTCAATTAACCGACCTACATGGAGCTTGTGAATACTCTCGCTGTGATAGCGGGTTCGAAATTGGAGTAACAAAACTTTAATCGAATTTTTGGGCGAGTTGTAAGAGTTGGTAGGATCCTTACTGTGAACACAATACAGCAAAAATTCGTACATTACTCTCGACATAGGGTTATCTGACCGACATGGTATTTTCCAAGGATGAAAGTTAGTGTTAATGTCGAGGGACACTTTTTCAATGAAAAAGAAAATAGAAGTAAAAATTGAAAGAAGAATGAATACTATTTTAAGGATGTTTTAGCAGTTTTATCAAATGGATTTCTCCTCATCGCAAGAGAGAACAAATATGGATAATTATTTTTCAAATATTTCATGTAATTTACCCATTCTATTGTTATTAATCTGTATGATCGAACCATATCTCCGTTTAAATGCATTATATCGTTTTCTGAACTTTCATGCAAATTTTCACGGCTTTCAAGTTCTTCTAAAAGGTGAAAAACTGCCCTAAGTAATTCAGTGAAGTGTTCGTGCTCCATTAAATTTGGATTTTCTAAAAGCCTCATTAAAAATTCTTTGTTTTTTGATAAAAATTCATAAATTTCCAAAATATCTTCTTTTGAAGCATTTAACGTATAATCCCGGTCTTTAGCATAATTTAGCGCATTTTTAAAGTCTTCGTCAACCCACGAATCTGTGACTTTTAATTTATTTCCGATTTCTTCAATATTTGGGTCGATTTTCGAGAAATATTTTAAAGATTTAGTTCCAGTTTCACTGAAAAATGTGCCAATTAGTATGTTTAATTTTTCAAGTCTCGCGCTTTTTTCCATGTCGCTTAAAATTCCAGAAATTACCACGGTTATTAAGAATACCTGAATTGGAACAAATGCTATTTTTCCAAAAAACGAATTTATTATTCCCAAATAATCATTAAATACTGCATACTGGACAATATACATTAAAATAGACGCAACTAATGCAGAAACCCAGAAGATTTTGTGCTGTTTTGTTTTCATAACTATCGCTTGGATTGAATTTTTTAGTTTTTTTATAAACATGTAATTGTTAATTTTCAATATACGAATATAAAAAATTATATATAACATTTGAACAATTGTTCAAATATGGGTGATAGTTTGTCCGATCTTTGCAGTGAATATTCCGTTCTTAACGAAAAAATTGAGAAGGTATTGGAAAAATTGCCCTCGAATGAGGATATTATCAATATTTCAAACATTATGAATTCGTTTGGGGACCCAAACCGGTTAAAAATACTTTTAGCATTGAAAGAAAGTGAATTATGTTCGTGTGAACTTTCAAATATTGCTGATACATCCATTTCAGCAATTTCGCACCAGTTAAGGATACTTCGTGATAGAAAACTCGTTAAATTCAGAAAAGAAGGTAAATTTGTATACTACAAACTTTACGATGAAAAAATTAGGGATTTTTTAGAAGAAATTGTTGAATTGAGGAAATAATTATGCAAAAATATATTCTTAAAGGGCTTTGCTGCGCAGGGTGCGCTTCAAAAATTGAAAAATTATTAAAAGAACTGGGTTACCCTTCTGCAGTTATCAATATGGCAACAAGCGAATTAATATTGGATGAAAAAGAGATAGAACTTGAAAAAATTACCAAAATAGTAACATCCACTGAGCCAGGAGTAATTGTAATTCCAAAACACTCTGAAATAAAACTAACAAACGAAATCGATTATAAAGAACTAAAAAAGATAATAATTTCTTCAATTTTTTTCGTTTTTGGACTTTTTAGCAGTTATTCTGGATATTCAGTAAATATTCAGCTGTTATTTTTTATTGTAAGCTACATATTAGTTGGACAAAAAGTACTTAAAAAAACATTTCAAAATATTAAAAGACTCGATTTCTTCGATGAAAATTTTTTAATGAGCATTGCAACTATCGGTGCATTTTTAATTGGGGAATATCCTGAAGGGGTCGCAGTAATGTTATTTTACAGTATTGGAGAATTTTTCCAGAATATTGCAGTAACAAGATCCAGAAATTCGATAAAATCACTTGTTTCGATAAAAGCAGAATATGCAAATATACTCGAAAACGGGGAAACACTAAAAGTAAAACCTGAAAATGTACAGATTGGTCAAACTATCGTTATAAAACCGGGAGAAAAAGTTCCAATTGATGGAATAGTTTTAAATGGAAAATCAAGTTTGGATACTTCTGCTTTAACTGGAGAAAGTATTCCAAAATCGATAAACCGTGGCGAAGAAGTATTATCGGGAATGATTAATCTAAGCGGGCTTTTAACTGTTCAAACAACCAAAAATTTCAGTGATTCAGCAGTTTCTAAAATTTTAAACCTCGTTGAATCTGCAAGTATCAACAAAACAAAAACTGAGAAATTTATAACAAAATTTGCAAAAGTGTATACTCCAATTATTGTATTTATTGCAGTTTTACTTGCAGTTGTTCCGCCAATAATATTTAACGAACCATTTGTTCCTTGGTTTTACAAAGCCCTGATATTATTGGTTATTTCGTGCCCTTGCGCTCTTGTGCTATCAATTCCACTCGGATATTTTGCAGGAATTGGAAGACTTGCAAAAGAAGGAATTTTAGTAAAGGGTTCCAACTATATCGATGTTTTAAGTAAAACTACTTATGTTTCATTTGACAAAACAGGAACACTTACTGAAGGAAAGTTTAAAGTTACAAAAGTCGTTTCAAAAAACGAATTTAGCGGAAAAAGGCTTCTTGAAATTGCTAAAATGGTAGAATGTAATTCAAACCACCCGATTGCAAAAACCATTATGGATTTTGGAACAATTTCGTGTAAAACTTCCCTTGATGACTTTGAGGAATTTAGTGAAGTTTTAGGGAAAGGAATAATCTCAAAAATAAATGGTAACGTGATAATTGCGGGAAATGAGAAACTGATGGAAGAAAAAAACATAAATTTTGAAAAATTGGATGTTTATGAAACTGCCGTTCATTTTGCAGTTGATGGAGTTTATGCAGGATATATCTTGATTTCTGACAAATTAAAAAAAGATTCAAAAGAAACCGTCCTAGAACTTAAAAAACTCGGCATTAAAAAAGTTTCAATGCTTACAGGAGATAAAAAAGATATTGCTGAAAAAATTGCATCTGAACTTAATCTTGACGAATATTATTCAGATCTCCTTCCTGAAGATAAAGTCAAAATAATCGAAGAGATTGAAGCTAATAAATCTAAAAAAGAAACGATTGCATTTGTTGGTGAAGGAATTAACGATGCACCGGTAATTGCAAGAGCAGATGTTGGAATTTCGATGGGAACCCTTGGAAGTGATGCCGCAATTGAAACCGCGGATGTCGTTATAATGAACGATAAACCCTCAAAATTGATTTCTGCGATTAAAATTTCGAAAAGGACACAAAATATTGCATTCCAAAACATTTTTGTTATTTTAATAGTAAAAATAGCATTTATTAGCCTTGGAATATTTGGAGAAACCACGATGTGGCAGGCCGTCTTTGCAGACGTTGGAGTTGCCCTTCTTTCCGTCTTGAATGCAGTTAGAATTTTAAAATAAGATTTAATAAAATAAAAAAATATTATTTTTTATGTTTTAGCATTTCTGAACCTTTTTCAGTTATATTATATCCATCGCCCAGTTTTGAGATGTATGCTGACTTTTCCAACTCTTCCAGATATTTTTCAACCATTTTACAGCCAATGTCTTCTAAAATCATTTCATACCTATCAATAGATTCTTTACATGGGCTGTTATATACATTGTACAAAATCTCAACGTATTCTTTTATAACTTCGTCATTTAATTTAAAAAATCCTTTTTCTAAATCGAATATTAATTCTTTTACGGATTCCCTATCTTCACCATAATGTTTCAATTTGTGTTCAATGTACAATTTTTCAATTTCATCTAACGATAACACACTTCCTTCAAATGCTGAAAGAAGGTTTAATTGAAATCTATTTAATTCCCCAGTTTCTGGTTTGGCCATTATTATCCCCCGGATAGTTTATAATAAAATTATTTTTTGTAAGGCTATAAATATGTGCAAGCCCGAGTTAAATGATAGTATTGAAATTAGGCAGATTGCATCCTGGTGATTTTATGAAAATTTATTTTGCAACAGGGAATCAAAATAAGATTAATGAAGCAGAAATTATATTAAAAGAAGCTAATTGCGAAATCGAACAGATTGAAATTCCTTACGCGGAAGTTCAGGGAAGACTCGAAGAAGTTTCTGCATTTGGGGTTTTAGAAGTTTTTGAAAAATTCAATAGACCCGTTATAGTTGAAGACAGCGGATTTTTCATCGAAAAACTAAATGATTTTCCAGGAACTTATTCAAGGTTCGTTCAAGAAACTATAGGAAATGAAGGGATTTTAAAACTTTTAGAAAATGAAACTAACAGAAATGCGTACTTTAAAACAGTTATCGGCTACTATGATGGCGACAACATCAAACTATTTACTGGAATTGTAAAAGGAACTATTTCAACAGAAATAAAAGACGGTGGGTTTGGTTTTGCCTACGACAGCATTTTTATTCCAGAAGGGAAAACTAAAACATTTGCAGAAATGACTACTGAAGAAAAAAGCGAAATATCGCACAGAAAAAGAGCATTTTATGAACTTAAGAATTATTTAGAAACAAACTTGTAACTAGTGAAAAAATGAAAGCATTTGACATAATGAAAGCTTCCCAGATCGCCTGTTGCTTTGAAGTTGGAAGTTTTAAACCTGGAAACGTCCATAAAAATAGAGACTACGACGATATAAAATATCACCACTTTATAAGCTCGGGAATTGCATTTGGGGATATAATTTACGAAGCCTGCCTTGAAAAAAATAATATCGGAAATTTCATTAAAAAAGGAGTAATTGAATCCAAAAAATGGTCTCCAACAAATGCAAATCTTGGAATAATTATGCTTCACATGCCAATAGCAATTGCCGCGTCAAACTTAGATAAATTTAGCGAATCGCAACTAAAAAAAGAAACAGAAAAAATTATTAAAAACACGACTGTTCAAGATGCAATTGAAGTGTATGGGGCAATTGAAATTGCACTTGCTTTTGTTAACACTCCTGAAAACGGGCCAGATTTAAAAAGTAAGGATGCTAAAGACGAACTTATTGAAAAAAATCTTACTCTTTACGATGTTTTTAAAATTTCATCCACTTGGGACAGTATTTCCAATGAATGGACCGAAAATTTTAAGATATCCTACAAAGGCTATAATTTAATAAAGGAATACTACGAAAAATACAATAACATCAATATTGCAGTTACCAAAACATTTATCAATCTACTCTCAAACTATCCGGACACGTTAATTGCAAGGAAAAAAGGTATCGATGTCGCTAAAATGGTTTCAGAAAAAGCTAAAGAAGTTTTAAATAACTTCAATGAGGAATCGGTTTTGGAATTCGATAAATTTTTATCAAAAGAAGGTAATAAGTTAAATCCCGGAACTACAGCAGATTTAATCGCATCTTCACTGTTAATATTTTTACTCGATAGAATCAGCAACGAAAAAACGATACTTTATTAAAAGGTGATTTTATGGATAAATACGATAAAATAATTGATTTAACTAAAAGAAGAGGATTCTTGTGGAATTCTTTTGAGATATACGGCGGAATTGCAGGATTTTTTGACTACGGACCACTCGGTGCAATCTTAAAAAATAACGTTATAAACACGTGGAGAAAACACTATATCGTAAACGAAGGATTTTACGAAATCGACAGCCCGACAGTAACTCCTTACGAAGTTTTAAAAGCTTCTGGACACGTTGAAAACTTCACAGACCCACTCGTTGAATGTAAAGAATGTCTTGAGTCTTTCAGAGCTGACCACATCATCGAAGAAAATGTTGATGTTGATACTGAAGGAAAAACATTGCAAGAACTTCAAGAAATGATTGAAAAAAATAACATTCGATGTCCAAAATGTGGCGGAGAATTTAAAGAAGTAAGCACATTTAATTTAATGTTTGCAACTTCAATCGGCCCGGGTGGAAAAAGAGCTGCATTCATGAGACCGGAAACTGCTCAAGGTATCTTTATACAGTTTAAAAGAATAAGCCAGTTCTTTAGAAACAAACTTCCATTTGGTGCAGTTCAGATTGGAAAAGCATACCGAAACGAAATTTCTCCTAGACAGGGTGTAATAAGATTAAGAGAGTTTACACAAGCTGAAGGTGAATTTTTCATTGATTCAAGGAAAAAAGAGAACTTTGAGAAATTTGAAAGCGTAAAAGATATGGTTTTACCACTACTTTCCGGTAAAAATCAAGAAAACGAATCATTAAGCGCTGAAGAAAAAATTGTCAGAATGAGCCTTTCTGATGCGGTTAAAAACGGAATAATCGCACACGAAGCAATTGCATACTACATTGCAGTTACAAAAAAATTCTTGATGGAAATTGGAATCGATGAAACAAAATTAAGATTTAGACAGCACCTTCCAAACGAAATGGCGCACTATGCTGCTGATTGTTGGGATGCAGAATTATACACTGACAGATACGGCTGGATTGAGTGTGTAGGTGTTGCTGATAGGACAAATTACGATTTATTAGCGCATATGAAAAATAGCGGCGATGATTTATCAGTATTTGTAGAACTCGAAGAAGATAAAGAAGTTGAAGTTTACGAAATCGAATTAAACTACAAATTAGTCGGAAGAACATTTAAAGGCGATGCAAAAGTTTTAGAAGAGTCTTTAAAAGAATTAGACGACAAAAAAATGGAAAAATTGGTAGAAGCTCTTGAAAAAGAAGGAAAATATGTTTTAAAAACATGTAAAAGAGACTTCGAAATATTAAAAGAATATTTAACTGCTAAAAAAGTTAAAAAGATCGTTAAAGGAGAAAAAATAATCCCTCACGTGATAGAACCTTCATACGGTATCGACAGAATTACATACTGTGTTATGGAACATGCTTTCAAAGAAGAGGAAGATAGAACCGTAATGGGCTTTTCAAATGCAGTTTCTCCAATAAAGGTAGGTGTTTTCCCACTTGTTAACAAAGAAGGAATGCCTGAAATTGCAATGGATTTGAAAAATAAATTAAGAGAAAACGGTTTAATTGCAGAATACGACGACAGCGGTGCAATTGGTAGAAGATACATGAGAATGGACGAGGTAGGAACTCCTTTCTGCATAACTATCGACGGAGAAACCTTAAAAGACAGATCAGTTACAATTAGAGAAAGAGATTCAAGAGAACAGTTTAGAATCCCAATAAACGAAGTTGTGCCATACATTAAAGATAAACTCTAAATTAAAATTCCAATTTTCCTTTTTTGATAATTTCTAAGAAATTTTTAACTTCTAAATTATAATTTTTTGAAACAATTTCTGGAATATCTAAAAATCCGGTTACATTTTTAATTATGTGAAAATCAGAAGTTGCAACAAATTCGTATTGTTTAAGCTCGAAATCGACTTTTTTTGATAAAATAACTTCCCCAGAAATTGAATATTTTTCCATTAAATTCCTTGTTATTTTTGAAATTTCACCGCTTTTACTTGTTTGTTCATCAAAATATACATCAAAATTATTCAAATTTAAACTCAACATAGTTTTTAAAATAATTTCAATCGTTTCTTCAGATTTTTCAGTTAATTTGTATCCTTTTTGGTATTTTAAATCACGAATTACATTATCTTCGCAAATTATCGCTACACCTTCGATTAATGATTCTAAAGTTATTAAAACATTAAATCCATCGACTGCGATGGATTTTGTTTTAAACTCTTTTGTTAAATCTGTTCTTTTTTTAGTTAAAACTTCCAAATGATTGTCAGAAAACATACACCGCCCAAAAAAGTTTCTTTCAAAACTATTTAACCCATAGTGATTTGTAACAAAATTTAAAGCGGATTTTTTTCGGTAATTTCGATTTAAAAGATATTTTAAGTCCTGATAAGTTTCAAAAAATGGGTTCATAAAATCGCCTTTATTGATTAAATAAAATTATAGAATTTATGAAATAAATTTTTTTATGAAACTAAATGATACAAAAAATTAAAAATAAAAGATACTAGTCTCGTTTAATGGTTGAATTAATATATACTCCGCTCATTATGAATAAAGTGCTTATTGCAGTTATTTTTGTAAATGGCTCCCGTAAAAAAATTGCAGAAAGCATAATTACAATTATTGGAACGAACTGGTAAAACAACATCGTTTTACTTGCCCCATGATATTTTAAAGATATCTGCTGTAATAGCTGTGCTAAAACCGATGCAAATACTGCCATATATATTATTGAAAGCCAAGTTTCCAGAGATGCATTTAATATCGCATTTATTGGGTTTTTTAGAATCATATATGGTATCAAAAGTACGACTGTTAAAATATACCCGTATGTTAATATTACCGATGGAGAATATTTTTGAGCGACTTTTTTACTGAGTACTGCGTATAATGCCATGCATAAAACTGCAGAAAACATTATAACATCCCCGATGTTAAATGAAAGGTTTTTAAGAACTTCTAAATTTCCGTTTGTAATTGTAATTAATACTCCAAAAAATGCAATAAATACCGCAAATATCCGTTTAATTCCAAAATATTCGCCTAAAACTATTGCCGCAATTATTGAAGTAACCATTGGAGTTGTTGCCATCAATAGCGCAGAATTTATTGCAGTGATATATTCAAGCGACATGAAAAATAATGCATGGTACCCAAACATTCCAAATAATCCTGCTAAAATCACGATATATGCATCGTTTTTCTTTAATTTCAAATTTTTATGTTCTTTCTTTAAAACTAAAGGTAATATTATTGCAGACGCTATTAAAAATCTTAAAAATGTTAATTCGTCCCATGAAAGTTCCAAAATTCCGATTTTTCCAGTTATAAATGCTCCGGCCCCGAAAAAAACTGCCGGAATCATCAGCAGAAATAATTCATATTTTTTCAAAAGTTTTTTCATTCATGACACCACTACAATAATACATCAGAGAACAACTTTGTATAGTATGTTACACAATTTGTATGATATTATGTAGTATAAATATATTATGCTATACAATACGTATGATATACTATACAAAAATAAAGGTAATATTCATGGAAAATCCCAGCCACGTAATTTCTAAAAACTTAAAAAAAATAAGAAATGAAAACGGATTGAGCCTTGACGCAGTTTCAAAGCTTACTGGAGTAAGTAAGGGAATGCTCGGACAGATTGAGCGTGAAGAAGTAAATCCAACAATAACCACTATTTTAAAAATTGCGAATGGGCTAAAAATATCTTTTACATCGCTTTTAAGCGAAAAAGAAGCTGATGTAAAAACAGTAGAACTTAAAAAAGTTCGCCAATTTACGACGATAGTCAAAAATGGAGATCTTATCCATTATTTACTTTTGAAGACAGCAGACCGTTTGAGATATATCATGTTGAAGCCGATTCTGGAATGGTAATGAGTTCAGAAGGCCACATTAAAAATTCAGAAGAAACAATAACGGTTTATGAAGGCGAATTAACGATATCAATAGAGGAAAATACTTACACCATTCCAAAAGGAAATTCAATTCGTTTTAAGGCAGATGTACCGCACAAATACGAAAATAACGGTTCAGAAATGACTAAAATGCACATGATAATATATTACCCAAAATAAATAAAATAAAAATAATTTAATTTTTTGATATTTTTTGTTTTAAAGAATTAAAAGAACTATAAATCGACATTGCTATTTTAGCTAGTTTTATTTTTAAATTAAATCCGCTTCCACCAAGTTCAGTTGAAACATCTTTTAAAAGTGCCGGAATATCAAGATTCTGTGGACATGATTTAACACATTTACCGCAATTTGTACAAAGGCCCGCGTGAGACTCTTCACCACCCATTACTCCACCTAATCTTGCAAGATACAAAAATCCAGTCTTTTTATCGTTAAAAATACTTTTTTCGTTGTACATTGAAAAGCAGGCCGGAATATCTACTCCAAATGGACATGGCATACAGTATCCACAGCCCGTACAGTTTATTTTCATTAATTTTCGATAAACATTTTTTACCTTATCATAAATTTCTAATTCTTCATTTGAAAGTGAATCTGGAGTGGTTTCGCTTGCAACTTTTAAATTTTCTTTTACGTGAGATTCTTCATTCATTCCAGAAAGAACGCATGTAACTTCGGGATGATTTAAAACCCATCGCAGTGCCCAGTCAGCAGGCGTTCTTTTAATTTCGTAGCTATTAAAAATTTCTTCTGCTTCTTTTGGAACTTTTTTTGAAAGGTTTCCGCCCCTTAATGGCTCCATGATAAATACGCCGATTCCTTTTGATGCGGCATAGTTTAAACCTTTGGTTCCTGCCTGATTTTGTTCATCCAAATAATTATACTGAATCAAACATGCATCCCAATCATATGCATCAATTATTTCCTTGAACGTTTCGGTATTGTCGTGGTAAGAAAAACACGCGTATTTTATTTTTCCACTTTTTTTAGCTTCTTCTAAGAATTTTAAAACTCCAAGATCTTTCATTTTTGCCCAACTGTCCTTTGAAAGACTGTGAATAAAATAGTAATCGATAAAATCCGTATTTAATTTTTTAAGCTGGGTATCAAGATACATTTCCATATCTTCATATTTTTTAACCTGCCACTGGGGAAGTTTTGTCGAGAGCTTTATTTTATTTCGGTAATTCTCTGAAAGAATTTCACCTAAAAAAGATTCACTTGCACCACCGTGGTAGGGAAATGCCGTATCAATAAAGTTTACACCATTATCTATCGCGTAGTAAATCTGTTTTTTTGCTTTTTCTTTATCAATAGATCCGTTTTTGGTTGGAAGCCTCATTGCACCAAATCCGAGTGCTGAGATTTTGTCGCCAGTTTTTTTAATTTCGCGGTACTGCATAATTATCCCTATTTCCAAGATTTTTTTGTGATAAATAATTGATATATTTTTAAGATTGACTACTCAGTCAAATAGTACTTTGTTTTTGTGATATATATATAGCATTAGGCAATAACTTCTTTTTAAAAAATTAAAAATAAATGTTAGACCAATATATTTAATTTAAATCGATTTTTTTCACACTTTGGGTCATTAAAATCGTTATTTTATCTTTTAAAAGTTCAATTTTACATTTTTCTCCGACCGCATAATTTAATTTTTTGAATTTATCATTTTGGGCCTTTGACATAAGTTTTAAGCCATTTTGGATTACTTCAAGGTATACAAGACTCGTAGAACCTTCATTAACCACATCTTTTATTATACATTCAAAAACGTTTTCTGTTTTTTCGCTGTTTATATCAATTAATTTTATATTTTCAGGCCTGATTCCAAAGGAAACCTCATTCATCGATTTATTAAATTTTTTTATCGACATTTTCATGTCCCGATAGTCCAATACTGAAAAATCAGGATTATTTTTATTGTAATCTATTTCTGCATTTGAAAAAATATTTATGTATCCAACGAGTTGTGCAACATTCGTGTTTATCGGGTTATAAAATATCTCTTCTGGAGTTCCGATCTGCTGAATCCGTCCATTATGAAATGTTACAACTTTTTCAGCCATTACAAAAGCTTCTTCAAAGCTGTGTGTCACGAAAACTACAGGGATTTTTAATTCTTTTTGAATACTCCTCAAACTTTCCCTTAAACGCATTCTTGAAATCATATCCAGTGCAGAAAACGGTTCATCGAGTAGCAGTATTTTTGGGCTTGGTGCAAGTGCTCTTGCAAGAGCTACACGCTGTTTTTGGCCACCAGAAATCTGATCAGGATATCTATTTTCGAGTCCTTCAATCTGAGTTAATACTAAAAGGTCAGATACCCTTTTTTCCTTTTCTTCTTCGCTTAAATGTTTAATTCCGTATTCAATATTTTCTTTGACTGTTAAATGGGGAAATAAAGCATAATTTTGGAAAACATAACCTAAATTTCGTTCCTGTGGGGGCATATTTATGTTTTTATCGGAATCGTAATAGATTTCATTGTTTACAATAATCTTTCCGTTATCAGGATCTAAAAGGCCGGCAATACAGCCCAGCGTGCTTGTTTTTCCAGAACCTGACCTTCCAAATAAAACTATTATCGAACCGCTATCTATACTGAATTTGGATTTTAAATTAAACGAAGGATTTTTATTCTTTTTTAATTTTTTCGATTCGTAGTAGTTTTTTTCAATATCTATTTCTAAAATCATAAATACCACTTAAAACTTCCATTTTTCAACAAATCTTCCAGTAAGAAATATCGTCAAAAATGACATTATAACTAACAATACTACCAATACATTTGCTAAATCGTAGTTTCCGGTTTGAAATGCCTGGTAAATTGATAATGACATTGTATTTGTTTTTCCAGGAAGATTTCCTGCAACCATTAATGTCGCACCAAACTCACCAACTGCTCGTGCAAAACTAAGAATTGCGCCCGCAACTATTCCTTTTTTAGATAGTGGAAGGGTTATTTTGTAGATTGTCTGTAATTCTGTTTTTCCCAAAGTGTATGATACATATTCAAGTTCCCTATCAACTGCAGAGATTGCAGCTGTCGTTGTTTTAACCATTAACGGAAATGATACGATAAATGCAGCTATTACAGCAGCCTGCCAGGTAAATAAAATTCCTGAGCCTGTAAATTTGTATATTAAACTTCCGATAAATCCATTTTTTCCAAGCTGTAGTGCAAGTAAATACCCCAAAACGGTTGGTGGAAGAACCATTGGAAGAGTTACTAAATTCTCCAGAATATCTCGCCCGTAAAATCGTTTTCTAGCGAGAATGTATGAAAGAATAACTCCAAAAATAACTACAAAAAATGTAGATATAAAAGAAATTTTTAATGTAAGTACTAAAGGAAATACTATTGAATCCATGAAGTATCACTAATTTTCTGCTGTAAAGCCATAATCTGTCAAGATTTGTTTTCCGGTTTCACTTGTTAAATAGTCTAAGAAAACTTGGGCTTCTTCTTTATTCTCAGAAGAATCTATGATACATACTGGATAAATAATTTCTGTAACAGTTGGTACTGTTGCTATAATCTCGATTGAATTTTCTTTTGCAATTTTTGCATCTGTCATATATACAAATCCTGCATCAACGTCCCCAGTTTCGAGGTAAGTTAAAACCTGTCTTACATTTTCTCCGTAAACCATTTTTTCTTCGAGTTCATCCCATAAACCAGAATTTGTGAGTGATTCTTTAGCATATTTTCCAACAGGTGCAGTTTCAGGATTTCCAATTGAAACTTTTGTTACTGCGTCACTTGTTAAATCTTCAACTGAACTAATGTTCGATGGATTTCCAGCTGGAACGATTAATACTAAACTGTTTGACGCAAAATTCGTTCTAGAACCAGCGCTTGTTAAATTTTCATCTTCAAGTATGTCTACGTGTTTTTTAGAAGCTGAAGCAAATACATCTACAGGAGCTCCCCCTTCAATCTGCTGTCGAAGCGATCCAGATGCTGCAAAATTTAATTCAACATTAATATTTGGATTATCTTCTTCAAATGCTGCTGCAATAGCTGTCATTGCATCAGTTAAACTAGATGCTGCCGAAACGGTTATCGTGGTCGTTTTTTCTGCTGATGACGAATCAGAAACGCATCCTGCAAAGAGTAACATTGCAGATAATAAAATTGCAGTTATAAGTCCTGTGATTATTTCTGATGACTTTTTGGCCATATTTTCTCCCCTTTATATATTATAACCGGAAGTACTATTCCGGGTTATGGGAAATTATAGATTTACGGTATATATAATTTCGCATGGAGCTATTAAAATATTTAAATTTGTAAATAAAATTTGTAAACAGATTTTACGTTATTTAATGGTCCTTAAGGAGATAAAATTGAATAAAATACATACAAAAATGAGGAATAATCAAAATCAAATGGAAAATTATATTAAATGTAACATAAACAATATATTACAATACATACTTAATTTAATCATTACTATCTGGCGTTTAATTAATTTAGCCCCCCCATAATGGATTAATTAAATATTATGCCCCTGAAATATTCTTAAAAAATATTAACCCAAAAACCATTTAATTTCTTTTTTTATTGAAGTATTGGTTTATTAATGTTAAAATTTTAAATATTTTAGCTAATTTTTTAAAATTGTATCTTTTATTAACCGCATTGTCCGGTTTTGTCAATATTAATCGTTTAAAAATAAAAAAAAGTAGTATATTTATATAGAAAACTTATTTTTGATTTAGCGCTTGTTCAACTGTTGACATGATCTGGGAAATTTCAGGGAACTTGCTAGGAGTTTCTTCATTTCCATTGTCAACAAAGATAAATCCGTCTTCTTTTAATTGTTTTATGTTTCTCTGAACGGCAGGATTGCTGTACATCATCGGGTTTATGTGCATTGCCGCAACGATGGGAGCTTTTGTAGACATGATTGTTGTTGCCAGCAAGTTATCTGCTATACCATTTGCAGCTTTTCCCAAGGTGTTGGCTGAAACCGGCGCTAAAATCAGCAAATCTGCCTTTTGTGATAATGATTTATGATTTGGATCATACATTTTAGGAAGTTCAAAAGCTTCGATTTGAACCGGTCTTTTAGCTTCCCTTTGAACCATCAATGGTGACACAAAGTTGACAGAATTCGGTGTCATGATAACATCGACTTCTGCACCCCTTTCGCGCAATTGTCCAATCAAATCCAGAGTTTTTATTGCAGGACTGCATGCACAGATACCTACCACAATATTTTTGTCTTTAAACATGGGTGATCTACCTATATGTCTTTTTAAATCTCAATTATTCTATATCAGACATATTAGTATATTCCAATATTAAAGTTTAGATAATTCATTTTTAATTTCTTCAACACTTGGTACTTTTCCTTCAAAGATTACTTCATCATCAACTACAACGCCAGGAGTTGACATTACATATTCTGCAATTTTTGCAGCGTCTGTAATTTTTACTACTTCTGCATCTATTTTGAGTTCTTCTACTGCTTTTTTCACGTTGTCATAAACTTCAACGCATTTTTTACATCCCATTCCTAATATTGTTATTTTCATGATTTTACCTCTAAATGTGTGTGTTAGTTAAAAATAATTAAATTAAAGGAGGATATTGAATAAATATCCAGTAATTACAATTGCAATGCTCGTAATTCCAAAGAATACCGCGATTAATTTTGGTTTTATTACTTTTCTAAGTAAAACTGCTTCTGGGAATGATAACGCAGTTGTCGCCATCATAAATGCAAGTGCAGTTCCAATTCCAACCCCTTTTCCAATTAAAGCTTCTGCGATAGGAATTGTTCCAAGAGCATTTGAATAAAGGGGCACTGCAATAATTGTTGCAAAAATTACTGCCAAGGGATTTTCAGGACCTGCATATTTTGCAAGCACTTCTTCTGGCGCATATCCATGTATTATTGCACCAATTCCAATACCTATCAGGATATAGAGCCAGACTCTCTTTACAATATCACGGGTGCTGTCGTATGCAAATTTTAACCGCTCTTTTTGTGTTAATTCTTTTATTTTTCGAGCCCTGCTTCTTATGCTGTATACATACTCTTCAACCTGATTTTCCATTCCAAGTTTGCCAATTATAAGTCCACCAACTACCCCGATAATAACGCCCGAAACCACATAAATCATTGCTATCTGCCAGCCAAATGATGCTAAAAGTACAGCAAACGCAGCTTCGTTTACTATCGGAGAAGTAATCAAGAATGAAAGAGTAACTCCTAATGGAACTCCTGCTTCAATAAATCCAATAAATATTGGAACTGAAGAGCATGAACAAAATGGCGTAACAGTCCCTAGTAGGGATGCCATAATATTTCCAGAAACTCCAGAGTACCTTTCAAGTATTTTTTTTGTTTTTTCAGGTGGGAAATAACTTCTAATGTATGAAATCGAAAATATCATAATAGACAGCAGTATAACAATTTTTAAGCTGTCGTATATGAAAAAATGAACGGATGAGCCAATTGCAGTATCCATACTCATATTCAGGACATTTTCTACAATATATCTCGCACCATAATCTAACCAGCCAAACATTTTTTCACCAAAAAATCACATAAAACGTGATTTACCCATATTATTATTTTTAAATTGGAAAACATGGGCTTTTGAATTTTAAAATACCTTTTTACAGGATTTAGGTATATTATAAAATATATTTATACTTTTCGATATACCGATATATATCGATATATATTGATGTATTTTTAAAATATTTAAATATATAGATATATACTCATTGCAATAAATAGATAATTATAAAAATACGAGATAAGTATTATTAATTGGAGTTAATTAACTTAATTAAATTAAGTAATTTATAAAAATTACTATTTGGCTAATTTGGTAAATAAACTCCGCAACAAATATGCATACTAAATTCAAACTACCACACCATTTTATGTTATACAAAATATAGGCTAAATTGTTTAATATAAAAATTCAGTTAATTTTTTTTCTATTATTTTTAAAAAAACATATCAAACTCTTTTCTAACGATATGTAAAAATAGACAATATATACCCAACATAATAAATTAAATAGAAAACTATATTAGGGTTGTATACAATATCTATTAATTGGATGTGATTAATTTATCTAAAAAAGTAACTACTTATCATTAACATTTCATGTTAAATGACACTCCCTAAATAGTTTTACTTAAAAAACAGTTCGACACCCTGTTTTAAAGTAACCACCACTCCTTAATTTTAAACCAGATTGGCCTTTGTGTTTAAAATTAAAAATTTGACCCAATACTTTTTTTATTTTTTAATCTTTTTAATCAAATGTATTTTTGATATTTTAATCAAATATATATATATATATATATATATATATATATATATAATAGTATTAAATCAGCCAGATTTTAACATTTTTTCTGACTTTTACTTCATTTTCACTAACATCAACAAGACCGTCAGCATTCGCAATTGAAGTAATCATGTTTGAACCCCGAAATGCAGGGTAAGCAATCCCGTCCTTTAATTTAACTGGAAAATAGTGTTTTATTCCAAGTTCTGAATTAAATTCTTCTGAAAGGTCGGCAGTTACCAGTTCTCGCTTAAACGTTTTATGAGCCGCGTTTAAAAACATTGGCAAAAGATATGCATAACCGCATACAAGACACGATGCAACATTTCCAGGAAGACATATTACAGGTTTTTCACTAACTTTTCCAGCAAATATTGGCATTCCAGGAATTGATTTTACTTTATGAAATAAAATATCTCCAATAGAGGATATAATTTTAAACATGTAGTCTTTTTTACCTTTAGACGTTCCACCCGAAGTTACAACAATATCATACTGTAAAACAGTGTTTTTTATTGCATAGGTTATTTTTTCAATATTGTCCTCAACAACCCCTAAAAAAACAGGCTCACAACCTGCCTTTCTAACAATCGCAGTTAGTGTTTTTGAATTTACTTCGTTAATTTCTGAAAGTTCATTTCCAATGGAGAGTATCGCAACTTTTGGGATATCGTAAACATTTATTTCAGCCATTCCGATTGATGCCAAAATTCCAATCGCTTTTTCATCAATCAAGGTATTTTTATCGAGAACTTTTGTATTTTTTGGAATATCTGTTCCTTTTTTAAAAATATTTGAATTTTTTGTCATTTTGACTATTCTTATCGTGTTTTCGGAATTTATCGTATTTTCGAAAGGAATTATTTTATCAGTGTTTTTTGGAATATTTGAACCTGTAGCAACCCATATACATTTTCCAGGGTTTATCAGCATGTCTACAGGGTCTCCAGCGTGAATTTCATCCGAAATTACTAAAAAATCATTATTAAATGCATCATTAGTTATTGCGTAGCCGTCAACTGTTGATTTATCACAAAGGGGGACATCCACATTAGAATAAACGTCATCAAAAAGCACTCTCCCGTATGATTCATAAATTTCAACAGAAACTTCACGATTACATTTAAATCCATTTAAAATATTTTGAACTTCATCAGCAGTTTTCATAAAAATACACCAGCATTACTCAAAAATTATTCGGCAGATTTTTCTGCACAATTTGGGCAGATATTTTCATCATCAATACCTTTTTTAATAAAAGATTCACCACAAAGCCCGCATACTGCAGAAAATTTTGGCTTTTTTTCAGAAACGTGAATTTCAACAGACTTCCATGAATAAATACTATCCCCTGCATCGATTAAATCAGAAATTACTTCTTCATGGGGCACTTTTTTTATATTCATAAACCAGTTGTAAAGTGCAGGGTATTTTTCAGCTTTTTTATGATCAAACACTATCCTAACCCCTGTACCAATATCATTTTCAGGAATTATCTTGTTTACAGTTACTGCCATGATGTCGTGGTCTTTTATGCTCAAACGTTTGTTTCCAGTCGTACAATTTCCAAGAACCTGAAATGCATCAGGCATGCAGTTTTTAGTTTCGCATGTTGCATAAACTCGCTCTCCGTCATTTATATCAAGAAATTTTTTTGCAATATTGTACATCTGTATCCCGATAAATGCACCTCCGCTTAAATGCCCGTGAAATCTGATAACGTCTTCTATCTGTTTTGAATATTCTTTGTCCGTTACTTTTGATAATACATCATTCATTTTTTTCACCGATTAATTTATTCATTATTATCTTTAACTTTCATGGAATATTTCGAAGAATTCCTGCTAAAAATTCCAAAAGAAGAACCGTGTTTTAAATCTGTGACTGTTTTATCAATATTTATTACTCTTGTTGATGCAGTGTGCGTAATTCCCGAATTTTTCAGGAAATCAGGGTTTATTTGAGCAGTTGGCCCTGTTAAAATTTTTAATTTTGCATTTTTTGAGCGCTCCAGCACAAAATCTATCGTGTCGTTTACAAGAGTTGTTCCCGTTATCACTACCGCGTCCATTTCTGGAAGTAAACGATATTCAAACGTATCATCAATTAATTCTGCACCGCAAGACGAAGAATTTCTCTCAAATACATATATTTCATAATTTTTGCCCTCAATTTCACGTAATTCATTTACAACTGGTGCAATATTCCCAACAAACCCTATTTTTTTAATATCTTTGTCTGATACAATCAAATCCAAAACATCTTCGTTCTTTGACTCAGTAAAATCTATATAATACTGGGAAACTGCATTTATCGCGGCCATTGCAAGTGTTCTTTCAGTCAGATTGTAGCCTTTAGCACATTCTATAATGGATTCAAGAGAAGTTTCATCAAAATCTCGTCGGTAATGGCATTTTGAATCGAGAACCATCGAAACTCCCATTTTAACCCCCTTTTCACCCTCAACAATTACATAAGCATAAGGTATTGCTATTGAATATTCTTTTAATGTTAATTTATCTCCATTTTTTAAAATTTCAAGTGTTTTATCAGCTAAATTGTCCACTATCATCATAACACCTCAATAATTCATTATAATCACTAAATCATAGTTTTTAAATAGTCTTTATCCGGAAGAACAACTTTTTGCCCGAATATATCTGCAAATTTAGTATTTATCCCGTAAAGCTCCTGAAAATTTTCAGGGCATACTGAGTTTTTATCCGCAATTTCAGAGAGAATTTTTCCATTTTTCATTAAAAATAGGTTATCGCAGAATAGAAACGCCAAATTTGGATCGTGAAGCGACAATAAAACGGTTTTATCCATTTCTTTTGATATTTTTTCGATTACTGAAAGTACAAGGTACTGATTTTTGTAATCTAAAAAAGATGTCGGCTCATCAAAAATCATCAATTTTGCATCCTGAATAAGCGCAGTTGCAACCATTACAAGCCTTTTTTGACCGCCACTAAGAGATATGAATTCTTTATCTTTCAAATGGCTAATTTTTAGTAATTTTAGTATTTCAGTCACTTTTTGTTCGTCTTTTTTGGAAGGACCCCTCAAAAAATTAACGTGTGGATTTCTGCCCATCAAAACAACTTCAAATACGGTGTATGGAAAATTTATCGAAAATTCCTGCGGTGAATATGAAATTAACCGTGATCTATCTTTATAATTCATTTGGGTAGTTTTTTCCCCGTCAATTATGATACTTCCAGATTTAACAGGAACAATTCCAGAAATACACTTTAAAATCGTTGATTTTCCAGCACCATTTGGCCCAAGTATACATCCAATTCCACTGTCAAGTTTAAAACTACAATCATTCAATATTTTGTTTTTCCCGTAATTAAAATTTATATTTTCAATATTCAACATTATTTCACCCCTCTTTTTGATAAAATAATAATCAAAATTGGTGCACCAATAAACGAAGTTATAATACTTATTGGAATTTCAGAAGGCGTTAAAGTTCTTGCAAGCGTGTCGCAGAGTAAGAGAAGTGTAGCACCTACAAAAGCAGATGCAGGAACGAGTTTCCTGTTGTCTACCCCGACTAAAAGCCTTGCAATATGTGGACTTACAACTCCAACCCACTGAATCATCCCTGCAAGTGAAGTCGATGCAGATGCAGCTAGTGTTGCAAGAAATATCGTTATATTTTTCAGTTTTTTTGAATCCACCCCTAAACTTTTTGCATTTTCATCCCCTGTTGCAAGGATGTTAAAAACCCATTTTAACATTACAAGCCCGATAATCCCGATTAACATAGGTATAACCGATATTCCCAAATCCACCCATCGAAGGCCTACAAAACTTCCAAGAAGCCAGAAAACTATCGTTGGCAATTTTTCATAAGGGTCTGCAACGTATTTTATAAGGCCGATCATTGCAGAAAAAAATGCAGAAATCGCCATTCCGGAAAGAATAAGCCCAACAATCCCACTTTTTAAAAGACTGCTGAGTTTATATGCAATATATACTGCAATAACACCAAATATAAACGCGGAAAACTGTACAAGATACGGATTGTACGCAAAAAATAAAATTGCAATAGATGCACCAAATGCGGACCCGCTTGTAACCCCCAAAATATTTGGGCCTGCAAGGTAATTTTTAAAAATATTTTGAAAAGAAACTCCCGCAAGCGCTAAAGATGCCCCTGCAAGCGATACTGCAATCGCCCTTGGAAGCCGGATATCAAAAAAAATATTGTTTGCAAGTGAATTTGTAAAAATTAAAGAAGGATCAAACATGTATCTTCCAACAAACAGGGAAAATAAAAACACGCCTGCAAACAAAAAAGGAAAAACATAATTTTTATTCAATATTATCACCAACGAGCGTAACTTCGTCAATACTTACATTAAAAAACCGTTCATATTCTGATGATGTAAGTTTTAAGATATCAAAGTCAGTATACATATCAGGGTGAAGTGTTTTTGCAGTCCAGTATAGCCCGAGAACATATTTTGGACCAAGTGTATCCCAAGATTCACCATCAAACGGCATTGCGTACACATTTCCGTTTTTAACTGCATTAATTTCTTTCCAGCCGTCGTCATTTAATATATCTTCTTTTACTTTAGTGCTTGGATACTCCATCGTGTGAGCACTCGTAATTATAATGTCAGGATTCCAGCTTGCTGCTTGTTCCACGTTAATTTGTGCTTTTCCGGTTGGTAAATCACTGGAAACAGTTTTTCCCCCGGCCATTGTAATTAAATTATTTTGATAGAATTCTCCGCCAGGAGTCCAGTATGAATTCTTTTTCTGGTCGTAAACTAAAAATAAAACCCTTGGTTTTTCATTTTCGCTGATTGATGCCGTTCTTTTTAAAACATCGTTTGTAGATTGATTGTAATAATCGATTAATTCCTGTGCATAAGCTTCTTTTTGAAATACTTCGCCCATCATTTCAATAGTTTTATAATAATTAGAAGATGTTTCTATGTCGATAAAAACAACAGGAACTCCCAAACTCTTTAATTGCGGGTACTGTCCCTGTTGTGAGCCCCAGGATGGCGCAAAAATAACATCCGGATTTAAACTTTTAATTTCTTCAACGTTGTCGCTTTTAATATCTTTTGACCGGGTTTTGAATTCTGGGTCAACTGCATCAATAAATTCATCAGCCCCCATAACGCCCCTTCCTGCAACAATTTTATCCCCTTCACCAAAAAGGTAAATTATCGGCGGTATCAGGCCATAATTAGAAACTACTCTCTCAACCGGTGAATTAATTGTAGAAGTCTCACCCGTAAAATCAGTAACTGAAACCATGTTAACCGCTGTTGTTGTATCCCCAACTTTAGATTCTGTGGATATGCATCCGGCCAAAAAAACCAGAAGTATTGAAAATAACACCAAATATGTCCTCATAAGTACACCTTTTATTCTTTGACATATTAATTACATAAAATTACTATTTAAATATTTTTATAACTAATTTTAATTAACATTTAAAATTTTGAAGTGACTTAGATATTAAATAATTAAAAAAATAAAAATTTACGAAATTTTAAGTCGTTTAAAACAGCTTTTTGAAATTTAAATCAGTACTCAATATTTAAAAAGTTCACTTAATTTATCGTGTGACATATTTTCATTTTTTTCGATACTACCGATTCCTTTTCGGGTTAATATAAGAAATATCGGGTTATTATCTGAAATTCCCATTTTAAATTCTTCATTACTATTTCCCTGAATATAAATCATTTTTTCAAAGGATAAAGTTTCAATGCTGTCCATTAGGCTTTCTTTTCCCTCACCATTAAATTCCTCAAAAACTTCATTTATATTAACTTTAAACGTTTTTTCTCGAGTTTTCCTGCCGTAAAGATAGTTTAAAAGTTCTTTAGTTATTGAGTCAGACATGTAATCACACCTCCGCTATTTCAGGTATTTTTTCTAAATATAATATATATTACTTAACTTTTATTAAATAATGTAATGTATTAATGTTATATTTCCCGTAAAATAATTAGAAATTAAGCTCAATGATTTTAAAAATTAAAAAATAACTAAAATATTTGAATTTAAGAAAAAAAACGGTTATTAAGATTTAATTGTAATTAACGAAACCAGTTCATTAAACCCTGCCACATCCATTCAAATACATTTTTAGACTCATTATTTGAACTGCTGGCACTATACTGGTTAGATTGTCCTGTTTGTGCGGTAGGATTTGTAGAATATCCCGTACCTGTTTCCATTTCGCTTGATATTATTTCATTATACTCTGATTCGCTAATGTACTGTGGCTCGTAAATTCCACCATTTTGTTCGATAACTCTCGTAAATGACCTTAAATGGTTTTTCGAACCTTTTTCAAGGTTATTATATACTGCAGTGATATCCTGATTGTCAGATATTTCATTTAATTTTTTTAAATCATTTATATCTAAATCTTCAATAGTTGCACCAACAGTTAATGCATCCAGCAGTGAAACTGAACCTTTTTCAACCAATGTGCTGTAAAGTTCTGCCAGATCCTGATTTGTAAATGCTCCTCTCGTGTCATTAGTAACGGGGTCTGTCAAATTATATTTGTCTAAGAGTAACTTTACTGCATTGGTGTGAGTACTTTCACTATTTGCGATATTTAAGAAAATTTGCTGGCCCCATATGTCATATAATTCCAAATAAACATCTCTTGCCAATTTTTCTTCTTCTCTCATCAACAATAACCCGTCAATTTCTTCTTGACTTAATTCTTCAACAGGATAATTACCAATTTCTTGCTGGTGATTTACCTGTGTATCGTCATATAATTGATACACCTGACCGCCCTGATTTTGCCCATAACTTTTATTTTGATTGCCGTATGCAGATATTGAACTTAAAATAACTAATAATAAAAGAAAGCTCGTAATAATTTTTTTATTACTCAAAAATATCACCCCCATTAATAATTATTATTTATTTAAAACCAAAGTATATATTTAATGGATCAGACGTTAATTAAATTTCAAAAGTATATCGAAGTTTATAACCGCTCGATGAAACATTTATAACTCTTTTAAACTGAAATTTAACTTTTTAAAAATTAGAATTACCCAATTTAAAGGATTTATTATCCCGTTTTAATGATATTAACGGGATATTGGGGTTAATTTTTAAAAAACTGAAAAAAATAAATACTTTTGAAAAAAGAAAGTATAATGAAGATCAGGGGGTGGTAAATATGGTTGATCTTTCAAAATACGATACATATGAGCTGATAAAAAAATATCGTGTTTACTTTAAAGAAGGCGAAAAACCTGCAAAAATAACGATTGAAAGGTATTTAAAAACTGGGGAATACTATGCAATTTTAAAGCTTCCAGATGGTAAGAAATTTAGCTCCCATCCTACGAAAACACCAGAAGATGCGTTAAATGATCCCGTAATTTCATTTAACGTAAAATAAATTTTCTTTTTTTCTGATTTTTAAATTTCAGAACTGCTCTTTTAATTTTATTTAAAGTAAGATTTGGTGGAAAAGTCCGATTTTATATCTTTTTAGATTTTCTAAATTTTTTAAAATGTTCTCCATGGGTATATTTTCTTAAAATTGACGTTAAAAATATAAATTAAAAAAATCATAACTCTCGAGTATTCAATATATTTTTAGGCATATAATGAAATGTTCGGGGTGAACAATGATAAAAAAAGTTTTATTTCTATTTTTGCTGCTTTTAGCAGTTTCAAGCGTTAGCGCTGTGGATTATACAATCAATGAAACAGATTTTGAAAATCAGACTGACGTTGATATGGCAGGATATACTTATCACGCGTTTATAGTTATTAATGAATCTGGCGAATATCAAGTAACTGCAAATTTTGCAAATAATTTTTCAAGTATCGACAATGTTGTATTCTTGATTAAAGACACTGAAAACGTTACACTCGACTGTAACAACATGTCTTTCACAACCAATACTATATTCGGGCCAAATTATCTAGTTTATGCTTACAATTCAAGCAATATTACAGTTAAAAATCTTAATTCCAACTGGACTAGGGATGTAATTCTTTTTGAAAATGTTAATGATTCTAAAATAGAAAACTCAGAAATTATCTCTGAAAGATATCCAATTGTTTTAGAAGATTCATACGGCATTACAATCTCAGAAAATACGCTTACCTCAGATACATACCCTGTTTATGCTAAATCTGATCTTATAAACAGTACGATTTCAGGAAATACAATTAACAATACTTGTGAATCCACTAGTTACGGCATATATTGTGATTATGCAGTTATAAACTCAATAATGTCAGAAAATACGATTATATCATGCGCAGACAGTAGTGCTTATGGGATTTACTGTGGTGACTATTTTGAAAACTGCACGATTTCAGGAAACAATATCTCAGTAAATGGAGGAAGTTTCCACGCTTTTGGTATATGTTGTGACGAGTATATCTTAGATTCAACAATTGAAAATAACGTAATAACAGTCACTTCAGAAACATACAATGCTTACGGCATTTTCGCAAATGAGCATATTCAAAACAGTACAATTTCAGGAAATAACATTACAAGTACTACAATAACTTCTTCGGCTGCAGCTATTGGCATTTATTCTGAATTAGATATGTTAACTAGCACATTTTCAGGAAATAACATTACAGCTAATTCTAATCATTATTCGGCAGGTATTTCTTCAAATAGGTATGTTCAAGATACTACAATTTCAGGAAATACAATTAATACAAATGCCACCCACAATTCCATTGATATTTGTGTCAATAGGGACCTAACAAATACGAATATCTCGGAAAATGAGATAACTGCGATTTCCGAAGCGTACAATGCCTATGGGATTTATACCTTTGGGGGTAAGATTTTAACTAGCACGATTTTGGAAAATAATATCACAGCTAATTCTTCTACTTATGATGCTTACGGTATTTTCGCAGATGGATATCTTCAAGATACTACAATTTCAGGAAATACAATTAATACAAATGCAGTTGACGACTCTACAGGCATCTATGTTTACGATTACAGTATCGTAAATACGGATATATTAGAAAATGCAATAACTGCGATTTCAGGAAATAAGGCTTATGGGGTATACACCGAGAATTACCATATTCAAGATACTACAATTTCAGGAAATAACATTACAATTACGGGAGATACTAACGCTCGCGGTATATATTCTAGCTATTATTTTACAGGCTCCATAATCTCAAATAACACAATAGATGTAACGGGCAATAATTCGTACATTTTAGGTTTTAATTCAGATTTTAATAACAATGAAATATATGGTAATATTCTATCCAGTTTGGGTAGCCAAGCATTTGGTATTTATCTTTCTGGCGATTCTGGAAATTATGAATTCTACGATAACAATATTACTGTAGCTGGTGAAGGTTCTGAAGCAATTAAACTTTCTTACTGGTTATCTGGACCTAACTCAAATATTTATAGAAATAACATCACATCAGAGCAATCTTACGCAATAGATATTATACACTGTCAAGGCGTTAGATTCTACCAAAACAACATTGATGGATTAATAAACAACGGAACAAACAACTATTTTGTTTCAAGTGAAAATATAACTTATTATTACAATGGAAATCCATACTCGGGCGTTCTTGGAAACTACTGGGCTGGATATTTAGAAGCTGATACGAATGGTGACGGTATAATCGATACGCCATACACAGAAAACTATACAAACGATACAAAACCACTTGCTGGAATTTGGGGTGTAGATCTTACATCAAATGCTCCAAAAGTGGATTACAATGATGGAATGATCCATATTACTGAAGAAAACTTTACAAGCGTAAGTCCTTATACTGGAGGCGGTAGTGCATACGTCGTAATTACTACCCCGGGTTACTACATACTGGACTGCGATTATGTAAACGATTCATCAATTTATAAGTTTATAGTGATTGAATCTGATAATGTAACTTTTGATGGAAACAATCACTGGTTAAATAAGACTGGAGACTACGTAGTCTATTCAAATACTGAAAACATGCTTGAAAATGTAACTGTTAAAAATTTAATGACTTCAAGCAGTATTTACATAACAGCTTCAAATTCAAATGTATCTTCAAACACTGCACAGTATGTTGGAGTTTACGGGGAGTATAACACGATTTCTTCAAACACTGCGTATGATGTTGAAGTTAGCGGAGAATATAATACGATTTCCACCAATACTGTGGAAAATAGATTTTATTTAGCATATGACGATGGATTAAATAATTCAATAATATTCAATAACACGGTAAACTCTATTGAACTAATCGGAGACAATAATAAAATCTCATCAAACACTGTAGATTATATTGATATGGAGGGCGATTGGGAGTATCTTTCGAATAATAACACAATCTCATCAAACATAATAACTGATTATATTTACGTTTACGGAGATTACAACACACTCGCCAATAACACCGTGGAAGACGAGATATACACCTGCGGATTGTATACCATAATTTCATCCAACACTGTAACAAACTCAAGCGATTATGCAATCGATTTTGATGGGGAGGGTGAAGGAGCTTACGCAACAGTCTTCAACAACACTGTTCTTGCAAGTGAATATGGTATTCGTTTAGATGATTGTGATGAAGACTATTCAAATATCTCTTACAATACGGTCTATTCATCAGAATATCCTCTAATAATTGGCGATGAAGTCACAGGATGTAATATTTACTTAAACAACTTTATCTACACAGATACAGTAAATATTTCGGGCATAACTCCTGGAGAAACTGGAAAAAACAGTTTCTTAAGTCCTTTTAAAATTGAATATAAATACAACGGAAATAGTTACAGTAATTTCCTTGGAAACTACTGGTCTGATTACAGTGGAACAGACGCAGATGCAAATGGAATCGGGGATACTTATTATCTATATGGATGTGACGATGAGAGCGACTATTTAGAAAACGATACAGCACCATTAATTGGAATGTGGGGAATTGATCTTATTCCTTACACGCCAGTAACAACCCATACAACAAGATCTTCCGGTGGCGGTGGAAGAAGTTACGATTCAGATATTTCAGATGAAATAGACTCAAAAGTTATTAAAAACTTCGTTTCAAGTGCAACAGTGCTCTTTGGAAACGAAATCGATCAGCAATTTGCTGAAGAATTAAGAGAAAGAATACAAAATGCAGAAGGATTCAAAATTTCTGGAAATGCAGTAATTGTTGGCGGACCAAAAGCAAATCCATTTGCGAGAGAATACAACGATCAGTTTGAAATGCCAATTTCAAACGACTACCCTGGAGAAAACAAAGGGGTTATTCAAGTTATGACTATTCAGGACAATTCTGGAAAAATCGTTAAAAGCTACACTATTGTATATATTGCAGGTTCAGATAGATTAGGAACACAAGCTGCTTTAGAATACTTTAAAACTTTGGATGAACTTCCAGACGGACCAATCATGGTCGAATGGACCGCAAATGGGCCAGTAGTTGTTGAATAACTTAATTAAAAAAATATTTTCTTTTTTTCTGATTTTTAAATTGAATTTGAAAAGTGTAACTTCTATTGTTTATTGTTTGAAAAATTAAAAAAAGAATTTAATCGCATTCTGGATATATAACATACGTAGCCCAGTTATTTTCAGGGAACGTTTCCCCTCCAAAACAGGTGTCGTTAGCCCATGCACTTTCACAGATGCAATTATATATTGGAACGCACTCGTAGTTCGCTTTTACTGCATCAATGTCATAGTCGTGCGTTGAAAACGTATCATTTATTCTTATTTTTTCGATACATACGCCACTAGGAAGGTCATATATGCGGTTTATAAACATATTCGTCACACCTGCGGTGCTACCCAAATTATTCGTAGCATTTCCTACCGGGTAGTAATTTCCGTTAAAATATGCTTCAATACCAATAGATTCAACCCAGTTTGGGTTCTGATTATATGTTACTTCATAAATTTCTAAATCAGGTGTGGAATTGTCCCCATCACCACAGATACTGCCGTCAAAACACAATTCTATTGATCCACCATGTCCAAGACTGGTAAATGTCTTTGTGCCTTGATCTGAACTATCATTTTCTCCAAGACATAGTAATGGATTGTATCTCCATGATTCAGTCGAATCAGGTGAACCGTTAATATAATTGCTGTAATTTATTGCCCAAGGATAATCAAGTGGCTCGTAGCCATAATCTATTATTTCATCACCTTGCTTACAAACTACGGCATGCGCTGCAATAGTTATGTTTGAACTACCTAATTCACTAATGTTAAGCGAACCAGAATACTCCGTTAAATAGGGATCAAACTCTTCATTGATTTCAAACTGTCCAACTTTCGGATTTCCAGTTTTTGTAAGATATCCTTCTGTATACCAGACATTACTGGTATCTGCCTCAGGAACTTCATTTAATGCAGCTAAATGTACTTCACAAAGTTCCCATGGTGAATTTATATCGTAATTAAAATACAATGTATCTCCAACCACGTTCAAGGTTAGAGTCCCTACTTTTTCATTCTGTCCTGCAATAATATCGTAATCTATCGCCACAGCTCCAGGGATTACTGAAAAGATCATTGAAAATAAAATAAATCCAACTAAAAACTTTTTCATGAAGACCCCCTCCAAAGTTTTTCGGAATTTTTAAAAATAGTTTTTACTAATTAATGGTAAATTAACCCCAATTTAATTATATATCCAGTAATATATAACTATATCTAAGTTAAAAGTGTTTTAATCGGGATTATTAAAAAATAACCCCATATAATAAATAAATTGTAAAAATAAAGCATAACAATTTATTTTTTTGTTGGAAGTTAATATTATATTAGATAATACTAAAACGTTAAAGATCAGTATTTCTGTAAAAATACATATTAAAATAATAATATTTTGAAATTATAAACCGGCCCTATTGACATTAATACGCGTATCGTGGTAAAAATGATTAAGAATAACGTTACAATCAATGGAATTCCTGCTATTTTGTGGGGAGAAGAACAAAACCGTGTTTTTATTGCAGTTCACGGAAATATGTCCAGTAAAGACGACACTGTAATTCAAATGCTGTCAGAAATTGCTGTTAAAAAGGGATATCAAGTTTTGAGTTTTGATTTACCTGAACACGGGAATCGAAAAAACGATAAAACTCCCTGTAAGGTGGACATTTGTGTAACTGATCTCGAAAAAATAATGAAATATGCAAAAAACCGCTGGAATAAGATAAGTTTGTTTGCCTGCAGTATGGGTGCATATTTTAGTCTTTTGGCATATCCTGATGAAAATTTAGAAAAAAGTTTATTTTTATCGCCCGTTGTTGACATGGAGCGGATTATTCAAAATATGATGAACTGGTTTGATGTAACCTCTGAACGATTAGAAAAAGAAAAAGAGATAGAAACCCCAAGTGGTCAGAAACTATATTGGGATTACTTTTGCTATGTAAAAGAACATCCCATCAAATCTTGGAATTTTAAAACATCTATTCTTTACGGATCTAAAGACGAGTTATGTGAATATGATACGTTGGATAATTTCGCCAAACGATTTAAATGTAATTTAGAAATCGTAGAATCTGGAGAACACTATTTCCATACAAAAAAACAGTTAACTTCATTTGAAAACTGGTTGAAAAAAGAAATTGAATGATTAAATTCAATATTAAAATTTTATTTAAAAAATAAAAAATGTATTGTTGGGAGTTTAATGCCTCTTCAAGTACTCGATAATCTTTCCATTCATTATGAGTTCTTTTAAAGCGTTTCAGGTTTTCAAAGAATTCATATTTCAACTCTTCAGATAAGTTTAACTGTTTTGATATTTTTCCAGCTTGAGTTTTTAATAATTGCATTTTGGAACATTTTGCATTATTGAATACTGATTCAGTTTGCAGGTAGCCACAACATTTGTTTTCAGTATCAACAAAAACTGGCCTGACCTTTCCAGTCAAATATTCTTTTTCATAATGGACTACAGCCTTCAAACATTTTGGACATATTCGAATCATCTAAAACCCCTCACGTAGTTATTGATAGTAATATACTACATGAAAGGTTTTTTATTTGAAATATAAATAATTTGTCCGTTAAATCGCGTATAAGTCTGTAAAAATCGTTTTTAAATTCTTAAAAATAGACTTGATATATCGGACTCGGAGATTTTGAAAATCGATATATCGGACTAGTGAAAAACCATCAAAATCGGTGCCATTGGTAAAAATCCGATATAGTTTGAGGAACTTTTTCGGGTCCTTTGGATGTAAAATACTGCAAAAAAGCTAAATCTTGTTAAAAACCCACGGTCTTGAAAGAAACCAAAAAAGAGTGCGTTATTTCAAAAAGTGGAGGGAAAGGGATTTGAACCCTCGAACCGCTACCGGATCGGATCTTAAGGACTAACTTATAATTTAGGCTTATTTTTAAATTTTAAAGATAATTAAAAGTTTTATTTTAAAATAAAGCTCAAATATTTGTTATTTTGTAAAATCTTTTAATCTTATTATCTGGGATAAAAACATAATTTCTAAAATAGAACAATAACCTAAAAATAGCTTCAAAAAATTTAAAGAAGCTTTTTCAGGTCTTTTAGCATCTTGTCTTTTCGTTCTCTTGAGTGTGAATAAAACAATGTTGTTTCAAGTGACGCGTGACCGAGATATTCTTTTACAATATCAATTGGAACTCCTTTGTCTAAGAAATCAACTGCTCGGCCGTGTCTTAAACTGTGCGTCACCAACCGCCTATTTCTTGCAATGATGCCTTTTTCTTTTAATTTTTTTACATGTTCCCTGAAAACTTTACTTATCCAGTTTTTTCGAATAATTTTCCCTTCGATCGTTTGGAAAATATAATTTTCTGGTTTTGAATTCGGATTGTACTGTTTATACTGGTTTAAGACATCCAAGGTATCTTTTGAACAAGTAACTGTCCTTTCCACTTTTCCTTTTGTATTTTTAAGTTTGAAAATTCCTTCTTTAAAGTCACAATCTTCGTATTTTAAATTTATAACTTCTGAAAGCCTACATCCTGTATCCCAGAGTAATCTTATGACTAAAGCGTCTCTTATCTGAGTTTTACTTTTTCCGTCAACGATACTTTGAATTACTTCGTTTAATTCAGCTTCAGATATAGCGTCATAATGTTTTACTTCGGATCTTGAGAATCGTTTTCTTTCAATTGATTCATCTGAAAAATCTAAAAAGTTTGAAAGCCTCATTGTTCTATAAAATACTTTTAAAAGGTTAAAATACCGATTTTGTGTGCTTTTGGATAATTTTCGCTCAGTATTTAGATAATTAAAGAACTGTATAAAATCTGAGTTTCTCATATTGTCAGGTTCCTTTTCCAAGCGCTTTTCTACAAAGTCTAAAAATATTTTTAATCTTACAACATCCGTAGTCATTGTATTTTTCATTATGCCATCAAATTCTCGCTCTTCTTTGAATTTAACAAGCCATTTGTTCATTTTTTCGGATTCTTCAGGGTTTTCTCGATTTGGTTTAAATACCAACTTATTTTTCAGATCTTGCATTGTCTACGCCCTTTGGTTTTCTCTCTCGATTAGTATTACATAATTTACAAGGTGATTTGTGATTTTTCCAGTCTTTTCGATAATTTTCTGCTCTTCTTGTGAAAGTTTCAAAGTCCTACTGCACTTTTTTGGCATTTTCGAAACTTTTCCAAGTTTTTCGACATCTACATAGTCAATGTTTTGGATCTGGTGAAAGTAGTATCTCACCGCCAAAACATCTAATGGTTCAATAAGGCTTAGATGGAGTTTTTCATTCATGTTAAACACCCTTCATTCGATAGGTTCCAGCGCTTATTTCTTCGATATCTCCAAATCCAATCAATTTATCAATTAGTTTTACAGCTTTACCGTCTGAAATATCGTATTCGAGCGCTCTTTTGATAATTGAAATTTTTTTAGCTAGATTGTGCTCACTATTTTCACATTGGAGCCGTATAATATCATAAACAACATTTAATTCGTTTCTTTCAACCTTTGAATTTCCAAAGAGTCGATCAATGTCAAAAGACTTAGTTTTTTGGTCGTATGCAACTTCTTTTAAGGACTCAGTCATCAGATAAATTGCAAATTTAGCGTCTTCCTCTTCAACTAGATCTTTTAATTTAAGTTTAGCATGAGCTTCTGAGAGCCTCACAAGTGCTTCGAGCTGTCTTGCGGTGATTTGAACAGAAGATTTTCTTAAATCAAGATAAAAGTCGTGAATTACCTGTTTAGACTCTTTTGTAAATTTAGGGGTTTTTTGCCTTGCATATGCAATGTATTTGCAGAAAAAATCAAAATCTATTTTTATTTCGTCAATTATTTCGTAAAATAAACCGATTTCTTTGTTTTTTGAGTCATCCATGTATGCAATATGCGTATCTAAAATATGGTTTGCAATTTCGCTGTCTCTTTTTCTATTCGGAGTGTCTTTTATTGGGAATATCAGATCAAATCTGCTTAATAGTGGAGCTGGAATATTGATCTGTTCAATTACAGGGATATTTTTGTCATATCTTCCATATTTTGGATTACAAGCGGCTAAAATTGAACATCCTGCTGGAAGTTTTGTATTAAGTCCGCCTTTACTGACATGTATTGTCTGAGACTCCATTGCTTCTAGAATATATGATAAAACACTTCTTTCAACGGTTAATTCATCAAGACATGCAGTACCGCCGTTTGCTTTTACTAATACTCCTGGTTTTATGACCCAAGTACTGTCTCCAATTTCAGTTTTTTCCTGGACCACACCAGCTGTCAACCCAACTCCTGAAGCAGTTGAAATCGAGCTGTAAACACAACCTGGAACTCCAGCAATGAATCTTAAAATATCACTTTTTCCAGTTCCAGGATCCGTTATTAATAAAATATGGCTGTCTGCTCGTTTTTTTCCTTTTTTAACACCTCTGACCTGCTGTAAGAGAATAGATTGCTTTATTATCTCGTTTCCTTTGATTTGTGGTGCAATTCTTCCCGAAAGAATGTTTAAAACGTCTTTGTTTTTTGCGAGACTTTCAAACTGTTTAATTTCATTTTCAGTGAATGATACATCCAGTTTTTCGGTTACTGGTTCGCAATTGTATCCTCCGATTAAAATGTCATGAAGCGGGATTTTCTTATTTTTCTGGTTTTTTATTGGAATTCCCGTGACTTTGATCCGTCCGCAGTAGATTCCGGGCGTGTATTCGAGTAATACACTTATGAATTTTGGAGGATCTTCGGGATCATCCATTAAATCCAACGGCTGCTGAATTTTTAGTTCCTGGTAATCTACATATTTTGATTCTTCATCCAGCAGCAACATATTTTGAGAACACTTTGGACACTGGGGCCCCATGTGCATTTCAAAAGGCCTTTCAATTGTCACTTTTTTCTTCTGGCCGCATGATGCACAGACATAAACTGCTTCTTTTAGGGCCAACTTGATTTTAGTTGCCATTACAACTATTCCTTCAACTTCAACGAGTTTTCCATAATTTTCCCCCTTAATGTCCTCGATAGTCATTGGTTTTCCGTTAGAATTTCTATTCAATGATTCTGGAAGATTTTTTACAGTAACGGTGCAGTCTGCATCAGCCATTTTGTATGAAAAATAAGCATCCGCATAAGCTTCATTTAAGAGTTCCAGTGCTGAATAGGGGTTTTCTTCCAGATAATCTAAAAATTCAAAGAAACCATAATCATGAACGTTTTTTAAATCAACTACCACTCTTTTGGTTTCAGATATTATATCATCGAGGTGAACTTCCTTAAAATACGGAACTAACCTTGACATTAACTTTGATTTTATTTTGTCATCCAAATTAAAACCCCCTCACTGTTTAACATCTTTTTGAGGTTCTGGACCTTCTGTTTCGACTTTTTTAATGATTCGATCCATCAGTGCTTTTACATCGTCGCATGCACTGATAATTCCCGGTCTAAATGCATCTTTGAAATCATCCTGGCTAGTTTCCCATAAATCAGTGTCTACAAAAACGAGTAAAAGTTTAAAAGTATTTCTTATTTCTTCAGTTTCTAATTTTATCATATTATTCAACCTCTTTTAACAATTGTTTAGTTAATTCTTCGTCTTCTTCAATTATGGTTATTAAAACGGTCTTGCCGATGTATTCTTTAGGTAGTTTTGGTTCAATATTTGCAGAATTGCCGTGTTCAGCTACTTTTGCAATAAATGTCGGAAGTGCTGATCTCGGCTTCCTCCAGGTTTTCTTCTTGACTTCTATTCTGACCACCTTTTGGATTAATTTCTTCATTTTCAAGCTTTTTTAAAGCCTTATTCAACAATTCAATAAGCTGGAAGATTTTTTCCGTGATTTTAGGTCTTAATGATATTTTAACACGTTCAGGAGTATTTTCCCAGTCATCTGTAAACAATAGTTCTAAAATCCGGTTAAAGTTCTTCAGGTGTCCTTTTCTGCAATTTTCCGAGCTTTCTGGAACGATCGTTCTTTCCAAAAGCCTCGTTTGAAGTTCTTCAATTATCCGGTCCTTTTCTTCGAGTTCGAGATTTTTGGTTTTAATTAAAGTTTCAATTTCTCGATCTTTTTGCTTTAATTGAAATTTTAGAAGTTCATTTTCTGCAAAAAGTGTTAAATTTTCGAATACTTTCCGAATCTGGCCCCGGAAGAAATCCGCGTAGTTTTTGTATTCTTCCGAGTGTTCTATGATTTTAAGTAGACATTTTTCGTCGGATTTTTCCATTTTCATGGTAAATACTTTATATGGCCCCAGTTCTCGATTTCTCGCCATAATACCGCTCCATGCGTATTACCCCTCTTTTTTAAATTTTAACTGATCTTTGAGTTGTAATGCTACTCTTGGAGGGTCTTCTTCAGTTTTTTCTTTTAAAATGTAAACAATGACCTTATGATCCACAAGATCTGAAAACGGATTGGGGTGTATTCTTCCACCGCCACCTTGTTTCTTGACTACTGCTTCGTACTTGATCAGAACGTCTTCATCATTCGGATGTTGAATAATTTCACCTCACCAGTTGTACACATATCCACAATATTGTGGACAATAATAACTTAACTTAATTATTATAAATAATTTACGCAAATTTGCGGATATAACTAAAATAGTTGTCATTACAAAATATAGTTAAATATACAAAATTGACCATATTAGCAAAATAATGGTCAGAGGATACTATGTTATTAAAACTGATTGCAAAAACACACGCTTCTGAAATAATAAAATCTCTTGAAAAAAACGATGAATTACACTTTGGGGGCATTTGTAAATACGTTGAAGGCCATAAAAACAGCATTAACCGAATTTTGCAGGAACTCTACGATGAAGGAATAGTTGAAAAACGGGAAGAAAATTATTCTCCTAAAATATCAAAATCGTATTATAAACTAACAGATTTCGGAAAAGAAGTATCGAAAATCATCGACCAGCTCGAAGTTTTGGAGCATAGATATTACGAAGCTAAAAATAAACCTCTTTAAAAAAATATTATTAACATTTATTTTGTAAGTACTTACGAAATCATTTTTAGTTTAAAAAAAGTTCAAGGTTTCTTTTTTCTTAACCTGTTTTCATTTATATATTAAACCTAAAATGTAATCAAAAGTCATTATCAAAAACAGTCTTTTTTCTTTTTATTTATTTTATTTCGTATATACAGAATTATCTAATAATCTGATTTTGTATATACGAAATCGTTTAAGTAATTCTTGCAAAAATAGGATTTGGTATTATTTTTTAGCATGTTTTGTATGAATAATTTATTTTGTATATACAAAATAATTGAAAAATTAATAAAAAAATAATCATTTGAATCAGAATGAGTTGTAATATTATTCTAAAAAATAAACTCTTTTAAAAAATAATACTCAATTTTATTTTAGGTAGGCACCTCAAATCCAAATAGATAAAAAATTATACTTAATCTTTTTTTCATGATTTAAAATTGAATATAAATAAAATCTATATTTGTAGATTAATGTAATGTTTTTAGATTGCCAAAACCAATAATTAATTGGGCCATTAAATAATTTGAGGTACCACTAATTCCAAGGATTTTAATTAAGGGTACCTTTTATTTATTTTTAAAAATCCAGTAAGTTATTAATCAGTATGATTTCATAATTAATTTATATGAAAATGCTTAATTGGGCGATAATGTGATTTTAAAAATGATTAATAAAAAGCACGTTAAAGAAATATTATATCTATTAAATAGTGTTGAGGAACTTTATTTTGCGGAAATATGTAATAATATCCCTGAAGCACACAAAGGAAGTATTAATCGGACGTTGCAGGAATTATATGATTTTAAAATGGTTTCAAAAAGGGAAGAAGGAACTGCTAAACTTTCAAAAACATTTTATTCGATTACAGATCTTGGAAAGGAATCATTAAAGTTTTACGAACTTGAAAAAGAAGTGGAAACCAAGTACAATATAACAGAATAATACTTTATTAAAAATAAACCTCTTTAAAGAAATAATACTAATAACTATTTTGTAGAGCTATACAAAATCATTTTTAGTTTAAAAAAAGTTCAAGGTTTCTTTTTTCTTAACCTGTTTTCATTTATATATTAAACTTAAAATGTAATCAAAAGTCATTATCAAAAACAGCCTTTTTTCTTTTTATTTATTTTATTTCGCATATACAGAATTATCTAATAATCTGATTTTGTATATACAAAATCGTTTAAGTAATTCTTGCAAAAATAGGATTTAGTATTATTTTTTAGCATGTTTTGTATGAATAATTTATTTTGTATATACAGAATAATTGAAAAAAGGATTTTGTATATACTGAATTTTAAAAAAGTTTAGTTTATTCTGTGGAGTAATTCAAAACTGGATCTGTTGAAAAACGTATTTTTTGAATTGTTGTAGGGAAAAACGAGCTTATTTTAATAATTTATTTTTTAAAATATCTCTTTTAAAAAACATTAAATTTCTAAAAAGGAGCTGTTTTGCATATGGATCTTTTTCATCACAATTAATATCTGCAGGGAAATATAAATCTGATTTTAAAAGCAATGCGTTAATATACGCTTCCAAAATCAATGTTCGAGGATCTTTTAATTCCACTAAAGAATTTTTAGCATCCATTAAATATTTCAAACCCATATGTTCTAGTCCTAATTTGGAGTAACATTCATAAACATGGCGAAGGGTCTGAATATATGCGTATAACTCACCAGAATTTCGATAATAGGATTCTAACTTAAAATTTATGGTCAAAGCATGGCAATAATAACCAATACGGAAAAAGTACTCTGAATAATTTGGTAAAATACAGTATTCTGAATTATTGTTCATATTTTTTGCAACAACCAATGCTTTATCCAATATTGGTTTAGCTTCAATATATCTCTTAGTTTCCAAATAGGATGTTGAAATGGTAATGTAAAACGGCAGTTGAAATGCGTATATATGTTTTAAAACTTCTTTGTCAGTATTTTGACTTTTTAACTCATTGATTAGTAGTTTAATATGATCTAAGGCACCTAAGCAGATTTTTTCTACTTGGGTATGCTTTCCAATTTTTAGATTTTTTTGTGCATAAAATTCCAAGGCACAAAGACGTTCTATAATATTTTCAGAAAAAAGTGCTTTTAAACTGTAATTCTCACTTAAATCCCATTCACCAACATTTCTCAAAAATTGAGAAATAACATAGTTTTTAAGCCTACTTTCAACATTTTTTGACCATATTTTTATTTTGATTTTCCACTCATTATTTTTGAAACTTAAATCGGTATATCCTCCGATATTCTCGGAATATAATTCCCAAATTGTTTTTACAAATTCATTGGTATCCATAAAAACTTCATGAAAATCATAACTCTTTAAAAATTCTTTTTTAGAAACGTCTGATTTAGAATGGTTTACAACGGCTATTTTCTTTTCTAGATTACTACATTTTTTAAAAATTGGGTTTATGTCATAAAAATCAGAAAAACTGTAACCCATAAAAATCAAACTATCATCATTGTATAACATGTCTTCCAAGACTTTTGCACGTATTTCTAAATTATTCTGGTTTGCAACGTTTTTTATCGTGTGTTTTAATGAATCTACGTTAGAAATGCAGCCGTGAATTTTGTAAATTTTCAAAATATTTTCGTCATTTAAAGAATTTTCCAGATCTTTTTCAGTTCTATATACTTTATAATCCCTATTTTCGACCATTCCTTCATCGATCATGGCTTTTTCTATTAGTTCATCAAAATTTGTAGTATATATGGATCCTAGAAAACCCTGTTTTGCTAATTTTGCCATTAAAACATGATTTGAATTTGGAATTCCACAGTCATAAACTTTCAAAAGCTCAGCCGATTCATTATTTAAAAATTCCATGTAAACTTCAAACGCTATGTCTTTTTTTAGTATTCTTTCAGCATCTTCTTGATTAACCATTTTTAATAGTATCTCTTTGATAAACTCGTTAACTGAAGGAAGGCCTGAATCATAAGAGATGCCCGAACCTACGAAAAAAGAAAGTTGGCCTTTTGACATACTTCTAAAATCAAATTTTTCTAAAATTTCGTTTAAGTTTTCCATAATATCTTACAAAATATCCAAAATACGATTTATTCCATTAAAAAGCATATCAATTGCACCATCAGGATCATTCGATGCTACTTTTATAAATTTTAAGGTAAATAATGATAAAAAAATCAGAGCAAACCCCATTAATATTCCCAAAATCGGGTGTAATTCTCCTTTTTTAGACCTAATCAAATTTTTAACTAAATTTAAAAGAATCAACCTATTCGCCCCCTAAATTTCGATATAATTATATGGTTGAATTTAAAATATATTAACTAATCGATTTTGAATTTGAAAAGAAAGGGCGATAAACCTTTTATGAATTAGAATCAGCTTTTGAAGAGTTAAAAGCAGATCAGAAAATAGTATACCAAATCGTTAAAGAATAATACTTTTTTAAAAATAAACCTCTTTAAAGAATATTACTCAAGATTATTTTATGGACGGTACATGAAACTCCCATTAATTAAAAAAATCCATTAAGTTTATTTTTTAATCATATTTTTATTTAAATACTAAACCAGCGGTTTTTTGAAAAAAGTAATCTTATCCACTTAACTATTTAGAATATTTGGGGCCATATTAGATAATTTCGTGTACCATCTAATTTTAAAAAATCTTATTTTATGTGCCATGAAATAATTTAAAGAAATGGGTAAAAAATAGGACTTAGTATTATTTTTTAGTATGTTTTGTATGAATAATTTATTTTGTATATACAGAATAATTGAACTGGGGATTTTGTATATACAGAATTTTTGAAATAGAACTTATTTAAGTTGAAAAGAATACATTTGATCGGTTATGATAATAACATCTGGTTCATCTTCCTTTTTTTTGTTCACGCGCATCTCATAAGTCTTTTTTTGGAATTCATCATATAATTTTAAGAATTTATCGTATTGTTCTGAAGTTAATTGTGTTTTTTTATGGGTTCCTGCAATATTCAAAAATTTGTTTTTTCTGATTTGATCTAACTCAAAATTTACTCCGTTATGCGGATTTGTTACGTCATTATCCCCTAATTTGTATAATTCAAGCAAATAATTTAAATTCTCTGAAAAATTGTCTTTTTCCGAAAATAAATACTCCATTAAGAAATAAATTACACTGTTTTCAACTACCAAATGATCATTAAAATCGAAACCATCACTACCATAGAGTTCTTTAATTTTTTTAAATAACAAATAAGACGAAAAATTAAAAAAATCGTCAGTGTCGTGTATTTTATTTATAAATAAATCGTAGTTGCATTGGCTAAGTACAAACAATACGTTAAGAAAATAATCCTTTCCGAGATCTGAATCAATAATCCCCTTTAATATCTCCTCTATTTCAACAGATAATGCTGATCCAAAAGTTGTTTCTAAAAATTTTGGAGATTTTAATGCATTTACTGCAATTAATATCATTTCTCGGTAAATGAATAGTAACCTACGTCTTTGAAATTCCTCAAAAATTTGTTTTTTGGATAAATATACTATAGTCCTATACTTATCAAGAAATTGTCTAACATCGATTCCGTCATTGATACTCCAGTTTATATCTCTTTTTTTGACAATATCACTAATTAAGTGCATATTTTTAATTATATCACGAGTATAGTCTTCATTATGGTTGATATTTGGATTTTTTAAAAGGCCATAATAAAAAGTAGCAAAATAACAAGGTAACTTTACATAAGTTTGTAAATCATTTGTTTTTGAGTATTCAACATATAATTTACTTTCAAAATCTTCAAATTTTTTATGAGTTTCTTCAAGTAAATATTTAAAAACCTCCTTATCTCGACTATCTGCAGTTTTTCTGAATAAAAGATCTAAATATTGTAGGGGATATTTTGAAAAATGGTTTTCATTTTTTCCAAAAAATCCCAATTTAATCTTTGAAAGATATTCTTTGGTATCTTCAAATTTAATTTCATCCAATACATTTTTTACAGTATTTTCGGGTTTCATAAACTTTATAATTTCATCGATATAAAAAAATAAAGCAATAAAGTTAGAAACGAGCACCATTAATCCAAAGAATACTATAAAAGAACTTAATAAATTAGTTGAAGGTAGAAATGCCCCGATAATTGAACTAAACCCTAAAGATAAAATTATTAAAAATAAATAAGCTTTAAAAAAACTTTTATTCATAAATAGGTCTAAAATACGGGTTGAATAATTATTCGAAGTTGAATTTATTGTTGCAACTGAAAACGCGACAATAAATGCACCCAATATTGATATTCCCGAACTTGCTGTTTTAAAAAGATTTTCAATATTATTGCTTGAAATATCTGCAGATACAGGCAGATAAAAATAAATTAAAAATGAAATTAAGGAAGATAAACCTAAAATTTTTTTCAGTTTTGGGCATTGTTCTTTAATATATTTGATATATGGCTTTATTTTGGGATCAATATTCTCTTTATTGCGCCAATATTTAACAATAAGAAACATTGCGATTAAAAAGAGCGAATATACTTTAAACATATCCATATAATTCACGAAAGAATTTATCAAACTTAAAAACCCCATTCACATTTAAAATATAATTACATTAAAATAGCCCCAACTTAAATATTAAATTTATGATTTTGATTAAATAGTGGGGTGGGAATTTGCCTAGCTTTTCACAACGAAACGGCTACAAAGAGCTGAATGAAGACTTATTTTATGAATGTATGCCTGAAAGTCTTAAAACCAGAATTTGGAATTTTATTCATGAAAATTTTTTAAAATACCAGACTTCGGATTTTTTAAAAGTAGTATGTGATGAATTTCTAAAATACGATCTTACTGATGAATGGTATATGGATAATCCGATTACAAATGTCATTAAACCAAAATACCGAAGTTTAAAATGGTTTGAAGTTTATGACCTTGTTGAATTCTGTTTTGATAATATAAAATATCTCGAAAAAGATAAAAAATTAACATATCACATCCATGAATCCTCAATATGGACACAAAATGAAAAATGGGCTTATTATCTAAATAAAGGATTTGTTCAAAAACAAGACTCCAGGGGACTTGCTTATTTAGAATATCCGTTTGAAAAATATCTCAAAGAAAGATTAAAACGATATTCAGTTCTTTTTAATACATTAATGGAAAAAGAAAGAGCTTCCTATCGACTTATCGAAAATAACATAGTTCCGATAACAAATACGGAAGAAATAAACGAAATTAAAACTGCTTTAAACCCTCCTGAAAAATATAAATTTGTCGGAGACCACCTAAAAAAGGCTTTAGAACTTTATTCGAACAAAGAAAAGCCAGATTATGAAAATTCAATAAAAGAATCCATTAGTGCTCTTGAATCCCTAGCTAAAATTAGATTAAATAATGAAAAAGGAACTTTGGGTAGGTTACTTCCACAATTGGGATTGCATGAAGACTTCGAACTTGGAATTAAAAAACTTTACAGCTGGACTTCTGATGATAAAGGTGGAATTAGACATGGTAAAAAAGGAGATACTGGAAGTTATGAAGCTGAAGCCCGATATATGCTTGTTACGTGTTCAACACTGTCAAATTATTTAATTTCGAAGCTTGAAAAATAAATTTTAAACTATTATTTCTTTTTTATAATAATTATGATAACAAAAAAATGCAGAAACCGCAATTCCGGAAAAGTGAACCATTCCTCCTCCACAATTTGATACTGAAAAATCGATCAGAAAAGTTAGAACTGAAAAAAACAATGCAAACATAAAGCTTGACCAAAATCCATTACTTTTTGAAAACTTAGTCTTATTAAATACAAAATTACCCATAAAATAATAAGAAATATACATAAATCCATAAACAACTCCTGAAATACCTATTCCGGAATAATTTATCGGTTTTTCATTAATAATCCAGTATGCAGTGAATGAGATTAATGGAATCAGCCATATGGACATTAATAAAAATAAATATGTTTTAAGATTTAGTTTATATTCTACAATATATCCAAAAATAATCAAATACAGCATGTTATATTTTAAATGATCCATATCACGGTGTAAAAAGATTGATGTTATGATTTGCCAGGGTTTTTGAAATAATTCTGAAGGAAAAAAGGCATAATTTCTGTAAAACTCGGAATTTTTAATCCACAGGTCTGCACTGTTGTAGTACTGAAGTTCGGGATTTATTTTGATAAAAAATACTGCCATGCAAATAAAAAATAATAACATGGTAAAATAAGGGATTTTTAAAAAAAATTTATATTTTTCAAATATGTGCATGGAAAGAACCCCCATTAAATAAATTGAAGATCTTCAAATTCTTCTTTTATTTTTTCAGCATATTGCTCTATTTCAGTAAATTCCAATGATAAACTTCCCAATATTGCTTTTTCTTCGTCATAATACCTACCTGCATGTATAATTGTCATAAAATATTCTTCAGAATAATCTTCTCCATTAATGTCTTCGTATTTTATGGTTAATTTATACCACGGGTCATTTATTGGATAACTTATGGCCGATTCTGTGATAATTACTCCCTCATATATCCTTAAAATTTCGTCAGGTAGTGGAATTATTAGATATTTTTTATCATAGGGTGGCAAAACCTCATAATTACGCCTAATTTTGGTTTGAACTGATGAACTACTTAAATATCCATTAATATCCGATTCTACCCGTAAATAACCAGAATTATTATCTCCTGGGGTATATTCTACGTTTAAATCATTTTTAACTTTAATGCGGTCTGTAGCAGTGTTATAATTTACATCAAATATTAATTTAATATTTTTTGAAAATCCCGTCCCCAGATTATAAATTTCGAAATAAGGAATCCGTATATTTCCGCAGATTAAATTATCAGAACTCAGACTAAGTTTATTTTCTCGTTTTTTCCACGTTAACTCATATTTCTTATCAGTATTGCCCGGCACACACCTTATTTCAAAATAATTATTTAATGGGGCTAATTTTGGGCGTTGTTGTAATTTTCTCTGTCGTTCCATTTCTTTTCTCTGATTAATTGTTTCATAAACCAGATACGCAGTTAGTGTAACCACCCCAATTCCAGAAAACCAGTCAGCAATACTCCCCCAGTACCCCAAATTTAAAAATTGAGATCCGAAAACGGCCCAAATGAACAATAATGCTCCGGAAGACATTATTAATTGTCCAGCTTCCTTTTGGAAATTTTTTAAGTATTCATTTTGAAACATAAAATAAATAACAATCCCAAGCATTAACCAAAGTAAATAAAATACCTTTGTGAAGCCATCCAATCCATTCATCCAGGGCATTGATTCAAAGTATGCAAACAATACACATATAATAAAAATTAAGAAAAATACGATTAAAACGTAAATTCCGAAAATATCTATTTTTTTGAGTTTTTCGTATAATGACTTAAGTTTAAATTTTAAATTAGATTTTTTGTCCAATAATATCCCGTCCCCTTTAAAATATAATTACATTAAAATAGACTCAACATAAATATTAAAGTTATTATTCAAAAAATTTAAAAAAGATAGTAAATACTGATAAATTAAAAATTAACTTTATATGTCTAATTTATTGTGTAATTCCTGAATAAAGTTATTATAAACTTCGTATTTTTCCAATATTTTCTTTTTGTCATTAATTTCTTTTAGATCTTCAATAACTAGTTCATTTATTTTTTTCTTGTATTCATTAAAATCGTCTGTTGAACCGGATTTCTTCTCTGTTTTAAACCGTTTTGCATATTCTAAAACTGGCATATCTACAGGTGTTTTAAACCCATCACCCCATATCTCGGATCCGGCATTATCTAAAATATCGGTTGGAAATAAATCTTCAGTAGTTGCAACATTCTTTTTTAATTTAACTAAATCCAAAATTTCAAAAATATTGTCCATAAATTCGGGATTTTGTTCCTTAACATCTTCAATAACCCGTCTTCCGGCAGTATCTGAATCTAACACTACAAAACCTGGAACTATATCTGTATTAAAAAATTTAACCCATTTTAATACTTCAGGAGTCCCTCCTGCATCAGTACATCTAACCTCGTTAATAATTTTTTGGTCAAATACCTGTTTTACAAAGGTTTCATAGAGTTTTCTGTCATTGGGGCCCTCAAATACAAGGATATTATTGCCCAATATATTTTTTAAAGAAGTTCCTAAGGCTCGGTATATTACTTCTTCTTTTATTGGGAAATTCACGTCGATTTCTTCAATAATTGTATTTCCATTTTTTTTAGATACAATAAGGTGATTTTTTAAATCTTTTTTAACCATAAATATGGAATGGGTTGATAAAAATACCACGTTATTTTTGGAAATATTCAAAAGTTCGTCTCTTAAGTATTCGACGCCACTAGGGTGCAAATGTACTTCCGGTTCATCAATTATTATTACGTTATTTTTCAATGATTCAATTTTATTTTGTACTGAAAGATTCAGTAAAATCGACATAAACTGCTTAAAACCATCACTTCTTTCAGTCATTTCCATTTTTCTATATGGTGTGTCTTCATCATATGTCAAAACAGTACAGGTCGTACTTTCCAATCTAACTTTTATTTTGATTTTATGTTCAGGCCATAATTGTTGTATGTGTGCCGTAGCTACATCTGATAATTTGGATTCATAATTATCCCGAGCACTTTCCTTATTCATTATTTGATCCAATATGGAATTCATATTTTTTTCGTAGCCTGCTAAATAAAAGATATTTTTCAAAGGTACAGATATATTCGGGTTTTGTTTAAAATTAACCAAATTTATTGGTTGGCCTATCAAATATTTTTCAGAAGATTCCCAAAATATAAATTTAGGTATTGCTTTTTTTAAATCTTCTAAAACGGCATTTTGAACCAGTTGACTTATTTTTTCTTTTGATATGGATATATAATTTGGAGAATTTTCTGCGGGAACATCATTTTTGTTTATTATGTGATTATTACTAGTTGGATTAATCCTATAATCCGATAAATCAGGATACGTAGTCAATAAATTATATGTTACAGCCGTTTCAGAATTATCCGGCTTTTTTACCAATATTACATTTACCCCAGATATTGAAATAGCACTTGCTAAATTTTTTGGAATAATAGAACTAATTTTAGTTAAAATATTGATACGATCATCGGAATTAAGCCAAAACTTATAGGTAAACATTATATTTTCATTGTTTTCCTGTGCTTCCATGTTACAATCTTTTACATAATTCAAAGTCTTTGGTTTATCAAAAACTGAAATCGATTTAAGAATATTACTTTTTCCTGAACCATTTACTCCAAAAAACATTGTATATTTATTATCCGATGTAGGAATTCTAATTATTTGATCTTTTATGCTTCTAAAATTCTTAATATGTATTTCTTTCAATTCTAACAATGTTTCGCCCCCAATTAAAATCTTAAAATATAATTACATTAAAATAGACCCAACATAAATATTAAATTTATGATTTTGAATTAAACCAAATTAAAAAAAGAATAGTTAAAACATTTTATTTTTAATAACATAGTAAAAATCAAGCTCATTTACATAATAAACATGATTTCCTCTTTTAATTTCAAATAAAACTAAACTTTCAGGAATTTTACGAGCTTCTAAAATCTGAAGAATTTTATAACTATCATCAGCTAAATCAAAACTTCCAGGAACTATTTCCTGAGCTGATACTTTCAAACACTTTTTAATTAAAATCCCGTCAAAACCGGATGATACGTCAAAGCTTAAATTGGAGTGAATTTTTCCAGATTCAAAAACCCCTAAATCTTCAAAATGTGAAACCGAGTCTATCGCAGAAATTAACTGACTTCTCAAAATATCGTTTAAACTTATGTGTCTCTCTTGATCCAACATGAACCTCACCAGATAAATATTTTATACGATAAGTATCTGGTAAAATAATATATAAAAATTGCGGATAAATGGAAAAAAAGAATTTATTGGTCTTTTGGAAAGAGCTTGACTGTTACATATTGGACCGTTTTTTCTTCATCTGGAATTTCAAACTCGCTTATCGAAAATATTGCTGGAACCCCTGAAGCGACCCGAAAGTCTTCGTGCAGTCCCCCTTCGTCAAATAATCCTAATTTATCAACGACTGCTTTTCCTGCGTGAAAGTATTTTCCAGGAGCTTCTTTTAATGTTAAAACCGCGTAGTAGTTTGGTTTTCCGTGCTTGTCTTTATAATATCTCGATTCAAGGATTTCATAATCAATAATATGAACCTTTTTTTCAATATATTCTCCCCATTCTGACTTTTCCCTATCAATCATGATTTCAGGAATCCCTAATGCTGTGTAGTAGAATTTTTCAAGGTTTTCTTTGGCTTTTGACTCGCGTTCATTCATCATCTCACAAATAAATTAAGTTGTTTATTTTAGTCTTTAAGTATTTAGTACATACTAAGATATTTATAGCATACGGTAACAAATAAATTAATAGTACGACAAATAACATTAACGGGCGATCAAAACATGGTTAAAAAAAATCTTCAAAATTACGGTAAATCAAAATCCGTTGTATTTGGAATCTCTGAAAGAGATCATCTCGAATTAATTGGAAATAATCCTGAAGAAATCGAGTTAAAATATGATAAAATTGACGGTGTTCCATGTATTGTGATTTATAACGCTGAAACTTACAGAAAAATGATTGAAAATAAGAAATAATTCTTTTTTAAACTGTTTGATTTAATTTACACTTTTTATCTAAACTGTCTTTTAGAATTTCTTTCGTGTTCTAAATTGATTAATTTTGATTTATCTACGTTTTTAGAATCTGATCTAACGTTAAAAAACCATTTAAACCATTTTAGTATAAAATTATCTTTTAAATCCAAGAAAATCCCCCTCGAAATTATTGAAAATTATGATATTACGTTGTAATTCATGATTTAAAAACCATAGTAAGTTGTTTAAAAAACACCTATTTTTTGGACTTTATTATGGACCATAAAAAAATTATATTTTTAAGCATATATTGGGACAAAAACTCAGTTTAAAAATCAAAGTACAATTATGATTATTTTTTGGTTTTTTGGACTGATTTTTAAAGGGTTTTTTATGAAACACACCTGTTTTTCTAACTTTTTTAAAATCTTGAAAAAATTGTAATTTTAATAGAATTTTCGGTTATAAAACCCGTTATAAAATCAAAGTAAGAATATTTTTAAATTTTATGGTTTTTCTAACTTCAAAAGGGACCTATTTTTTCAGGATCTTAAACCAGGAAATTAAACTTATTCAAAACTTTCCAAAATCAAATTTATTAGATATATCTTGTCATGATGATCGAAATCAATAATTATTATAGTATTTCCGTCTATTTTATAAGTTAAAACAAATGATTTATCGATATGGACTCTTCGAATTCCTTTCATATCGTTTCTAAGTGGTTTATAATGGTTAGGGTTTTCCATTATTTCTTTAATCTTTTTATTTATGATTTCAAGCTGTTTTTTATTTTTCTTCTGAAGTTTTTTAAATGCCTTATAAGCGTCTTCTGAAATCTCAATATTATAAGTCATTTAATCCAAACTCCTCTGAAAAGTTGTTTACTTTTATAAATTTACCTTTGCAGATTCTTTCAATCTTTTCGATATATTCCTGCCTTAGTTCGGGCTCTTCTTCAACTATTGAACGCATGAAAAACTCAACCTGTTTACTCATGCTCATTCCACGATCTTTACAGTGTTTTGAAAATTTTGAATATACTTCTTCATCAACATTGAATGATTTTACAGCCATGTTTTCACCTTATTTAATATTATATAATGTTAAATAAGATTATATAATTTTCCGCTAGTTGAGCGAAAAGGGCCTGATTAAAAAATATGCTACTCCCTGAAACAAATTTAGTTATTTCTCTTTTAATTCATAAAATACCTGTTTTCCATCCTTTTTCCTAATGATTGCACTACTTTTTTCCAGGCGTTTTAATGTATCATATAATGCTTTTGTACCGCCTTTAAAATTCTTTACAAGGTCTTTTGGTTGTGATCGGCCATTCTTTAAGATAGATAATACTTGTTCATTATCTGTTTCTCGTTTAATTGTTTTTTTATACCGTTCTGTATTAATATACTTTTCAATTCCGTTAAATTTACTTTCCATTAATTTAATTTTTTCAGAACTCTTTTTATCGTTTTCATTTATTTTGGCATTTATTTTTTCGGTCCAAGTTTTCATAACGTTCCAGTTATTATTTATTTTTTCTAAATCATTAATTCTGTTTTCTAATTCCTTAATTTTCAATTCCCTTTCTTCTTTGGTTTTATTTTCCTGTTCGATATATTTCAATATCTTTTCTAATGTTGCATCATGTTCCAGGATTTTTTCTGTATTGTTATTTGTATTTTCCAAGTATTCTGGGAGCCCTTCTTCTAGTTCTTTAAAGGTTTTAGAATGCCCTTTTACTTCTTTACTAATTCCATCAACTTTATTATTAAGTTTGCCTAACTCTAACGTTATTTTATCATTATCTAGTGTATTTTTCCCACTTTCATTATTATTTTCAATTGTTTTACGTATTTTATCTAAAATAATCCTCACCCTTAAATTAAATTTATTATTCACTATGTAAAAATAGTTATAATATAATTTTATCTTTAATTACATGGTATATTATCTATTAAACCAGATATAAAAGATTAATTTGAATTATAATGTAATTATTAAGAAAATAAGGGATATTGTTGACATTTGGTTAAATTCTCTGTTAGTTATCCATAATCAAATATGGCCTTGGACCCATATTGCCAAAAACCTAGGGTTTTGATACTGGTTAACAAATAAAATTGAAAAATGAAAATAATTTAAAAAAGATATATTTTGGTATAATCAATTAATAATTATTTTTTATACCGATAAATTCTTTTTTACTAAGAAAATGGAAAAATAAAAACATATACAAATTATTGCTCTTTTAAGGCTTTCAATGACAAATCTATAATATAATTGTAAAATAGTGAATTTAGGGTAAAAAAAATAGATTAAAAAACGGGTACCAGTCATAAATTAAATTGAAAAATTTTTCAAATTTTTTTGAAAGATCTTCTGGAATCAAGCCATAATTCAGGGATACATTTCTTAAATTTTTTATCCAATAGCCAACAATACTATCTTAATTTTAAATGTGATTTAATCGTCTAGCTTAAAATGGGGTTAATATATGTTTAAAGGGATTAATGGAAACGAATCATGGGATATCATTGAAGAAGTGAATAAGGGGTGGTCGGAAGATAAAAAATACCATATTATCACGAAGAATAAAGAAAATCTCCTGCTTAGAATATCAGATATTAAATTCTACGAAAGAAAACAGAAAGAATACGATATACTACTTGAACTTAGCAAATTAGACTTTGAAATGTCAAAACCAGTTGATTTTGGAATTTGTGAATCTGGGGTATACATGCTGCTTACTTGGGTTGAAGGCGAAGACTTAGAAACAGCCATTCTAAAAAAGAATACAATGGAACAGTACAACCTTGGAATAAAATCTGGAAAAATACTTAAAAAAATCCATTCGTTAAATATCTCTTCAAACCTGGATTCATGGGAAAAAAGATTTAATAAAAAGATAGGCATGAAAATTAAAGCATATTTAGAATGCCCATTAAAATATGAAAATGGGGAGGTATTTATTGAATATATAAATCGCAATAGGCATTTATTAAAGGATATTAGATCAACACTGCAACATGGAGATTACCATGTTGGAAATATGATTTTGACAAATAACGACGATATTGCAATTATTGACTTCAATCGTTATGATTTTGGAGATCCATATGAAGAATTTAACCGAATTATATGGGATGTAGAAGTAAGTAAGCCATTTGCAGTGGGTAAACTAGATGGTTACTTTAATGGAAATATTCCCGAAAAGTTTTTCCAGTTACTTGCCCTCTACATATCCGTCAATACAATCTCTTCACTGCCTTGGGCAATTCCATTTGGCGAAGAACAGATTAACATCATGACAGAACAGGCTGCAAAAGCGCTTATTGATTATGATTATTTCAATACTGCAATTCCAAAATGGTATACTGATTCAAAATGCATGATTATCAAAGAATTCCAGGATAAAAAGTAATATAATTATATTTTAACTTTCTTTTTAAGAATAGCTTGTTCGTTCTGAAGCGTTATGTTTAATGTCGATAGCCCACTGTTTAATGCCTCTTCAAGTACTCGATAATCTTTCCACTCATTATGAGTTCTTTTAAAGCGTTTCAGGTTTTCAAAGAATTCATATTTCAACTCTTCAGATAAGTTTAGCTGTTTTGATATTTTTCCAGCTTGAGTTTTCAAGATCTGCAACTTCGAACATTTTGCATTATTAAATACTGACTCAGTCTGCAGATATCCACAGCATTTGTTTTCAGTATCAACAAAAACTGGCCTTACCTTTCCAGTCAAATATTCTTTTTCATAATGGACCACAGCCTTCAAACACTTTGGACATATTCTAATCATTTAAAACCCCTCACGTAGTTATTGATAGTAATATACTACATGAAAGGTTTTTTATTTGAAATATAAATAATTTGTCGGTTAAATCGTGTATAAGTCTGTAAAAACCGTTTTTAAATTCTTAAAAATAGACTTGATATATCGGACTCAGGATTTTTGAAAATCGATATATCGGACTAGTGAAAAACCATCAAAATCGGTGCCATTGGTAAAAATCCGATATAGTTTGAGGAACTTTTTCGGGTCCTTTAGATGTAAAATACTGCAAAAAAGCTAAATCTTGTTAAAAACCCACGGTCTTGAAAGAAACCAAAAAAGAGTGCGTTATTTCAAAAAGTGGAGGGAAAGGGATTTGAACCCTCGAACCGCTACCGGATCGGATCTTAAGTCCGACGCCTTTGACCAGGCTTGGCAATCCCTCCAATGAAGCACATTACTTCGCATCTATACCTATACTGATCTAATATATATATTTTTCCTTTTTGAAAAATTTAAAATTAAAAAATTTAGTAGAAATTATTCTCTAAAATTTCGTCGAATTTGTACTCAAAATCGTTTGAAAGGTACATTCTGAGCTCTTCTGGAGTTATTAACGTGCTTTCGTAATTTTGGTAGTCGTCCATTACAATTCTCGGACATGCGCAGATAACGTATGCATCGACTTTGTAAAATAAATAGCTTTGAGATACGTTGTTTAAAATTATTGGAATATATTCAATGTTATTCTTCTTTAAAAGTTCAATTACGTTTTCAAACGACTTTAATCTGCACTGTCCTTTTTTAGTTGATAAAACCACACCAATTTTTTTAGGAGGATTTAATAATAACTTTGAAACTCGCCCGATTCTCAATTTTATCAGTTTTTTTATCTCTTGGTCACTTATTTCAGAAATTTCTCTAGTAATTGGGTTATAAATTCTAACAGTTTTTTTTAGTTTATAAGCCATCATAAGTGGGTGAAACCTTCCAGTTCCAACAAAAAGGACGTTTTCTGCATTTTCGACCGGAGCCCGGCATCCCAAAATTACGACAGGATTAAACTTTGAAAGTGCTTTTTTAAACTGAATTGTTGTCGTAACGGTTGAATTTTCCATTTTTTCAAGGATATTTTCAACGTCTTTCAAAAAATACTCGTTTTCTTTAAAATAAGCGTGAACGAATACCACAGGAATTTCTGAATGAACGTAAGAAAGTTCTTCGTGCCCGTAATGAATAATTAAATCTATTCCTAAAATTTTAACTTCTTCATCGCACAGATCACACGCTCCAAAACATGTTTCGCCCCATATCATGAGTTCTGAATCTATTTTGGTTTTTAAAAATTCTATTTCCTTTTCAACTGCCCTTTTAAGTCCTTCTGGTGCTTGGAATAATACTTTTCTCGCATTTTTTGTTTTTATCTCGTTTAAGACTTTATCTGTCTCTAAATCCCACATAATACCACTTCGAATATTTATTTAAATAATCACTACATACTAATACAGATGCTTGTATACTATTTAATTAAAGTTATAAAAGTGATATTATGACCCAGATGACTGACGCAAAATCCGGAATTACTACCGAAGAGATGAAATTCGTAGCAAAAGAAGAAGGAATGGATGTTGAAACACTCAAAAACCTGATTGCGAAAGGATACGTCGTAATTCCAAAAAACGTAAACAGAACCACAAAACCAGTTGGAATTGGCGATAATTTAAGAACTAAAGTTAATGTAAATCTTGGAACTTCTCCAGATTTTATTGATATCGCTTGCGAACTTAAAAAAGTTGAAATTTCAAATAAATACGGTGCTGATGCGATTATGGATCTAAGTACCGGCGGAAATCTTCCAGAAATTAGAAAAGAGATTATTAAAAACACGAATCTTCCAATCGGAACCGTTCCAATCTATGAAGTTGGTGTCGATGCAAAAGAAAAGTATGGAAGAGTCATCGATATGGACGAGGATTTGATATTTAACGTAATTGAAAGGCAGGCAAAAGAAGGCGTTGACTTCATGACCCTTCACTGCGGAATTACAAAACAAACTGTCAGCGCTTTAAATAACGATCCAAGGAAAATGGGCGTTGTAAGCAGAGGCGGTGCATTTTTAACCGCGTACATCATGTACCACGATAAGGAAAACCCACTTTACAAAGAATTCGATTACTTGCTTGAACTTTTAAAAGAGCATGACGTAACTTTAAGCCTTGGAGATGGAATGAGACCGGGATGCTTACAGGACAATACAGACAGGGCCCAGATTCAAGAATTAATTACATTGGGAGAATTGGTTGACAAATGCAGAGAAAAAGGAGTTCAGGTAATGGTTGAAGGACCTGGACACGTTCCGTACAACAACATTGAAGCAAACATGAAAATTCAAAAAACACTCTGTAAAAATGCGCCATTCTATGTTTTAGGCCCAATCGTAACCGATTTAGCACCAGGATATGACCACATCACAGCAGCAATTGGAGGAACCCTTGCAGCAATAAGTGGGGCAAATTTCTTGTGTTATGTGACTCCCGCTGAACACGTAAGGCTCATGAAAGAAGAAGATGTAAAAGAAGGATTAATTGCATCAAAAATTGCCGCACAAGCAGCAGATGTTGCAAAAGGGCATTCAATCGCATGGAAACTTGAAAAAGAAATGGCTGATGCAAGAATAAAGCACGACTGGGAAAGGCAGTTTGAAATTGCGCTTGACAGCGATAAACCAAGAAAAATGAGAGAAGAAATTCCTTCAAAAGATGAAAAAGCTTGCAGTGTCTGTGGAGACTACTGCGCCCTTTTAATGGTCGAAGAACTTGGAAAAAGATAATATAACTGATTTTTTAATTTTTTTATTATATTTTAACTTGAAATTTTAAAATTAAAAAAAAAGATGAAAAAATTATTCTTTTACTGCTTTTAAAATCTCTTCAAAGGGGATTTTGCCTTCCCTTATTAATTCTATTTTTCCATCGATTACTTTTACAATCGTAGACTGCACTTTGTATTTACATGGGCCTGTATCGATTATTAAATCTACTTTTTCTTTTATTATGGAATCAACTTCCTCAAGCGATGATGGAGCAGTTTTTCCGCTGATATTTGCACTTGTTGTTGTTAATGGAACGACTGCAATCTTTCTTATAACGTCGTTATCAGGAATTCTAACTCCTACATCATCTTTTCCTAAAATATCAGGAATAATATCTTTTTTCTTTAAAATAACTGTAATTGGGCCAGGCATGAACTTTTCAATTATTTTTTTTGCCATTTTGTCAACGTAAACGTAATTTTCGATTTGCTCTTTTTCACCGAGACTTATCGAAATTGGCTTATTTGGATCCCTTTCTTTTATTGAATAGATTTTTTCAATTGCCTTATTATCTAATGCATTTGTAGAAAGGCCGTAAAGGGTATCAGTCCCGCAAAGAATAATTTTTCCGCCCAATAACATTTTTTTTGCAGTTTCTATCTCTTTTTCATAATTTTTGAGATTACTTTCTGAAATCTCGAAAGTTTTCATAAATATCCCTTTTACATTACCGCGTTTTCGAGTGCAGATTTACAAAAACACGTTCTTTCCTTAAATTCATAATTAATAAAGTCGTCAACAACGTTTAAAATTTTGTCTTCCATTTCTTTCAGGGTTTCCAAAACTTCATCAACTGTTAAAACGTTTTTAGAAATACCTGCGGCATAATTTGAAACATTACAGATTGAAGTGTAGCACATTTCCATTTCTCTTGCTAAAACTACTTCTGGATATGCCGTCATTCCAACAACGTGCCCCCAATTTTTATAAATTTGAATTTCTGTTTTTGTTTCAAATCTAGGACCTTCTGTGCAGACGTAAACTCCTTCTTTGAAATTGTAGTTTCTTTTTTTAAGAATTTCTTTTGTAACTTCTTTTAATTCTGGGCAGTAAGGTTCAGTTACATCAACGTGAACAACTTTTCCATCGTCACCATCATAAAATGTGCTTTTTCTTGCTTTTGTAAATTCTAAAAAGTCGTTTGGAATTAAAAAGTCTCCAGGAACTACATCTTCACGTAAGGACCCAACCGAACTTAATGCCATTATTCTTTCAACGCCAAGCGTCTTTAAAGCGCAAATGTTTGCACGGTAATTTATTTTATGAGGAGGCGTATTGTGTTCAGCCCCGTGTCTAAATAATAAAACTACATCGCTTTCTTTGTCAATTAAAACTTTAGATTTTCCATATTTTGTATCGATTATTCTTTCTTCGCCCTTGTTTAATATTGAAGAAATTCCTGTTCCGCCGATAATTCCAATCAAATAATCACCCGAATGTGCCAAATATTTATGCGATAAAATAAAATTGTTAGATAATATTTTTGAATAAATACTAACGGTTTCAAATTATATATAGTGACGGTGACACTCTTGGAAATTTTTGGACAGGTTGTAAGCGGACTTGGAGAAGGTAGGTTTTTTGTTGGATTAACGCCTTACAAAAATAAATTTAAAGAATTAACTGGATTTACGCCATATGAAGGAACATTGAACGTAAAATTAAAGCATAATTTCAATTTAGATGAATTTAATCTTATAGAATTCGACGGATTTGAAATTGATGGGAAAAAATACTTTGGAGGAAAGGTAATTTTAATAAAACTATTCAATAAACACGAAAATTTTGTAAATTGCGCGATTGTTGCTCCAAAAAAGACCGATCATTCTAAAAAAACTTTAGAAATTATTGCACCCATTCAACTTCGAAAATTTTTATTATTGAAAAATTCAGATGTTGTAAAAATCGTAATTTAAAATAATTAAGTTAATTTTGCTCTTTTTTTATTTTTATTTTTAAATCCTAAATCCGTATCCTAACAGATATATAGTCTTAAAAACAGACTGGTAAAAACTTAAAAATAATAGAGTGATAATGTGACTACAGATTCAAAAAATGCGAGAAACTCAGAAGTAAAAATACAGGGAGATGAAAAAATCAGCAACGTTGAAAAAGCAATTGATGCTCTAAAAAGCGGAAAAATGGTATTACTTTACGATAGCGACGATAGAGAAGGAGAAACAGACATGGTCGTTGCATCTGAATTCATTACTCCAGAATACATCAGAGAAATGAGGAAAAATGCAGGAGGATTAATCTGCACTTGCCTTCACCCTGATTTCTGTGATAAATTGGGTATTCCATTTATGGTTGACATTTTAGATGTTGCAGCTGAAAAATACCCTGTTTTAAAAGAATTATATCCAAACGATATTCCCTACGACGAAAAATCAACATTTGCACTTTATGCAAACCACAGAACAACATTTACAGGAATTACAGATAACGATAGGGCATTAACTGTTAAAAAAATAACAGAACTCTGCAGCGAAGAAAGATTTAAAGACTTTGGAAAAGAATTCAGATGCCCTGGACACGTTGCATTTTTAAGGGCTACAAAAGGACTCGTTAAAAATAGACAAGGCCACACCGAAATGACCGTTGCACTTGCAGAAATGGCTGGACTCACCCCTATTACGACCATTTGTGAAATGATGGGCGATAATGGAAAAGCAATGTCAAAAGACCTTGTTAAAAAGTACGCTGAAGAAAACGACCTTGTTAGAATCAATGGCCAAGAATTAATCGAATACTATCTCAATAAATCCTCAAAAGAATAATTTATTTTTTGAATTCACTCGAATTTATCTTCTTTTTTAAAAATTTATCCATTAATTGCTTTTTTTCGCCGATTTTCTTTAATATACTTAGCGTATTTATTAATTCAAGGATATAGATAAATACCCCTAAAAATAAATTTAATACTGTTAACTAAAACCAGAGGGGGAATATGGAATTTATTTTACCATCAAATATAAGATCTGGAGCCATGCATTTTAAAATGAAGCATACTGTGCAGGCTAAAAAGAATAAAACTAAAATTAGAGAACTTTTTAGTAAAGCCGACGTTTATAAAGAATTTTACCACGATGCAATTTCAAAAATTGAGGAAAGGGAAAATAAAGCTAAAAAAGGTAGAAGAACTAAAAAGGCTAAAAAATAAGCCTTTTTATTTTTAATTTTTAAACTATTAATTCTTTTTTAAGTTTACTTTTTTAAAATTGATTTTAATTTGGGTTTGTGACATGTTTTTTATAGTTTAAATAAGCTATAACTTTGTAGATTCAATTTTACACAGGGGTAATCATGACAGTCAAAGTAGGCATTGCAGACACGACATTTGCACGGGTCGACATGGCATCTGCTGCAATCAAAAAACTAAACGAAATGACTTCCAATATTAAAATAATAAGATACACGGTTCCGGGAATGAAAGACCTTCCTGTTGCGTGCAAGAAATTAATGGAAGAACAAGGTTGTGAAATTACAATGGCACTTGGAATGCCTGGCGGAAAGGACAAAGACAAAGTTTGTGCCCATGAAGCGTCACAAGGTTTGATGATGGCCCAGTTAATGACCAACAAACATATTATTGAAGTTTTTGTTCATGAAGACGAAGCAAAAGATGGAAAAGAATTAGACTGGCTTGCAAAAAGAAGAGCTGAAGAACATGCTGAAAACGTATACTACATGCTTTTTAAACCGGAATTTTTGCAAAAAAGTGCGGGTAAAGGTTTAAGACAGGGCTTCGAAGATGCAGGGGCTGCAAGAAAATAAATTACTTTTTTCCTAATTCTTAAGTTTAAAAGATTTTAAAAATTCAGGATTTATGTTATTTATTTAAACCTTGAATTCATCTAGTTTTATTATATTCTATTCTTGTTATCGACAGAAAATTTATAAATTAGATTATTGTTATTATCCTTAATTTACTACGAGGGACGTATTCATGCAAACGATTAATGCTGAAAACAACGAAAAAATATACAGAATTGAGATAGATACGAAAGAAAAAAGTTCTGAAGCAAAAGTAATCGAAAAAAAGCTATCTGAACTTGGATACAGTGTATCAGCAGATGTAAGTAAGGTCTACACGATAAATTACGATTTTTCAATTGCGGATGTTGAAAAAATTGCAGATTCACTCCACAATCCAGTAACTGAAACACCAAGGATAAATGTTCCGTCAAATAATAAATTCGACTGGGCACTTGAACTTGGATTTTTACCCGGGGTTACGGATAACGTTGCAAACACGACCACTGAAATCATTAACGATCTTTTAAAAATCGATATTGGACTCAGCAAGGTATTTTCATCAAAAGTAGTATATTTAAGCGGAAATTTAGCGAAACACGACGTTGAAAAAATTGCAGAAGAACTTATCAACATTTTAATCGAGAGATACCACATAAAAACCTATGATAATTACGTTAAAGACTGCGGAATGGACTACATTATCCCAAAAGTAAATTTAACGTCTGAACCAAAAGTTATTGAAATCAGTCTAAATGTCAGCGACGATGAATTAATCGAAATCGGTAAAAAGGGAATATTGGATCCAGAAACTGGCGAAAGAAGAGGCCCTCTTGCACTCGATCTTGATTACATTACCGCAATAAAAGAATACTACCAAAAAGAAGGTAGAAATCCAACAGATATCGAATTAGAAGCACTTGCTCAGACATGGTCTGAACACTGTAAACACACTATTTTCGCTTCCCAAATCGATGATATCGAAGAAGGAATCTTTAAAAAGTACATAAGAAATGCTACAAATGAAATAAGGGAAGAACTCGGTGAAAAAGACTTCTGTATTTCAGTATTTTCTGATAACTCCGGTGGAATCATCTTTGACGATGAATGGATGGTAACTGACAAAGCAGAAACCCACAACAGCCCTTCAGCACTTGACCCATTTGGTGGTGCAATTACAGGAATCGTTGGAGTTAACAGGGATACAGTAGGATTTGGTCTTGGAGCACTTCCTGTTGCAAACAAATACGGATTCTGCGTTGGAAGGCCAGAAGATACGGAAATAATTTACAGGGGTCAGAATAAATCAAACCCATCACTTCTTCCAAGAAGAATACTCGATGGAATCGTTCATGGCGTAAATGTTGGTGGAAACCAGTCCGGAATCCCTACACCTAACGGATTTGTCTACTTTGATGATACTTACAAAGGAAAACCTCTCGTATTCGTTGGAACTATCGGTTTAATTCCAAGAAAACTTCCAGACGGAAGATTAAGCCATGAAAAATCGGCTGAAAATGGAGATAACATTGTAATTATCGGTGGAAGAGTTGGAAAAGATGGAATTCACGGTGCAACTTTCTCCTCAGAAGCAATGGACGAAGGAAGCCCTGCAACAGCAGTTCAGATTGGAGACCCAATTACTCAGAAAAAACTCTCTGATGCAGTGATCAAGGAAGCAAGAGATAAAGGAATCTACAACAGTATTACCGACAACGGTGCAGGAGGAATTTCCTGTTCAGTTGCAGAAATGGCTGAAGAATGCGGCGGTTTCGTTGTAGAACTTGAAGAAGTTCCTTTAAAATACCCTGGACTTGAACCTTGGGAAATCTGGATAAGTGAATCACAAGAAAGAGTTACACTATCCGTTCCAGACGATAAATTAGAAGAATTCATGGATTTAATGAAAATAAGAGGCGTTGAAGCTGTTGTGATTGGTAAATTTAACAATACCGATAGAGCAGTTGTAAACTACAACGGAAAGACCATAATGGATTTAGAAATGGACTTTTTGCACAATGGACTTCCAAAAAGAAAATTAATAACAAAACCATATTCCTACAGGACTGAAGAACCAGAAATTACTGTTGAAAACCAGTTGGAAACTTTTGAAAAAATACTTGGAAACCATAACAACTGTAGCTTTGAGTACATTTCAAAACAGTACGACCACGAAGTACAGAATAATTCAGTAATAAAACCACTTCAAGGAAAAGGAAGAGTAAATGGAACTGCTTCAGTTATAAGGCCTCTTTTGAGTAGCCATAAAGGGCTTGTAATGAGCCAATCGCTTCTCCCAAGATTAAGCGAAATCAGCTGCTATGATATGGCAGCATGTGCCATGGATACTGCAATTAGAAATTGTGTTGCAGTTGGCGGAAATATAAACCATATCGCGATAATGGACAATTTCTGCTGGTGCAGCTCAGATGAGCCTGAAAGACTATACCAGTTAAAAGATGCTGCAAAATCATGCTACGATTATGCGAAAATCTATCTTACCCCATTGATTTCAGGAAAAGACAGTATGTTTAACGATTTCAAAGGATTTGATGAAAATAACAACCCGATTAAAATTTCAGTGCACCCCACATTGATGATGTCGGCTCTTGGTGTAATCGATAACGTGGATAACACAAATTCAATGGATTTAAAATTGAAAGACGATTTAATTTACGTTATTGGGGAAACTAAAGACGAATGCGGTGGAAGTGAATTCTACCATGCATTTGGCGAAGTTGGTGGAAAATCTCCAAAAGTCGATGCAAAATCAGCTAGAAGATTGTACGAAAAAATGTACGAATTAAGCCAAAATGGAATATTTAGCTCATGTGCATCAGTTGCTGCTGGAGGACTTGTAATTACACTTGCAAAAATGGCAATTTCAGGTTGCCTCGGATTAGAAGCTGATTTATCAAAAGCTCCAAATGAAAATCTTGAATTTGAAAAAATCATGTATTCTGAAACACAATCAAGATTTATAGTTACTATTGCTCCTGAAAATGAAAAAGAATTTGAAAATTTAATGAAAGAATTCAAAGTCGGAAAAATCGGAAAAGTTACCGAAAAAGAATTCGTAATTAAGAATAATGAAAATATTGTGATAACTTCAAGCCTTGAAAACATGGACGAAGTGTACAGAAGTAGATTTGAGGATTTCTAGGTGATAAAAGTGGTTCCAAAAGTACTTGTAATGTCTGGATACGGCATAAATTGTGAAACAGAAACCGCCCACGCATTCCAAAAAGCTGGTGCAGAAACGGACATTGTCCACATCAACGATTTAATCGCCGGAAAAAAGAAAATGGCAGATTATGAAATAATCATGTTTCCAGGAGGGTTCTCATATGGGGACGATACAGGATCGGGTAACGCATTTGCAAACAAAATTAAAAATAACCTATTTGACGATTTAAAAGAATTTATTAATTCTGGAAAATTGATTTTAGGAATATGTAACGGATTTCAGGTAATGACCAATTTAGGACTATTTGCACTTCCTTCCACAGATTACGGGGAAAGAATTAGCGCACTTGAAGCTAATACTAATAATAGATATGAATGCAGATGGGTGCACATTAAAGAAAACGAATCAATTTGCGTGTTTACAAAAGGAATAGACATAACACACGTTCCGATTGCCCATGGTGAAGGTAGATTCTACTGCGATGAAAAAACTTACCTTGAATTAAAAGAAAATAAGCAGATTGTATTTAGCTACTGTGATTCTGAAGGAAATCCTGCTAATGGGGAGTACCCGTTAAATCCAAACGGAGCTTACTATGATATCGCAGGAATATGTGATAAAACCGGTAGAATATTTGGTTTAATGCCTCACCCTGAAAGGTCACTTTATTCAATAAGTGAACCAGAATATCAACTTAAAAAAGAAATTGCTAAACGAAATGGAGATACAGTTTCAGAATTTATCGAAAGTAACCTCCAAATATTTAAAAACGCGGTTGAATACTTCAATAAATAATTAAAACCCCATTTAATATTCCAATACTCTTTTTAATGATTTTTCGATACATTAATTTGAAATTTTAACTTTTTTCAGAAATTTATAAATAATTCCGCCCACATATTTTAAATTTATAACTAAAAGGGGGATTTGATGGAAAACTGGAAATTAAGCCACACTACAAAATGCTACAGTTGCGGAAAAATTGCAGATCAAATTATTGAAATTTATCCAAATCAAGCGTTAGTCAAATGCAGTAATTGCAATGCTACAAGATACTACGTTATTAAAAAAGCCGATATTGAAGATGAAAACAGTTTAAAAGAAGAAGTAGGCGTTAAAAGAAAATACGATAACTGGGTACTTCAAAAAGACATTGACTGTGCCAGATGTGGCCATTTTGGTCCGCAAGACATACTAATCACCGAAAATGGGATATATGTTCGGTGCAGACACTGTGGATTTACACGATACTACCGATACCACATTCACGACCCTGTCGGAGGGAAATAAATATAGTTAAATGATACCTGATAACCAAAAGATATATATAGAACTTCAAATGAATACTAAGTCAAATATTAAATTTAAATGTTTATTGAATTATACTTTGTGAGGTGGATTTATGGTAGATTTAATGGTCGCAGAAGCCTACCAGGGAGATGTAGGCAAGGGAATTGTAAGAATTGATCCGCTAACGATGGAAAAACTCTCTTTAAAAGCAGGGGATGCCATAGAAATTGCAGGAAAAGAAAAAACTTACGCAACCGTTTGGAGAGGATACCTCGAAGATCAGGGAAAAGGCATCATAAGAATGGACGGTATTTTAAGACAAAATACTAAAGCCGGTATTGGGGATAAAGTAAAAATTACCGTCGTTGAAGTAAAAGAAGCTAAAAAAATAACACTCGCACCTATGCAAGCTGTAAGATTCAGTACAGGGTTTGAAAGCTATGTTGGAAGCAGACTTGTAGAACAGGTCGTAGATAAAGGTTCCAAAGTTGTAATTGGAGTTTTGGGAACCGCATTTCCATTCATTGTAACTGGAACTACTCCAAAAGGACCAGTAAAAATTAATGAATATACCCAAATTGAATTAAAAACCGAACCAGTTACAGAATTAAAGGAAACCAAAGTTCCAAACGTAACTTACGAAGATATCGGTGGTTTAAAAGAAGAAGTCAAAAAAATCAGGGAAATGGTAGAACTTCCAATGAGATACCCTGAATTATTTGATAAACTTGGTATTGAACCGCCAAAAGGAGTATTACTTGCAGGACCTCCAGGAACTGGAAAAACTCTGCTTGCAAAAGCTGTTGCAAATGAAGCCGGAGCTAACTTCTACACGATAAACGGCCCCGAAATAATGAGTAAATACGTCGGTGAAACCGAAGAAAATTTAAGGAAAATATTTGAAGAAGCTGAAGAAAATTCGCCTTCAATTATATTTATCGATGAAATCGATGCAGTTGCTCCAAAAAGGGACGAAGCAAGCGGTGAAGTTGAAAGAAGAATGGTTGCCCAGCTTTTAACACTGATGGACGGCCTTGAAAGTAGAGGTCAGCTCGTAATTCTCGCAGCTACAAACAGACCTGATTCAATCGATATGGCTTTGAGAAGACCTGGAAGACTTGACAGGGAAATTACGATTGGAATTCCCGATAGACACGGTAGAAACGAGATTTTGCAGATACATACAAGAAATATGCCACTTCAACCAGATTATGAAAAATCTGATGTAATTTCAATATTAAATGAACTTGTTGGAGAATATGATAGGAGCAAAATCGAAAGCCTTGTCAAATTAGTCGAAAAAGCGTCATCAGAAGAAGAAATCGAAAAAATATTAAAAGATGGCGAAGTAGAGGACAAAGTAAAAGTAAAATTAAATCAATTAATGGTAAAAGAACTTGCAGACAAAACCCACGGTTTTGCTGGTGCTGATTTGGCCGCCCTTTCAAAAGAAGCTGCAATGAAAACTTTAAGAAGATTCCTGCCTGACATCGACCTTGAAAAAGAAGAAATTCCTCGAGAAGTACTTGATAAAATTAAAGTAACTAAAGAAGACTTTGTGGGCGGTTTGAAAGAAGTAGAACCTTCTGCATTGAGAGAAGTATTGGTAGAAGTTCCAAATATCAAGTGGAGTGATGTTGGAGGTCTTGAAGATATTAAACAGGATTTAAAAGAAGCTGTTGAATGGCCAATTAAAAATAAAGAAATGTTTGAAAGAATGGGAATAAGGCCCCCAAAGGGAGTTTTACTCTTTGGTCCACCTGGAACTGGAAAAACATTGCTTGCAAAAGCTGTTGCAAATGAAAGTGAAGCAAATTTCATCAGCGTCAAAGGCCCAGAAATATTCAGCAAATGGGTAGGAGAAAGCGAAAAAGCAATCCGTGAAATATTTAGAAAAGCAAGACAAGCTGCTCCAACAGTTATATTCTTTGATGAAATCGATTCAGTCGCTCCAAAAAGAGGAATGGACTTTGGAAGTAGCGGTGTTACTGAAAAAGTTGTAAATCAGCTTTTAACAGAACTTGATGGTCTTGAAGAACCTAAAGATGTAGTGATAATTGCTGCAACAAACAGGCCCGACATATTAGATCAGGCACTTTTAAGGCCTGGAAGACTCGATAGAATTGTATTAGTTCCTATTCCTAATGAAACAGCAAGACTTGAGATATTTAAAGTTCACACTAAAGGAATGCCTATTGGAAAAGACGTGAACCTTGAAAAACTTGCAAAAGAAACTAAAGGATATACTGGTGCAGATATAGAAGCAGTTTGTAGAGAAGCTGCAATGATTGCATTAAGGGAAAATATAAATTCAGAACATGTCGAATCTAGACACTTTGACGGTGCTTTTAAAAGAATTGCACCTTCTGTAAAAGATGAAGATATGGATGAATACAAAGACCTCGCAAAAGAATACGGTCAAAACGCAGGCGTATCCGAGATTGAAAAAGGCCCTGAAAATACCGGATACCACAGATAAATAAAAAAATGATTTAATATCATTTTAATTTTCATTTATTAGTTTTAAAACAATTTTTTTAATGTGTTTAAAGTATTTTGGGTGTATCATATAAACTGAATAAATCTTATTCCAATTTTCACTTGATGACTCATTCTCTCGTAAATCACATAACTGGTAAACTAAGGTTCCAGATTCGTTTTTCCATACTGTAAATTTAATATAATTTTCTTCGTAAGGAGCCTCGAAATCACGATATTTATATTTTTTAAGAATATTTACTGTTTTTTCTTCGTCTTCTGAAAGATTTATTTTTGAAATTTCTTTTTCAAGTATTCTAAAAAGTAAGGTCGTATATAAACAAAATTTTACGTAAACATACGGTTCTTTTACTTTGAAAGAATCTTTTTCGAATCCCAATAATCTTTCTTCGTATTCTTTAAGTAATGATAAAATTGAAATGTTTTCTGAGACATTATCTACAAAATAAGAGTTATTTTTAAATTCCATTTTTGCCACCTGAATTAGTAATAACGTAATATACAAATTTAGTATATTATACTTATGCTAACTCCAAAATTAAACAAGAAATTAACCAATCTCCCAATATATCCATATAATTTTATATATTTGTTTAAATATATTTTGTAGCATGTCAAAACTCAAAATAATACGGGATCCAATCCATAAAGATATCAAACTTAACGAAGAAGAGATATCAATAGTTGATATGCCCGAAATTCAGAGATTGAGAAATATCAAGCAAACCGGACTTACTTGCTTGGTATACCCCAGTGCAAATCATACCCGTTTTGAGCATTCTATAGGTACAATGCACGTTGCAGGCGAAATTGCCAAAAATTTAGAAAATATTGACAAAAATTTAACTAAAATCGTTGCATTACTCCACGATATCGGTCACCCTCCTTTTTCACATACTTTAGAAGTTGCAGGATATGACCATGAAGAATTTACGAAAGAAAAAATAAAAAGAATGAATTTTGAGAATTACACTTCAAAAGAAGTTTTAGATGTGTATTCTTCAAAAGGTCTGGAAGGATCTTTAATACACGGGGATGTCGATGCTGACAGGATGGACTATTTAGTAAGGGACAGTCACCACACAGGAGTTGCGTATGGTTCAATAGATATCCCCAGACTTATCAGAAGTATTGTGGTTATTGAAGATACAAATAAACTTGGAATTATAGAAAAAGGAAGAACTACTGTTGAATCACTCCTTACTGCAAGATATCAGATGTATCCAACTGTTTATATGCACCCCACCTCAAGAATCTCGGAAACCATGATTAAAAATGCAACAATAGACGCAATTAAAGACGACATCTTTAAATTAAGAGATTTATCTTTAATGGATGATATTGATTTAATATGTACATTAAGAAGGTCTGAAGGTTCCTCAAATGAGATTATGAGGAAAATAGATGCACGGGACTTATTTAAAAGTATTTCAGTCCAACGATACAATGAACTATCCCCAAAAGAAAGATGGAATTTGATAAATTTATCTGAGAATGAACTGGGTATCATCGAAAACGAGATGAGTGACTTTTTTGGATCGAGAATTTTTTTAGATATTCCAAAACCCCCTAAAATGGCAGAACACCGAATTACTGTCATAATGGGGGATAAAAAACAGAGACTTGATGAAATTTCGCCCCTTGCGGAAAGTTTAAAAGATGCTTACAAGAAATCCTGGAGTGTAATGGTTTATTCTGAACCCGAAACTGCAAAAAAATCTTCTGAAATTGTAAAAGATAAGAATAAATTTTTATTTGACTTCATTAGCGATGAAATTATTGAAAATAATATTTTAAACGTATTAAATGAACAGGGAACCGTTCAGGGAGTTACAAAACTTGCAGGACTTGTTAAAAAAAGCCCAAACGATACAGAATTCCATTCCGAACTTCAAAAATTAATATTTTGTGGCCTTGTTGACAAAAAAGTCGAACCTGTGCGCGGAACATATAGGTACGATTATACTGCAGCAAAACTTGATAATTAACACAATTTTGAACGGTATATCACAAGCGTATTTTCTTCAACAGCATAATTGTTAATATCTACGAATTCTAAATTAATAATCTCTTTTAAATTCTTTCCGACACTTCCAGAAAGCAGGAACTTAACACCTTTTTTATTATATTTTTTTATCAAGTCTGCAAGCTTTTTAATATTTATTTCTTCACAGGTGCATCCAATATCCCCACCAACAATTATTGTTCCGGTTTCAAATAAGTTTAAAAAATCAAAAATTGCGTAATCTATTGCTTTTAAATCAAGTCCAGGATTGATATTTTTAACAATTTGGTAATTGTTTTTCTTTTCTACATTCATCCGGTTTTTAATCTCAAAACTTTTTAAACTGTTTTTTATTTCCTCAAAGCCCATAAAATAAGAGCATAATTCTATTGCAAAAATTGAATTTTCGATAAAGTGGCTTCCAAAAACAGATTCGTTGAATTCAAAATCATTTTTTGAATAATTAAATTTTAAAGGGTATTTTGAAATTATTTTTGCATTTTTAACGACGTTTAAATTTTTGTGACATATTTCAAACCTGTTTTTAAGATCTTCGTTAACAAAAACGATTTTTGAATTTTTTAAAGAATCTATTTTGATAGATGCCTGTCTCCTACCCCCTGCAATTGAGTAGTTTTCCAAAATATTTGTTAATATCGAATAGTTTGAAGAAACGATTCCTAAAGAAATCTCAAATATCAAAAAATCGTAAATTTGAAGTTTTTTTTCTTCATTTAGTTTATTTAATATATTTAAAACATTTACTGGCGTAATTGAACCATCGCTACTATTATGGCAGAAAACGCTATATTTTTCGGATAAAATATGTTTTAAAAGTTCAGTAGTTGTAGTTTTTCCCTTAACACCCGTTACAGTTATCATTTTTTCAACGGTTTTCGGGTACTTTTTTGATATAATTTCAGAAACTGCTTCGTGAAAAGTTTTAAATTTAACGTCTATTGGACAGTGAACTGGTGCAATAACTTCGTTATATTTTAAAAAATTGGGCGTTTCTTTTTTTGAAATTATTTTAAATTTTGATAAAATATTTTTATTTTCTTCTTTAAAATTTTTGTCTCGTTCCACCTTACCATAAATATCCCAAATTACAGGAACTTTCCCTGATTTTTTATATTCTACTGCCAAATCTAAAGCACCATGGTTAATATCAATGATTAACATTTAGTCACCAGAAAGTTGTTTTAGTTACATTTTTAAATTATTAGATTAATATTCTATTGGGAATTATCTGGGGGGATAGTTTTGAACATAGATCTTTTTGCAATAGTAAATAGTATATCGGATTTATTATTTAATCAAGTCTACGACCTTTGCGGCATGTTTTACCCGATGTTTGTAGGCGGAATAGTTTCAATGTTTGTTTTTTTTGTATTTAAAAGCGTTAACAAAAGTATTATTGCGTTAGTGGTAACCGCAATAGTTATTTTCGCACTTCCAACAACTCCATACGAATGCAGGCTTGTTGCAGTCATTTTAGCTGCTGTTTCTTCAGTATTCTTCGTAATATTGTTTAGAAAAGTTCGTTAAATTTAAGAAGAAATCTGGTGAATAAATTCCTTGTAGAGCAGGTAGCATGCAATCGTTACAGAAAATATGTTAGATGCCATTATCATCCACATTATAGTTATCTGGACCTTTGCAGCTTCTAAAGGGTCCACGCCTGCAAGAAGCATTCCAACCATTGCTCCTGGAATAAATATGAGCCCTACTGCTTTTGTGGAGTTTAAATGTGGCGTTAATGCAGCTCGAACTGCTTTTTTAACAAACGTATTTACCGCCTGTTTTTCGGTTGCCCCAAGTGCAAGATAGCCCCAGAGTACGTCTTTTTCAGATTTTAAATCATTTAAAAATCTTTCGAGACCTATAGACATTGCATTTGTAGAATTACCAATAACCATGCCCATTAAAGGGATTAAATAGCGCACTTCAAATAATACCGTTTTTGATACTGTTAAAATGATCAGAGAAATTATTGTTATTGTAATCGTTGATAAAAATGCGGCACATACTATTTTTCTATTTTTTTCTTTGGTTACATTTCTTTTAACCATAAATGCTGAAACTGACACCATGAATAGTATCATAATACTGGCATAATAAATTCCAAGGTTAAATACTATTCCAATCACGTAACCAAGAACAACAAGCTGGATTAGTGCCATGATTTCTGCAATAAATATTTCTTTTCCAATCCCAAGTTTTTCCTTAAAAATTAATATTAAGGAAAGTAAAACGAATGAAAAAGAAATTAAAAGAGATTCAAACACTTTTATCATCTTTTAGCTTTTTTTGTATTTTATAAGGCATTCTGCAATTCTTTTATCAACATCAATTCCAAGGGACCTAAAGCCTTTTGTACCGGGTGCAGTGTTTACCTCAACAACGTAGTACTCTCCATCTTTTGGTAAGATGTCAATTCCCATAATATATCCATTCATGCACTCAGAACACTTTAAAGCGATTTCTTCAAGTTCCGAAGATACATTTAAAGGCTCGATTTGACCGCCAACATATAGGTTCGTTATGAAGTTATTACTTACTCGCCTATACCCGCCAACAACTTCCCCATCGATTACGAGTATCCTCATATCTTTATATGTGTCCCCTTTTTTAAAATCAACGTATTCTTGAATTAATTTGCTTTCCCATATCGAATTTTTAGAAAGTTCTTGTAATTCATCGTCAGAATTTGCTTTTTGTACCTTCATTCCGCATTTTGAAAATGAATTTTTCAATATAACCGGGTAATCTATATTTGTAATATCTAAAAAATGTTTTGCATCCCCATAATCTCGAATAAGTGCAGTTTTTGGCGTTTTTAACCCGTTTTTACTAAGAATTTTCGTTGTTTTAAATTTATCCGATGAATTATAGATTGTTTCGAGAGGATTTATAAAATAATGGCCTTCAGATTCCAGATTTTTTAAAACCTGCCATGAAAAAAGGGTTAACCTATCTAAATAATCCCCGATACCGCATCTTGAGTGTATTAAATCGGTTTCTATATTGAAATCAGTATCAACTAACAAATTATCGCTAGAAAGTAACAAAATATTACATTTTTCGCCCAAATCTTCAATAGCTTTTTTTAGGGAGTATATTGTCGACCCCCCTTCTGCACAAGCAATTGTTATCATCATTCACCTGAAAATTAACGTTTAAATAAATGAATAAATCATTGAAGCTAGTATTGCCAACCATACAAATATACTTATCGAGTTTAAATTCCTTTCACTAATTACAAATCCAACAAGATTTGCAATTTTTGAAACAAACCAGTTATTCTTTCTAAAGTCCCTTATTGCATCAGGCAGAGCCATCCAGATGTGGTATCCATCAAGTGGGGCTGCAGGAAGTAAATTGAAAAATCCTAAAAGCATGTTTAGTAGTGAAGTCCAGTAGAATGTTTGTAAAATATACATTACCGTTTTTGAAGGTTCTGAAACAATGCCCATTTTTCCTTCTTCTGATGTCGTTATGTAATATGAATTTACTTCGTTATTTCTTAAAACAGCAAGTTCGACTGATTGTTCAGGTTGTATATCGCCCACTGCATCGTAAAAGTCATTTAAAGAATTAACCATTTTTCCGTTTATCGAATAGATTACGTCGCCCTCAAAAATTATTCCGTAAGCAGGAGTATCTTCCAAAACATCCGTTATCGTTAATTTTGAATTCATCCCCGTAAAATAAGGCATTGCAAAAAGTACTAAGAAAAATACGAGTACGTTTGAGATAGGGCCTGCTGCCGCAATTGCACCCCTAATTTTAGGTTTTGAATCTTTGAATTCATCCCCAAGTTCTACAAATGCACCCATGGGAATTCCCAAAGCCAGTAAAAGCCCGGAACTCTTTATTTTTTGCCCAAAAGATGCTGCAACAATCCCGTGTGAAAGTTCGTGAATAGTAACTCCAATAATTATTGCTAAAATTCCAGGAATCCATGGGATTGTACTTCCAAACAAAAATATAATTGGTTTGGCAGCTTCTTTTTCAACAGTTCCGTCGAAAAGCCCAACAGTCGATAAAATAAATGCGTAAAACGTGTAAATGCTTATTACGACGCATACTGGAATTGATAAATATGCAAGTTTTTGCCATATACTGTATTTTCCAAGTTTTTTTATTATATTCATTCCTACTTGTGTCCTCAATATTCCAAAAATACCCATGTAAGTTTTTAAATCCAGATTAATTCCTAATTTATCTTTATTGTGATTTATAATGTACAGAACTGTCCAAAATATTAAAAAAAACAACAGTACTGCTGTTGAAGTAAGTTCCATTTTTTCTTCACCGATTGTAATTATCAACGTTATAAATAGAAATGTTTCGACAGTACTTAACTTTTTATATTGTGTATTTTAAAATATATCTTAAGATATATTTAGTGATATAATGAAGCATGGTAAAAAAGTAAAAGAACTCATAAAAATACTGATATTAAAATTTCTTGAAAAGGAAAACCTCCATGGATACCTTTTGATTTCAAATATTAAGGAAATTACAGGAATTTCCGTTAGTCCGAGCATGGTTTATCCAATATTGTCCAATTTAAAAACTGCAGGGCTTATTGAAGTTGAGAAAACGGAAGATAGGGGTAAAAAAATTTACAAATTAACCAATGAAGGTCACTCGTTTTTAGACAGAAACCAGTCTAAAATAGAGTACTGCATGAAAAAATCTGAAGCACTTTATTATTTCCATAACTTCGGCGGAATTGAGCTTAAAAAAGCACTGCATTTAGCGTTTGAAGAATTTATCGATATGGATGATGAAAAAAGAAAGAAAATTGGGGAAATAATGCAAAAATGTGCAAAAGATATTCGTTACCAGATCGAATATGGAGATGAGTAACATGCATGCAATTGAAGTAAAAAATCTGGTAAAAAAATTTGATACAAATGTGGCGGTAAATAACGTCTCATTTAATGTGGATAAAGGAGAAATTTTTGCATTTTTGGGGCCAAATGGGGCAGGAAAAAGTACCACAATAAATATACTTACAACACTTCTTAAATCAACGTCAGGTAGTGCAGTAATTTCGGGTTTTGATGCATCTAAAGACCCTAAAAAAGTTAGAAAAACTATAGGAATTGTTTTTCAAGATTCTACTCTTGATAACCAGTTAACTGCTTATGAAAATCTCTACATCCACGGAAAAATATATGGATACAAAGGAGAAGCCCTGAAAAACCGGATTGAAGAGTTACTCGAATTTGTAGAATTGCTGGATTTTAAAGATAAAATTGTAAAAAATTTCAGCGGCGGAATGGTTAGAAGACTTGAAATTGCAAGATCATTAATTCACGAACCCGAAGTTCTATTTTTAGATGAACCAACAATCGGACTTGACCCCCAAACAAGATCTCACATCTGGGAATACATTAAAAAGATGCAAACAAAAAATAACATGACGATATTTTTAACTACCCACTACATGGAAGAAGCAGAACTTTTGGCTGATAAAGTTGCAATAATTGATAACGGGAAAATCATTGCTGAAGGAATCGTAAACGAACTTAAAAAAATCGTTGGAAATGACTGCATCTCGGTAAAATTCGAAGAAATTCCAAAAAATGTGCCTTTTGAGAATTGCGAACTTAAAGAAAACGGAAAAGTAATTTATTATACCGAAAATGCTGATTTAAAAATTCCAAAAATATTTGAATTTGCACATGAAAACGGCTTAAAAATTCAGGAAATAAGTTATAAAAAGCCGAATTTAAACGATGTCTTTATAAAATTAACAGGACGGGAAATAAGATCTGAAAAAGATAAAAATCAAAAATCCATACTTCCCCTGGGAAAAAGGAGGAGATTTTAAATGAAAACTACAAAAGGAGTTCAAAATCTACTCGGAGACCCTAAAAAAGCCATTGTAAAAATCTCGCTACCCATGGTTATTGCAATGTCGTTTCAATCATTATATAACATAATTGATGCGATATGGGTTGCAGGACTCGGCTCAGACGCCCTTGCTGCAATTGGACTATTCTTTCCATTCATGTTTGCACTGATAGCAATTTCAAACGGTGTAGGTATTGGAGGAAGTTCCGCAATTTCTAGAAGAATTGGACAAAAAAATAAGGATGCAGCAGATAATATTGCGGTTCACTCAATTGTACTTGGAATAATTCTTGGAATTTTATTAACCGGAGTTATTCCATTTTTAGGAACCATTTTCTCACTTATCGGGGCATCCGGAAATACCGTTACTATGGCAGTTGAATACTCCACAATTTTATTCGGCGGTGCTGTTGCCCTGCTCTTCACAAATATTGCAAATGCAATTTTAAGGGGGGAAGGGGACACGAAAAGAGCGATGTATGCGATAATTCTTGGTTCAGTTTTGAATATCGTGCTCGATCCGATTTTTATATATGTATTAAATATGGGTGTAGCAGGTGCTGCTTGGGCAACCCTACTTTCACTAGTGATTACGGGCATTTTATTCGTTTACTGGCTTTTTATTAAAAAAGATACGTTTCTTAAAATTTCGTTTGAAAAATTCAAGCTGGATATTAACATCATAAAAGAAATATTCTCGATAGGACTTCCTGCTTCTATTTCACACCTCACTATGGCATTTTCAATGTTTTTATTGACTGCAATTGTTGCAAAAGCCGGTGGAAACGATGGAATTGCAGTATTTTCAACAGGCTGGAGAATTGTATCTATGGGAACAATCCCCCTCGTAGGGCTTGCAACAGGGGTTACAGTAGTAACTGGAGCAGCATATGGGTCCGCAAACCCTGAAAAATTAGAAATTTCTTATAAATACGCTTTAAAAATGGGAATTCTTGTTGAAACAATAATTGCAGCGCTAATATTGATATTTGAAAATCAGATTACTTATCTATTTACATATTCTGAAAATTCCGTGCATATTTTGGAGGGTTTACTGGTATTTTTAAAGTATATGTTCTTATTCTACCCGACACTTCCACTTGGAATGCTTACTGCGGCCATGTTTCAGGGCGTTTCAAAAGGAAACAATTCATTATTTATCTCCTTACTAAGAACGATAATCCTCCAGATACCGATGGCGTATACATTTGGAATAATATTTAATCAGGGATTAACGGGTGTCTGGTTTGGAATGATTTTAGGACACGTTATCGCAGTTTCTATTGCATATCTACTTGGAATATACACAATCAGACAGTTTAAAGCTACATTAACTCCAGAAACTGTAAAATTTAAGTAAGTGGTTATTATGGATGCGTTTTCAGCAATGTTTTATCGGCAACTTAGAAGATTTACACGTGCAAAATCCAGAGTACTTGGTTCATTACTAAATCCGCTCGTCTGGCTAGTTTTCTTTGGAATAGGCTGGAGCAGGGCATTTGATTTTCCAGCCGCAAGAGAAATATTTGGGGGAGTTGACTACCTGACATATTTAATTCCAGGAGTCGTTTCAATGACAGTATTTAGCGGAAGCTTCATCAGCGGTGTTACTGTTATTTGGGATAAACAGTTTGGATTTTTAAAAGAAACCCTTGTTGCTCCAACGTCAAGAAGCGAAGCAATTTTAGGCAGAATTATGGGGGACTCCATAACTGCACTCATTCAGGGCGTTTTGATAATGGTACTGAGCCTTTTTTTAGTATCTTTAAACCCTTTCGGAATGATTCCAGTAATTTTTACAAGTTTCATTCTTGCGGTAGCATTTGCAAGTGTTGGAATATCGTTAGGATTAAAAATAAACAGCCAGGAAGGTTTTCACTTAATATTTGGACTTTTAATGCAGCCATTAATATTTTTAAGCGGTGCATTTTACCCAATAGATGCAATGCCAACTTGGATGAAAATTCTGGCATATCTAAATCCCCTAACATATGCAGTTGATTCTGCAAGATATTTTTTAGCAGGCTTTTCAAGATTTCCAATAATTCTCGATGTTTCAATTTTAATTGTTTTGAGCGTTTTTCTCGTAGTTTTAGCCATGTACACGTTTGAAAAGGCGGTTATTGAATAATTCCGATTTAAAACGTAAATTATATATGGCTGTAATATAAAATAGTCATAAATATTAAAAATGAATTAAAAAATATTACAGGTGCAGATCATGGAAGCATTGGTTTTGGTAGGCCACGGTAGCAGACTCCCTCACTCAAAAAACGTTGTTATGGAAGTTGCTGAAAAAATAAAAGCAAGAAATATTTACGACATTGTAGAAGTTGGTATGATGGAATTCAACGAACCTACAATTCCCCAAACGATAAAAAAAGTAATTGATGCAGGTGCTAAAAAAGTAATTGTAACACCAGTATTTTTAGCTCCAGGAAACCACACTGAAAGAGATATTCCAAAAATACTTGGAATTTATGAAGGAGACGATGAAGGAGGACATGACCACCATCACGAACACCATCACCACCATCACCACCATCACGACACAGAAACTGTCGAAATTCCAGAAGGTGTTGAATTAGTGTACAGAAAACCAATGGGTGCAGATGATAGAATTATAGACATAGTCCTCGATAGAGCTAACGGACTTTAATTTAATCTTTTAATTTTAAAAAAAATAAAAAAAGTATTTTATTTAATTAAGCTACAATTACTTCTTTTTCTTCTTCGGATTTAGCTTCTCCGTAGAGTTTGTGTGCAATATCTTTTAAAACATCGAGTCCTTTTGCCTCGGTTCTTAATAATTCAAGATTTGCAATAACTTTGTCGCCGAATTTTTCTTTTACAAGTTCAAGTCTTTTTTCCTGTAAGCTTCTTCTTGCTCTACAGAAGTCACATTCTACATCTTCAGGAATAATCTGGTTTACAACAACTGAATCTACAGGTATTTTAAACTTGTTTAAAGCTTCCATTGCTCTTTCACTTTCTAAAATACTCATTTCTTCAGGAATTACAACAATTCTGAATGCTGTTCTTTCAGGGTTTGCCAAGATTCCTCTTGCTTTTGTAACTTTAGCTTTCATTGTTTCCATTTCTTCTAAAGCTTTGTCGTAATCTACTTCTTCGCCTTTACCGCCAAATGGCATGACTTTTTTCATCATGTTCATAAAACCGCTCATCTGTTTTTTGAACTTGATCATTTTAGTCATGTATTTGTCCATAATTTCCGGAAGACCTAAGAATCTTAAAGTGTGGCCTGTTGGTGCGGTATCAAATACAACTACATCGAATTCGTCGCTGTCCATGTATTTTAAAAATACATCGAATGCTGCGCTTTCATCAGTTCCTGGAGATAATGAAGCCATTTCAAGCTGGTCTTCAAGCATTCCGCCCATCATTGGGTTTTCGTCCATTTGTGATTTTAATTTTTCTTTGTATTCTGACATTGCAACTTCAGGGTCGATTTCTACAACATAGAGGTTTTCCATGCCGTTTACTTTTGTTGGTTCGTGACCAAATGACTGTTCAAAGCTGTCTTTTAATGAGTGAGCAGGGTCGGTTGAAACTACAACTGTTTTCAGGCCTTGTTCTGCACAGTAAATACCTGTTGCGGCACTCATTGTAGTTTTTCCAACTCCCCCTTTTCCACCAAACATGATGTACTTGGTTCCGTTTTCTTTTTCGAGTTTTTTAGTAGTAATTCCTTTCAATGATTCCTTTATTTTAGATAATACCAAAATATCACCTTATCGCTAATCTAAGATACTTAGTAAGTACACGTTTTTATAGGTTTTTAATTAACAGGGTTCATTTTTAAGTCGGCTAATTAATTCTTCGACATCCACAAGTGTTGAAATACATCCATCTTTCATTAAAAGCTGTCCTTGAACAGGTACATTTTTTCGAGAAAGAAACGTCATTCCGTGAAACATGTCGTTATGGCACGCTACTGCAAAAACGCCGTCCGGTTTTTTATCTTTTAATACCCGTTTTAAAAATGTTGAACCGGGAACTACGTAAGTTTTATACCCGTTTTCTTCAGCAACTTTTATTACCCTTCCAATCGGGCATTTTCCACAAAATACGCATTCTACGCCATCGGGACCCAGCTTTCCGGGACATTTTAGATCCCTTAAACAGTGTGGAAGGATTAAAACCTTATTTTTGGCTTTTTTAAAGTCTTCGCAATAGTACTTGTTATAAAAATCACTTGCAACTTTATAAAATGTATCTTCGGTTCCAATTATCAGAAAAATTCTTAATAGAATGGAGTAGAAGTTATTTGTAATATACAATGATAGTTTAGGAAACAAGATTTTATTTTTATTTATAAGGTAATAACCAAGACCAATTGCAGTTACAAACAATATCGCTGCTAAAACAATTAGTATTAACAAAATCATGCCTAAATAATCAAAAATTCCTATATCAGTAAAATTCATTTTATCACGGTGAAATTCATGAAAATTTCAATTTCTTTTGATTTTTTTGGTAGTAGTGAACTCCAGAAAACAGTCGATTTTAGCGATTACTGTGTTATTGTAATCGATGTTTTAAGAGCTTCTGCAACCATTTGTACACTACTTGACTTGTGCGATAAGATATATATAACAGGTAGTATCGAAAAAGCAGCGAATATAGAAAATTCTATAAAAATAGGTGAAAGAAACGCCAAAAAAATTGAAGGATTTGATTTTGGAAATTCCCCTGTTGAATTAACTGTAAACAGGAAATTAATAAAAGAACATTTCGAAAATGGGGGAAATATTGTTTTAACCACAACAAATGGAACAAGAGTTCTTGAAAATATCGTTTCAGATCATATTTTAATCGGTTCAATTACAAACGCACAAAATGTTGCAAAAAAAGCATACAAACTCGCAAAAGAAAATAATAAAGGAATAATGCTCGTTCCAGTCCACCGGAAAGGAAATTTTGCAATTGAAGACTTTATTGGGGCAGGAATTATTGCTGATTATATTTTCAAAGAATACGATGAAGAAATTCCTGATGAAAAATTTGAAGAACTGATTCCTGCAAGAGCTTTGACTAAATCTGACTGGTTAAGAAAGATATTTGAATCAAACTCTGGAAAAAATTTAAAAGAATTGGGTTACTTTGAAGATTTGATATTCTGTACGTCAAAAAACACTCAAAAATCCGTTGGAATTTTCGATAAAAAATCTGGAAGCATTTCTTCATTTTAATTTAGAAACTGATATATAATTAAACTTGGATTTTATATTAAGAATCTTATATGAAGAATTATTTTTAAATTTAAATGTTTAATCAACGTTTAATTTCACAGACTTAATGACTTACGGCTAAATGGAATAAAAAACGGTGGAGGAGAGTAAATTGATATGGTCTAAAGAAGAAACATGGGACAGAAAAGAAATTGAAAAAATACAGCTTGAAAGATTAAAAGAATCGGTAAAAAGAGCTTATGAAAATGTATCCCTGTATAAGGAAAAATTTGACAGCATCGGATTAAAACCTGAAGATATAAACACGTTAGATGACCTTAAAAAAATTCCTTTCACTGTAAAAGACGATTTTAGGGCAAATTATCCATTTGGAATGTTTGCAGTTCCTAAAAAAGAAGTTGTGAGAATTCATGCTTCATCAGGAACTACTGGAAAGCCAACCGTTGTAGGCTACACAAAAAAAGATATCAGAACTTGGGCAGAACTGATTTCTAGAGTTGTAACGGCTGCAGGTGTAACTGATGAAGATACAGCTCAAATCGCATTTGGTTACGGACTTTTTACCGGTGGATTCGGGTTACATTATGGTCTTGAAAATGTTGGGGCATCTGTCATTCCAATGTCAAGCGGAAACACGGAAAAGCAGATTATGCTCATGAAAGATTTTGAAACAACCGTTTTAATATGTACTCCATCCTATGCGCTTTATATTGCAGAAGTTGCAGAAAAAATGGGAATTGACCCTAAAAAAGACTTGAAAGTAAGAATAGGTCTTTTTGGTGGAGAAGCATGCTCTGAATCTGCAAGAGCAGAAATTGAATCAAAATGGGGCATACTTGCAACCCAAAACTACGGTATGAGTGAATTAATGGGTCCAGGAGTTTCTGGAGATTGTGAATACCAGTGCGGAATGCATATTTCTGAAGACCACTTCATTGCAGAAATAATCGATCCAAAAACCGGCGAAGTACTCCCTGAAGGAGAAATTGGAGAACTTGTAATTACCACACTTACAAAAGAAGCACTGCCAGTTCTTAGATATCGAACAAAAGATATGACAAGCCTCACTTACGAAAAATGTAAATGCGGAAGAACTACCGCGAGAATGCTAAAAATAAGGGGAAGAAGCGACGATATGTTAATTATTCGAGGAGTAAACGTATTCCCAACACAAATTGAAAGTGTTTTGGAAGGAATTGAAGAAATCGGACCGCATTATGAAATAATCGTTACCAAAAACGGACACCTAGACCAGATGACGATTAATATAGAACTTGCAGATGGAAAATTCCTCGAAAAATTCAGCTGCCTTGAACAGATTAGTAAAAAAGTAGACCATAAATTAAAAACTGTGCTTGGATTAAGCTCTAAAATAAATATAGTACAACCTAGAACCCTTGAAAGGTTTGAAGGTAAAGCAAAACGTGTAAAAGACTTAAGAAACGTGAATTAAATTACTTTTTTAATTTTTTTGAATTTTTAAATTTTAATTTTGAACTTGATTAAAAAAAGAAGATATTTTAATTATTTTTTAAGGTTTTTTCTTCTCCAGTGTCTCATTTTTGGGTGCTGTTTAACGCTTCCTTTTGTTCTTGCAATAGCAAACATAGGAACTCTTCTGTTTTGTTTTAAAGCTTTTGCAAGTCTAATTTTTTTACCCAAAGGTTTGTTGCCTGCCATCTTTTCACCTCTGAACTTATCTTTTTAAACCAATAACTCTTGATTGAATGTGTTTTGGGAAGTATTCAAGCGGATCGATTCCTCTTTGCCGAATTAACTCCCTTATTTCGGTTTCATAGTCTGATTTCAAAAGTTCTTCACTTTCTTTTTCAGAAATTATGAAATAATTGTTAACTAGATTTCTTAAAGTTTTGTGACCAAATCCCATTAAAGGAGTCACGTACTGAATATTTTTCCTCATTTCAAGACTCTGGATCTCAGAGTGATCAAGTCTTGGAACGCGGTCGTCTCTTCTCGTACCATCTGCAATTACATCGTATTTCTCGGAAATTATTTCGAGAACTTGCTTGTGTACAAACTGAATCCCGTTTCCAGGATATCCATCCTTTAAGATCATGTCAACAGATTTTTCAATTAATTCCCTGTCCATTGATTCGACTTTATGAGGATAGCCAATTATTTTGGCAGTTTCTTCTGCATGACGGTATGAATCCAAAACTCCGAAATTAACGGTTACTAACTGAATGTCATAGCCCAGATTATGCAAAATTATGGCAGAAAGGGAACTATCTTTTCCACCGCTGAATAAAACGTGAGCTTTAGCCATGTGAATCATTTATTTTCTCATTATAGTGATTTCTTTCTTTGCAGGTCTGTTCATCTCGTATATTTTATCGAGAAGGCCTTTAAAATACTCGTCAGTAAGCGGAACTGGAAGTTTTCCGGCCTGTGCGAGTTGTATTAATTGCATTTCAACCTGTTCTGCAAATTGAGGTTTTGCAAGTTTGATCCTTGCTAATCTCGACCTTGCTTCTTCGGAAAGAATCTGCCTGAGAATTTTTTGTTTTTGCATTTCGTACTGCATTTGCTGCTCTTGCATCTGTCTCTGTGCTTCAGGGTCATTTGCTGCCCCTTGGGCTTGAGCTTTTGCTTGCATTTCCTGCAATCTTCTTTGCCTTATTTCTTCTGGGTTCATCAAACCCCCTCATCAATAAAATTACTTATTGTGCTACTGAATCAGCTACTTCTTTTGCAGTGTTGTCTACTAAAGATTGGCCTTTTGGTGCAATGATTCTTCCACCTTTTTCAGCTTTAGTAAGTAATTCTTTAGCTTCTAAAGCTTGGAAAGCTGTCCTGATAATGTTTCCACTACCTTTAACGAATTTTTCAGGAGCGCACCCTCGGTTCTTCCTTCCACCGTAAACGCTTCTTAATCTTTCAACACCAACAGGGCCGTTGATGTATACTTTTCTTAATATTGCAGCACATCTTACGTACCACCAATCTCCGTCATCAGGTCTTCTCTCTTTGTGAGCTCCTGTTTTAACGAAGTTTGTCCATTCAGGCTCTTCTACGCCCATTTCTTTCAATTTTTCAGCTAATTTTGCGATTAAATCGTTTGCTGGTACATCGTAAACGGTTACCATGTAAACACCTCTAATAATAACGTTCAGTTCATCCTTTTGTAACTCATATTCGGATAATCTGGACAATTAACGGATTCATTAAAAATAATATTTAAAAATCCTTAAGACCGAGCAATCTTATTATAATAATTGCACCCCATATATATTACTTTCCCTGATTCCCAGTAATATAAAAATGAGTAAAAAATGAAAAAAAGGTTAAAATATCATCCGTTATTAAAATAACGTATTATCTCTTAAGGAGTGCTTTTTTAGACCGCATTTCTTCAAATTCTTCAACATACTTTTCTTTCTTTGTTTTCTTTGTGGAATACTTTTTCCAGCCTTCTTTTGGCTTAAAAATAGTAATAACATTTCCAACTACGCTGATAACTTCTGCACCAGTTTCTTTAGATATTTTTTCGGCCATTTCTGCTTTATCGCCATTTTCAAGTGCACTTTTTCGCACTTTAATTTTTATAAGGCTTTTATCTTTTATCTGCCTTTTAATTTCTTCTATGGTTTTTTCGATCCCTTCCTTTCCAACCCAAACTACAGGTTCGATTTCGTGCGATTGGGACCTTAATATCTTTTTAGCTTTGGATGATATTTTTACTTCAGTATTTTCGGTCATAATCTCTCTCCTTGATATGTATGCGTATAATTTGATACCATGAGTTAAAGTTTCAATTAAAACAGTAAAATCATTAAGATAATCAATAAATTAATCTGTCCGCTAAGTTATTTAAAATATCATATATATAATGTACAGTTAGCAACATACTATTGTTATTTAAGTATAAATATATTTTCGGAAAAATTTTGCCAACACATCTGAGATCTAGTTATGAACCCAAAGGGGCTGGTTATATGAATGTATTAGTAAATGATAAACCAAAATCTGGAAAAACGTTAAAAGATGTAATAAAAGACGAATATTATATCCCTGGGTCAAATATTGTAATTGTAAAGGGAACTGCCACAGTAATTAAGGAAGAAACCAAAAAATACATGATAAAAACGACCAAGGGTTCTTTTGTAGTTGGAATAACTGAAGAAAACGAAAGTGTTGATTTCTGGAATAAAAACTACAAATCTTTTGAAAAAAAATCCCCGATATGGAAAAGTATTTCTGATGTATCTTTTGGATCTATCGAGATAAATCTCCCAGTAAGTAGTTTAAAACAGAATTTTAAAAAGTGGGATGTTGTTTTAAGCGTTTCAGGGCTTGATACGAGTGAAGGAAATTTAATATTTGTTCAAAGAGATGTAACGGAATTATATGGTCTTGAAAATCCAAAAATAGGCATTTTAATTGGTGGAAAAAGAGTTTTAAAAGCCTTAACTGCCGATGACCAGATTATATCCATTGAAAAGATGCGAGAATCAAAAGAAAACATCGATTATGAAGTAACTACTGATTTAGATAAAGAAATTCAGGACGACTGGAAAATATACACATACTGTAAAGCAGAGCTTAATGGACCTTCAAAAAGTACAGAACATGCCCTTGCAATACTTGAAAACGGTACGTTGGAAATTTCAGAACATACAAATACATACGTTGCAGATTGCAGGCTTCAAACATTATTAATTGATGAAGAAAATCCTGAAAACCGAGATAGGGGAACAATCACGGTTAGAAATGTCGGAAACGGTGTTGGGAAAGTCTACATATATCAAGAAAACAGAGCATCTTCCCTATCCCATACGGTGGTTGGTAAAGTAACTGACGGAATTGAAATCGTTGATTTTTCAAATTCGGGAAAAATTACTGTAAAAACGAGTCCTGAAAGATTAAATTTAATTGGAAAAACTCAAAAAGATGCAAAAATTCTGTTTGAAAAACATGGAATCACATTTAAAATGGAAGGAAATACAGATGACGATGCAATAATCGTTGAACAGGTGCCTGAATATACCATGGACATATTAAAATCGAAAGAAGTTACTACAAAAGGAATAGAACCTGAAAAATTATTATATGTTGAAATATTTGATAAAGAAGCTCCAACTACTGCATGGTACTTTAGAAAAACTACCGGCCTTACAACAAAAAGAATAGGGACGTTAAAAATATATTTCAAACACGACGATATATCAATGTTTGAAAGAAATTGGGATTATTCAAAAGGATTATTACCTGAAAATACACCTAAAGGACCTGTTGATTCTGAAATAATTGCTGTTACGAACATGGCTAAAAGATATAAAGGATATATGGGCGTTAGGACCTCATCACATGATAAATACGGGCCAACAGGAGAAACATTTGAAGGTACAAATATCGTTGGGAAAGTAGTTAAAAACGCAGAAATTTTAAAAAGCGTTAAACAGGGCGAAAATATATACATACTTGAAGTTAATTCAAATTAGTAAAATTATATGAAATTTGTTTATTTATAATATAGATGGAGGAATGAGTATGGACTGGAAAGCTGTATCTCCGTACAACCCAAAATTAGATTTAAAAGACTGTTATTTGTATGATACAACATTGAGAGATGGTGAACAGACCCCGGGGGTTTGTTTTACGGGAGACCAAAAACTTGAAATTGCTAAGAAACTGGATGAACTTAAAATTAAACAGATTGAAGCAGGTTTTCCAATTGTTTCTGAAAACGAAAGAAAAGCCATCAAATCAATTACTGGTGAAGGATTAAATGCGCAAGTATTAGCATTATCAAGAGTTTTAAAAGAAGATATTGATAAAGCCATCGAATGTGACGTTGACGGGATAATTACATTTATTGCAACTTCTCCAATGCATTTGAAATATAAATTACATAAGAATCTTGATGAAGTCGAAGAAATGGGAATGAAAGCTGTTGAATATGCAAAAGACCACGGTCTTTTTGTAGCATTCTCTGCAGAAGATGCAACAAGAACCCCCCTTGAAGATATAATTAGAATTCATACAAATGCAGAAGAACACGGCGCTGATAGGGTCCATATTGCAGATACGCTCGGCTGTGCGACACCTCAGGCAATGTACCACATATGTTCTGAATTAAGCAAACACCTGAAAAAAGCACATATTGGAGTACACTGCCACAATGACTTTGGATTTGCAGTTATAAACTCAATATACGGTTTAATCGGTGGTGCAAAAGCTGTATCTACCACGGTTAATGGCATAGGTGAACGAGCAGGAAATGCTGCAATTGAAGAAATTGCAATGGCATTGAAAGTACTTTACGACCACGATATGGGATTAAATACTGAAATACTAACTGAAATATCTAAACTCGTTGAAAACTATTCAAAAATCAAAATCCCTGAAAATAAACCGCTTGTTGGAGAAATGGTATTCTACCATGAAAGCGGAATACACGTCGATGCCGTTTTAGAAAATCCTTTGACGTATGAACCATTTTTGCCTGAAAAAATCGGTCAGAAAAGAAAAATTATCCTTGGAAAACATTCCGGTTGTAGGGCTGTCGCACACAGACTACAGGAACTCGGACTTGAAGCTTCAAGAGACGAATTATGGGAAATTGTAAAGAAAACTAAAGAAACGAGAGAAGACGGTACTGAAATAAGCGACGAAGTGTTTAAAAACATTGCAGAAAAAATCATAAAATAACTTAAAACTTTTTTAAGGTGGGAATATGTTTGGATTTAGCTGGATAATAACTGCAATTATTGCCGCAATTGTTGTCTTTTTAATTTTAAAAATCATGTTTAAAATGGTATTTACAACAATAAAATTAATATTGCTTTTTGCAGCGATAATCCTATTGGTTTATGCGCTAAGCGTATTAATCTAAACCTTTTTTGATTTAACTTTTTTAAAAAATTTTTAAAATAGAAAATTTTCCCAATTAGTTTGGAGTGGTGACTAAGAGAGATAAGTAGAGATATTTGGGTAACGTCATGTTTGTACATAATGTGGCTATTTGATGGCTTAATGGTTGCAACCACAATAATAATTCATAGTTATAGTATATAATTATTACGAATTAAAAAAAAATCATACTAAAAATCATATTTTTTAAAATTAGTATTATCAATAAAATCAATAAAAAAAATAGAATTAAAATGGCCATATCCTTGGAATAACTGCAATTGCAACTACTGCACAAAGTATTTCAAGTGGCCATCCTGATTTTGCGTAATCTTTAAATGAATAACCTCCGGGACCAAGTATGATCATGTTTGGAGGCGTTGCAATTGGAGTTAGGAAACATGAAGATGCTGCAACTGCAATTGCCATCAATATCGGTTTTGCACTAACGTCAAAAGCATCTGCAAGAGCAATTCCAAGAGGCATTACCAAGGCCGCTGTTGCAGTGTTTGACATTACTTCCGTAATTAATGCAGTCAGTACGTATGCTGCGGCTAAAAGTGCCAATGGGCTGTGAACATACGTAATAACCGTGTTTGCAATCATTGTAGCTGCACCAGTTGCCGCCATTGCACTTCCAAGTGGAAGCATTCCTGCAAACAAAAAGATTGTTGTCCACGAAATACTGTTAAAAGCTTCCTGCATCGTGATACATCCAGTCATTACAACCATACACGCACCAAGCATGAATGCAGTTACAAGCGGGATAGTTCCAGTTGCTGTCATTAATACAACAAATGTAAACACGAGTGTTGCAATCCACATCTTGTTAGTTCGGTATTTCAAAGTATCTGACACAAAATCTTTTGCTTTTGCCTTAGATTCAGGCAGTAATTTATGCCCAATTGTTCCATAGTAAAGAATCCCTACGATAAATATAAGAATTCCAATTTTTGCAAACTCGAAAAATCCAAATGGAGCAATCCCTGATTTTTCAAGTGCATCGTTTACAAGCCCGTTTGGAGGAGTTCCAATTAAAGTTAACGTTCCACCAAGCGATGCAGCATAAGCCATAGGAATTAACAATTTTCCAGGTTTTAAACTTGCAGAAACACATATGCCCATTACAATAGGAATAAATGCTGCTGTTGTTCCAGTATTTGATAAAAATGCAGACATTGTACCGATTGCAAGCATTACAAGAAGCATTAATTTTAACTGGCTCTTTCCTGCTGCTTTCACGGTAAGTTGCCCGATTTTATCTGCAAAACCCGTCCTAAATACTGCTTCACCAAGTATGAATGCAGCCATAAACAGAACTACCCATTTATTTCCAAAATCGGCAAAGGCCCGAGAACTCGATAAAATATCTATCCCTGGAAAACTCAAAGCCACTGGAACTAGCATTGCGGTAACAGGCAATGGAAGTGCTTCTGTGAAAAATAACACAGCCGCAGTTCCAAGAATTATAAGTGTAATTATCGCTTTTTGGCTGTTTATTCCGTCAGCAGATTCTTCATCCACGTACGCGATTTTTGTAAAGCCAATTAAAAATACGGCGAGCACGAGTAAAATAAGTGCTTTTTTCATAAAATCACCTCTTTTATCTAAATTTCGATAAATTCACCTCGTCGAATCGACATTAGAAAAACTTTTTGAAAAATCGTGTAAAATGAGAATGCATATAAAACTAGGCTATCAGTTTTTGAATAACTACTAACTTGTTTGATTGGTAGTTTTTAAAGAACTTCTGGGAATTTTTCCCGAGTTAAAAGTTTAGTCTCCGACAAATTACCTGAATAGATACTGTTTCATTCTATCAGGAACTTTTATTCCTATATTCTGTGTGATATTTATTACTATTCATTTGAATCAGAATAGAATAATTCGTTAAACTTGAAAAATAATTCGTTAAAAAAGCGATTTTACAAAATAGAATATAAATTTAAACCAAAAAAGAAAAGTAATGGATTATGCCCTAGCTTCTTTAGCTTTAGGCCTTAAATTTGTGTATCCACATTTTCTACATTTTGTAGCTTTCCATGAGTTTCTTGAGTTACATTTCATGCAAATCTTTTTCATGAAGACTCTTTTGATTGCTTCTTCGAATGCCATTATTTCACCTGTTTCGCATGTTATTTAAAATTTCGTTCTGAATCCTAATGATTTCATCAGATGTTTTTCCACAATACTGTTCAAGTAATTCTTTATTAACATCTATAAAAGTGTTTCCCCATTTGAAACCATTCAATAAAGAGACGGCCTCATTTTTATAGTTTGCTATATAGAGGGTAGCCACTATTGCTTCTAAGGTAGTAAGTTTACAGGGTTTTCCGTAATTTACAGGATTTCCTGCAATTAAGAACGGTAAAACTCTTTGATTTCGGGCGTTTGTTTTTTTAAATACAATTTCAGCCTGTTTCCACGAACAGTCGAGTCCCAAAATTCCATATTTTTCGATAATTTCCCTATCTTCAACAGAAACGCTTTTTTCTGAATAGGGATTTAGTAAAAGTGAATTCCTCGGAACCTTGTTTGGGTTTGTAATTATTTTTGCGTACCCGAGTTTTCCCATTTTTAGTGCAGTACATCTTTTTGGGTCGCACTGTTTTTCATGATATATGAAAAGTTTCATTAAAATCACTAAGATATATATGAATATAACACCTATGATGTTTTGAAATTTAAACCTACTGGTGATATGTTGAATTTAAAAAACACAAAAGCAGGTTTTTTGTTAAGTGCAGAACACGAAAAACTACCCGTCGCAGAATTAAATGCTTTAATCGATATTTTTAGTCTTGAAGGTAATTTAAACTGCTTTAAAAATTACGTAATATTGGAAAGTTCAATCTCAGAAGAAATTATAAAAAAAATGGTTAAAAGGGGAGGATACACAAACGAAGGACACGTTATATTTTCAGAATCCCCAATAATTAACCAGAATGTAGATGAAACACTCGAAAATTTTTTTAAAAGTTCTGAAACACTCGATTTTCCAGTTGAAAGAGATGAAACTTTTGCAGTTCGTGTTTTAAAAATGGAAAAAGAAAGCCCATTTAATTCGATGGAAATCGAAAGAAAACTAGGGGGAATTATAAAGAAAAAAACTTCTGCACAGGTAAGTTTAAAAAACCCTTCAAAAACGGTTAAAGTCGTTATTTCAAACGATACAATGTATACAGGGATAGTTATTGAAAAACGAGATGTTGAATACTTCCAAAATAACAGGCCCCACTTAAGAGCATATTTTCATCCAGGATGCATAATGCCAAAACTTGCAAGATGCCTTGTAAATCTATCAAGAGTTAAAGAAGGGGAAATTGTTTTAGATCCATTCTGCGGAACAGGAGGATTCTTAATTGAAGCCGGATTTTTAGGATGCAGATTAATTGGTAGTGACATTGATGAACAGATGGTAAATGGTGCACTACTAAACTTAAACACATATGATTTATCAAAACAAGTCATTTCAATAAAGCAAAACGATGCTAAAAACGTCTCAAAATATTTGGAAGACCTGAAAATTGAAAAGATAGATGGAATTGTAACTGATCCACCATATGGAATTTCCACATCTAAAAAAGGGGACATGTTAGAAATATTTGAAAAAATTGTAGATGTTCTAAAAGATAATGATTATTTAGTATTTGCAGCACCAAACAGAATGGAACTTGATTTAAATTTAGTGGAATTCTACGAAATGAGAGTTCATAAAAGCCTTACAAGATATATTCACGTTTACAGAAAAAATTAAACTTAAAAAAAGAAAAAATTTATTTAATCATACTTGAAATCTTCAAGCTCTTTTTTAACTTCTTCTAAACTTGTGTTGTCTTCCAATGTGGTAACATCGCCTATCTCTTCGCCCATTATGAGTTTTTTCAATATTCTTCTCATTATTTTTCCACTTCTTGTTTTTGGAAGTTTGTTTACAAAGAATATCATTGCAGGAGTTCCAATTGGGCCGACAGTATCTCGAATATGTTTGATAAGTTCAGCCTTTACTTCATTTGATGGAAGTTCACGGTATTTTTCGTTTAATATAACAAATGCAACAGGAACTTCTCCTTTCACATCATCTGGTTTTCCAACTACGGCAGACTCTGCAACCATTTTATTTGATACAAGTTCGTGTTCAAGTTCTGCGGTTCCAATCCTATGTCCTGAAACATTCAATACTTCGTCAGATCGTCCCAGTACCCAAATGTATCCATCCTGGTCTTTTATTGCGTAGTCGGATGTTGAAAATTTATTTTTGAATCTATCCCAGTATGCAGCACGGTATCTTTCATCGTTGTTCCAGAGTCCTGCAAGCATTCCTGGCCATGGTCGTTTTATAATTAGATTTCCTTTTACATTTGCGTCAACAGGGTTTCCTTCGTTGTCTACAACATCAACATCAATTCCAATTCCAGGGAATGTTGCAGACCCTGGTTTTAATGGAACTGACTGGATTCCAATCGGTGGGTATATCATGTGGCCCCCAGTTTCAGTTTGCCAGTAGCAGTCGCAGATCGGGCATTTTTCTTTTCCAATTACTTTATAGTACCATTTCCAAGCTCTTGGATTTATCGGCTCCCCAACGCTTCCTAAAAGCCTCAATGTTGATAAATCGTGAGTATTTACCCATTTTTCACCATACATCATCAGCATTCTTATCGCAGTTGGTGCAGTGTATAGAATTGTAACTCCGTGATTTTCTACAATGCCCCACAATCGGTCGGGTTCCGGATAGTCTATCGCACCCTCATAGAGTACTATTGTAGCACCAAGCGATAATGGTCCGTACACTACGTAAGTGTGCCCCGTAATCCATCCAATGTCTGCAGTACACCAAAATACATCCATTTCATTTAATCCCCATGTCCAATCCATGGTTTTTGTAGCATAAGTTAGATATCCGCCTGTTGAGTGAACTACACCTTTTGGACTTCCTGTTGTACCGCTCGTGTATAGAATAAATAGAGGATGCTCTGATTCTACGGGAACAGGTTCTACGTAACTTTTAGCACCTCCCATCAATTCATCCCAGTAATAATCTTTTCCTGAAACTAAATTGAGGTCTTCACTTCCCCTTTTTGCATAAACTACGTGTTTTATTGAATTACAATTCAGTAAAGCTTTATCTAAGATTTTTTTAAGGTCAATCTCTTTTCCACGCCTGTATAAGAGGTTCGTAGTCACCAATATTTTTGATTTTGAATCGTTTATCCGATCAGCAAGTGCATCTGATGAAAATCCGGAAAATACAACGTTGTGAATTGCCCCAATTCTCGAACATGCGAGCATTGCAATAATTGCCTCCGTCATCATCGGCATGTATATTGTGACAACATCGCCTTTTTCAACGCCCAAATTCTCAAGAACGTTTGCAAATTTATTTACTTCCCGGTATAGTTCATAATAAGTTAAAATTCCGCAACTGCCGTCTTCTTTTTCACAGATTATGGCTGCTTTGTTTCTCCTGTTTCCTTTTATGTGCCGGTCTACACAGTTGTAGCTTGCATTCAAACTGCCGCCTTTAAACCATTTTGCATAAGGAGGATTCCAGTCCAGTACTTTATCCCATGTTTTATCCCATTCTAAACATTTTGCCTGCTCTCCCCAGAATTTTTCAGGGTCATCCAAAGCTTTTTGCTGTAATTCTGAATATTTTTCAAGCATTATGTATTTGTCTCCAGTTTTCATTATCATCCCTCAAATTTATTTGTCATTATTAATCATTATAGATACGACAAAGTATATATAAATTTCTACAGAGGAATTATTAAATCCGACAAGTAACGAAATATTGTTGAATAAAATAGGAATTATTTGTAGATTCAGTTAATTATCAGTTTTTTAAAAATAAGGGTTGTTAAATAAAAACAGCATTATCGTGATTTTTCAATCAATAGTTTATTAATAATAAATTATATTAGTTATTCCGGTTATATGTACTATATTGTTTTATTAATTTTACGAGAATCCTTCATATTCATGTTAAACGGTGATATTTTGAAACAGATTGCATTTTACGGGAAAGGAGGCATTGGAAAGTCCACTACTGTTTGTAATTTAGCAGCTGCGCTATCCAAAAGTGGTAAAAAAGTTATCGTTGTTGGATGCGACCCAAAACACGATTGTACATCTAATTTAAGAAGTGGAGAAGATATTCCTACGGTTTTAGATGTTTTGAGGGAAAAGGGAATCGATAAACTCGGGATTGAAACAATAATTCGTGAAAATTTACTAAAAAAAGAAGATATAATTTATGAAGGATTTAACGGAATTTACTGCGTCGAAGCAGGCGGCCCAAAACCCGGATACGGGTGTGCAGGCAGAGGAGTAATTGTTGTAATAGACCTCCTCAAAAAAATGAACGTTTTTGAAGATCTTGGTGTTGATGTAGTACTCTACGATGTATTAGGTGATGTTGTGTGCGGAGGATTTGCAATGCCACTTAGAATGGGACTTGCTGACCAGATTTATGTTGTAACGTCTTCAGATTACATGGCACTCTATGCTGCAAATAATATATGCAGTGGAATAAGCCAGTTTGTAAAACGTGGAGGAAGCACCCTTGGAGGCATAATTTACAATGTAAGAGGTTCAATGGACGCATTTGATATTGTAAGTGAATTTGCAAACCAGTTAAATGCAAACATTATTGGAAAAGTTCCAAATTCACCAATAATCAATGAAGCTGAAATTGATGGGCAGACAGCAATAGAATATGCTCCAGAAGAAGAAATAAGTAAAATATATATGGAACTTGCAGAAAGTATATACCAAAATACTACTGGGACCACACCAAATCCATTGGAAAACGCCCAGATTATGCAAATTGGAAAAATGATTAAAGAAAGAATAAAAAAACAGAAAATTACAGAATAGATGCGAGTGAAACCATGGATATAATCGTAGTTGGTGGCGGAACATCGGGTCTTCTTTCAGCACTTGCGCTTGAAAAAGAAGGACATAATGTAATAGTATTTGAAAAAGAAAGTTATGTTGGAGGTTTGTGCAGAAGTGAAAAAATTGATGGGTATTCGGTAGACATTGGGGTCCATGCAATTACCATGCTTGATAACGGACCATTAATCCGACTTTTAAATAAATATTCAAGATACCTTCCAAACTTCAGAAATTACGGGGATTACTACATAAGAACGGATAAATTGCATAGAATACCTGTTTCAATGCACGAATGGATGACCACACCTGTAATTCCAAATAAAGATAAAGTTTTGATTACTTCAAAGATTATGGATTTAATGACTATGGGTTTTACAAAAGATGCGTCGGTGTATGACTTTGTAAAAGAAATGGGCCTTAGCAATACATCTGTAGATTTTTTCAACACGATTGCATACTTTTTAAGTGGAGAAGACCTTGAAAATACGCCTCTTTGGAGATTTTTTACAGGTGCAGGGTACATTCCAGAAGATGACATTTTACCATTTATATATAAGGATATGAAGATAAATCCACTTAAATCAACGCTTGTAAAGAAATTTGGAACTGAAAGGATTATTAACATCTTAAACGACGGATTTATAAGTTCCATAAAAAACGGGTCAAAAAAATACATCAATAAATTCATGACTGAGCACAGATATTCAACACAAGGGTACCCTGTCGGAGGAGTTCAGTCCATCTGTAATTGTATAACTTATTCACTTACAACTGCTCAAATAAAAAACGAAGAAGTTAAAAAAATAACAAAAAACGGTAAAAAATACACCGTAAAAACTTCTGAAGGGGAATATACGTCAGATATTATCGTTTATTCTGCACCTGCAATTACGTTACCAAAAGTAGCCAAAATAAATAAAATTCAAAAAAACAAAGAAAAATTAAGCAACATCAAATTTACAAAATCGACAACTGTTTGGATCGGGGATGAAAAAAATTATTTCCCGTATTTAGGTTCAGAGATCTGGATAGATAACCCTTGCTGGGCATCTACTGTTTCAAACTACGATGAAAGTCTTGCCCCAAAAGGAAAACATTTAATGGGCTTTTCTTTTGTAAATTCAAAAAAAGAAGATGCTTTGAAAACTATTGAAAGTAAATTAAATTTAAATACTGACAAAGTCGACATGCTCTATGTTCAAGAAACGGTTCCAGAACAAGCTTCTTGTTCCATTGGACAGTTTTTCGTTTATCCGAAAATTGATGATACATTCTTTGTTGTTGGAACTGATTCTGATCCCAGAAGTATGGGTATAACAAGAGCCGCATATTCTGTTGAAGTCATGTTATCGGAATTTAAAAATATTTATGATACACAAAAAGAAACTGCTAAAAAATAAATTATAAATTAAATTTAAATTGGTGAATTATATGAGCAAATTATTAGAAGAATCGTTGAAAACATGCCCTATTGTAAAAAGAGGAGAATACCACTATTTTATACACCCCATATCTGATGGAGTTCCTCTTGTTGAACCAGAATTATTGAGAGATGTTTCTACGAGAGTTATTAAGATGATAGATACTGATGTTGATAAAATAGTAACTGCGGAAGCCATGGGAATCCCAATTGTAACTGCCGTATCCATTGCAACAGATATTCCATATGTTATAATGAGAAAAAGAGAGTACTTGCTTGAAGGAGAAATTCCAGTTCACCAAGAAACTGGATACAGTAAAGGAGAACTCTACTTAAACGGTATAAATAAAGGGGATAAAGTTGTAATCCTTGATGACGTTATATCAACAGGCGGAACCCTTGTTGCAATCATAAACGCTTTGAAAAGAGCTGGCGCAGATATCAAAGATGTTTTGTGTATAATCGATAGAGGAAACGGGCAAAACATCGTTGAAGAAAAAACCGGATACAAAGTAAAAACTATTGTAAAGATTGAAGTTGTTGACGGAAAAGTAAACATTTTAGAATAATTTTCGGGTGAAATTTTGGAAATAAACCCTTCAAAAATAGTATGTGCAGGATTAAATTACAAGAATCATGCAGAAGAACTTAAAATGAAGTTGCCAAAAGAGCCAGTTATATTTTTAAAGCCTACTTCTTCAATAATTTATAACGAAGAAGCCGTCAAAATACCAAAAGCATCTGAAAGAGTAGATTACGAAGCTGAACTTGCAATTGTAATTGGAAAAACGTGTAAATCTGTAAAAAAAGAAGATGCTAAAAATTACATAAAAGGATTTACAATATTAAACGATGTTACTGCACGAGACCTTCAGGAAAAAGACGGGCAGTGGACAAGAGCTAAATCTTTTGATACTTTTTGCCCAGTGGGTCCAAAAATAGTGTCTGGAATCGATGCAAATAACTTAAAAATACAGTTGAGAGTTAATGGAAAAATAAAACAGGATTCAAACACCAATAACATGATATTTAGTGTCGAAGAACTTGTTGAATTTGTTTCTTCGATAATGACACTTTACCCTGATGACATTATTTCAACAGGAACTCCTCCGGGGGTTGGAAAACTTGAAAAAGGAGATATTGTCGAAATTGAAATTGAAAACATTGGAATTTTGAAAAATTTCGTTGAATAAATTAATATTTTTTATTTTTGTGATAATTTGAAAATCGGAATTGTTGTACACGGGCCTGAAATCATTGATTCAGGATTTGCAGAAAAAATCTTTGCTATTTTAAAAAATTTAGATGAAAATATCAATTTACAGATAAAATTAGGGGGAACTATCGGGAGAGTTGCAGTAATTGACAGTTCTCTTGAAGATATCATTGACATTTCTGAAAAGTTAGTTCCATCAAAATCGCTTAAAAAACTTGAAAATAATGATATATTAATTCTTTTAAACTACGGAAAATCAAAAATTACTGGCCACACCTTCGGAAAAATTGTTGTTGAAAGATCAGGTGTTGAAAAACCAGTAATTCAGATTGAAAGGCCCGGAGAAACTGACGGAACGATAATTTTGTGGAATACTACAAAAGATAATGAAATTTTAGGAAAAATAGTAACTGAAATCTCAGATAAACTCGATTTGAACGTTGAAGAGTGTATCAGTAAGGGATTAAATTTCTGGGTTGAAGGAACTAAATCATTTAGAAAAATAAATGGGGTGGATATTAACGAGTCCATCATGTTAAACGGTATTATAATTGGACGAAGTAACCAAAACGACGTTACAATAGTTTCTGAAAATGGAAATATTGTTGATATCATTGGCGGAACTGTCAAGTGGCATGGTGTTGAAAAGTTAGGAAATATCGACCTTGAAAAAGTTGTTGTGAAAACTGGACTTTTGAGGCGCCACCCTTCAAAAAACCAAAAAATTGCCAAATATAACTTAAATTCAGATTTAGGAGAAGTTTTATTTGTAAACCATGCTGGAGAAGACGTTTTAGAAACGGTAAGGAACAAAAAAATATGTGCTGTTGTAACGGTTGGTGACGATACAACAACAATCTGCGGAGATATCCTCTCAAGATTCGGGGTTAAAATAATTGGAATTACTGATGGGGATAGAGACGATATCCTGAAAAATCCAAGTATTTTAAGAGGTTCTGTGGTATTCCTGATTAAAAATCAAAAAGATGACGATGTTGGAGAATTACTTGAAAGAGAACTCAGTAATCTGGAAAAATTGGGAAATTTTGAAAAATACGTGGAAACTATAAAACAAATAATGAAGAAAGAATATATTGAATTTGAAGAAATAATCCATTGAGTTTAAAATGGGGATTTTATGAAATATTTGGATTTTATGATAGATTTTTTTGAAAATAAAGGTGTTAAATCTGTTTTCGCATATCCTGGAGAGCAGATTCTTCCAATTTATAGGGCACTTCATGAAAATTCGAAAATAAACTGTATCGATGTAAAGCACGAACAGGCTTCAGCCCATGCAGCTGATGGATACTTTAGAATTACAAATGAAGTTGGGATCTGCCTTGCAACTGCGGGACCCGGTGCTACAAATTTAACTACAGGAATTGCAACTGCTTTTAAAGATTCTTCTTCAATTCTCGCACTTACGGGCAGGTGTTCTACAAATTATATTGAAAAGAATTATTTTCAAGAAATTCCGATGGATTTTTTAAATTTTGAAAAAGGATATTTTGTTGAAAATGCTGAGTCCAAATATTTAATAAATTCATATAATGATTCTTATGAAATTAAAAAGCCAATTTCATTAAATATTCCTGCAGATATCTACAATAAAGAAGTTATTGATTCAAAACTGGATTTAGCAAACAAAAATAATGGATCTGTTGAAACTGCAATTTCAACGATAAAAAAACATAAAAACGCTAAAAATCCAGTTTTACTTATCGGTCAGGGAATATACGGCAATTTAAAGTATTCTGAAATGATTGAAATTGGTGAAATTTTAAAAAAGCTTCAAATTCCAATAATAACTACATATCCTACAAGAGGAGTTATTGATGAGAATTTTGAAAATGCATACGGCATGGTTGGAAGAAGGGGAAGTTTAAAATCGAATGAACTCATTTTAAAAAGCGATGCGGTATTTTCAATAGGTGCGAGTCTTTCGTACAATACACTTCCAGAAAGCATAAGGGATAAAATTTTATATAATGTAATTCCCCTTAATTTAGGTATCAATAGTACCAACGACATTAAGACTATTGTAAATACATTTAATGAAAACGTTTCTTCCGGCCACGTTAAGCCGTCCGGACAAAATTTAAGCCGAAACGAATTTAAATTCGGCGACTATTCTACTAAAATCCATGAAATATTGGAAAACTTACCTAAAGATACAATAATAACTACGGATGCTGGAAATCACACTGTTTTCGTTTCTTTATTAAAAAAATGTGTGGCTCCGCGAAATATCATTTCTTCTCATTCAATGGGCACCATGGGCTTTGGACTTCCCGCTTCAATTGGTGTTAAATTTGGATGCAATGATTACAATATAAACCGAGAAGTCGTTTCCATCAGCGGAGACGGCGGTTTTCAGATGAATATCCAAGAACTTGGGACTGTCGCTGAAAACAACTTAAAAATACTTATTGTAGTGATGAAAAACAATCATTTAAACATGTTTGGCAAAATCAATACGCCCGATTTCAATAAAATTGCGGATGCATACGGAATTGAAAATGTTTACATTCAAAATAGCGATGAAATCGGTGAAAATGTATCTTACTTCTTAAAAAAGAGCATTCCATACGTTATGGTCGTAGAATGCGAAAATGAAATACTTCCAAAACCGTTTATTTAAAATTAACACATAACTTATTCGGTGAAAATATGTCAAACGAATTATTTGAGACCCTTACAAGTAACATTCACTTTAATGTGACAGAAATGGGTAGAAAAACGTGGAATCAGAACTGGATGGTTCCTGAAAATCTTATTACAATTGTAGGACTTAAGAATGGTAAAAAACCTGTATTTTACTACGGGCTTACTGAAAATTACAGAACAAACTTCGTTTTAAAAAAAGGAACTTCAGAAAATGGCAACAAATACATAAATGCCAGAGTTTACTTCAGATTCTGTAAAGATACAATTGTTGAAAAAGAAAAATACGTTGTTGCAAATGGATTTAACGGCCTATTACTTGGAATAAAAATAGGAAAAACTGAATTTATAAACACTTTCAAAAGTATGCTCCTTGAAGAGTACAGAAGAGGAGATACACATACTATCGAAGTTTTAGAAAGAATGAAAGATAGAAATGTCTTTGAATCCGTTGAAGAAAGTGCACAGTACATTGCTGATAGAGATTACAACTGGTTAATCGGCAGATTAAAATACAAAGGTAAATTATTCAATTATTCAGGCCAAGGCTACTGGTTACTTCCTTTGAAAACCCAGATGGAATTAACTAAAGGGTTCATTGAAGAGGAATGTGATTTAACAATTGATCTTGAAAATACGGAAGTTTTCGAAAACTACCTTATCTACGTTGACACAGTAAACAGTGTTGTTAGATACAATGGTGAGAGACTCTGTACTTCAGGATATTCACTTGCTGAAGAGTTAAAAAAACATAGTGATGAGAATACCTGTCCTTGGTGTGGAGAAAAGTTAAGACTTATCAAAACTAAAAAAGGAGAATTTTTAGGATGCTCTTCATACCCTAAATGTCTTTACAGACGATTCTTAAATAAAAAATAAAATATTTCTTTTTTTTAATTATCAATTTTTTTGGTGAAGTTTCAATGACTGCAAAACGAATAGATGTCAAAGGCATCGTTCAGGGCGTTGGTTTTAGACCATTTGTATACCGAATTGCTAAAAAAAATGACCTGAACGGCTACGTCAAAAATATGGGAAATTACGTTGAAATAGTTGTTTCTGGGAAATTAAATAATATTGACGCTTTTTTATCAGATTTGAAACTCGAAAAACCGCCACTATCAAAAATCGATAACATTTCAATTGAAGATATAGATGAAAATGAAAATTTAAACGAAATTTACAACGATTTTACAATAAAATTAAGTGATACTTCCGAAATCGAGGAAGAAGGAACGATTCCTCCAGATATATCGATATGTGATGAATGTTTAAAAGAAATAATGGATAAAAAGGACAGACGATCAAATTACGCATTCACTGCATGTACAAACTGCGGCCCAAGGTTTACGGTCATTGAAAAATTGCCGTATGATAGAGAAAACACGTCGATGAATGATTTTCCATTGTGCAAAAGCTGTATTGAAGAATATAAAAATCCAGAAGATAGAAGATTCCACGCTCAAGCTACCTGCTGTGATATTTGCGGTCCTGAACTTTTTATAACTGACACTTCTGGAAAAATAATAAGTAATGACATATGCGATGCAGTTAAATTCCTTGAAAATGGAAAAATTCTAGCAATTAAAGGAATTGGTGGAACTCACCTTGTTTGTTCAATTAATTCTGATAAATCAGTTTTAGAACTTCGAAAAAGACTTAATAGGCCAACTCAAGCTTTTGCAGTTATGAGTCGGGAGGAATATCTTGATTTATTTTCAAAAATCGATAAAAACGAATTAAATACAATTAAATCTGCAAAAAAACCAATTGTTGCCTTGAAAAAAAATGAATCTTATGAAAAATATTTTTCAAAACACGTTTCAAACCTGAACACGATTGGAGTAATGCTTCCTTATTCGGGCCTACACTACCTTCTTTTTGAAAATACTGATCAAATTGCATATATAATGACCTCTGCAAACTTGCCTGGGCTTCCAATGTCAATAGACAACGATCAGATTTTGGAAAAATTGGAAAATATTGCAGATTATTTTTTACTACACAACCGAAAGATTGTAAATAGGTGTGACGACAGCGTTTTAAAAGAAATAAATGGAAAAATGGAACTTTTAAGGCGTTCTAGAGGTTTTGCTCCAGAACCTGTTGAAGTAAATTATGAAAAAATTAAAAAAAGTTCAAAAAACATTCTTGCACTTGGCCCTGAATTAAACTCTGTTGCGTGTTTAGTTAAAAATAACAAGTTTTATTTAACACAATATATTGGAAACACGGGAAAATACGAGACTTTTAATTATTTAAAAGACGCTGTAGAAAATTTGATAAAAATCACCAATACAAACAAAATTGATGCAGTAGTTTGTGATTTGCATCCTTCGTTTAATTCAACACTTTTTGCAAATGAACTTGGAGAAAAGTACCAAATTCCTGTAACTCAGGTGCAACACCATGAAAGCCACTGCTATTCATTGATGGGTGATTCGGATATTTTTGAAAATAACGTCACAATTGCAATCGACGGCCTTGGATACGGAAATGACGGAAATATCTGGGGTGGAGAAGTATTTTTATTTAAAAATGGAAAAATTGAAAGAGCCGGACACCTTGAAGAACAAATTCAGCCAGGAGCAGACCTTGCATCAAAATACCCCTTAAGAATGCTTGCGTCGATACTAAATAAAGCTAATTTAAATGTTTCTGAAATTATTAAGAAATATAATTACTTTTCAGAGAAAGAACTGAAATTAATATTGTTCCAGCTTGAAAAAAATATCAATGTTTCAAAAACTACATCAACTGGAAGAGTGTTAGACTCCATTTCTGCACTGGTTTCACTTTGTTTTGAAAGAACATACGATGGTGAACCATCGATAAGGCTTGAAGCGCTTGCAAATGAATACACTGGAGAAATATCAGAAATTGAAAAATTGGTGGAAGAGTCCATTAAAATTGAAAATAACATACTAGATACCACTTCATTGGTTGTTAAATCCTTAAAAATGCTAAATAACAATGAAAAAATTGAAAAAATAGCATATTTCATCCATGTTGCAATTGCAGACGGGTTATCAAAAATTGCAATTGAAACTGCGAAAAAACAAAGTATTGAATATATCGGAATTACTGGTGGAGTTTCATATAACAAAATAATTTCTGAAAGAATCGTTGAAAACATTAAAAAAGAATCTTTAAAACCATTAATTCACGAAAGAATTCCAAATGGGGACGGCGGAATTTCATTTGGTCAAGCTATTGGCTATCTTTTAAATTCTAATTAAGTTATTTTAAAAAAAGAAAAAAGAAATTAGGCATTACCTGTAACTATTATTATTTATATAAAAACGGCATACTGTCGTCAATTCCTGGCACAAATCCAGTAGTTTCCCTGATTTTCAGTTGCGCTCTGTGATATATTTTTGCTAGTGGAATTTCTACAGGACATACGTCTTCGCACTGTCCACAGTTTATACAGCTGAAACTCATGTGTGAAAGCCTGATTCCCTGGAACATTATTGGATCAGGAGGTATTGTTCCTTTATCAAGATAGTCTTCACCTAAAGCACATTCTTTACAGAAACATATTGGACATACATCCCTACAACCGTAGCATTTTATGCATCTGCTCCAGTATTCATCCCATTTTTCAGGTGAAGGATATTTTTCGTCCAATTGTTCTTTTTGGAATTTTTTACCGAGATTAATCATTGATTTCTCGATTTTTCCCCTGATTTCAAGCGCTTTTTCAGAAGGTGCTTTAACATTTATGTAGCCTTCTTTTTGTGCGTTTTTAAGTAATTCTTCTCCTTTTTCGGAACCAACTTCTACAAAAGTCCATCCTTTTTCAGTACCCCAATTTCCGCAGGCAAGATCTGAATTTCTTGGAACTTTTAATTCGCATCTTTGACAGTTTGTTCTTCTTCCGTATCCTTCTTCTTCGAGTTCATCGATTTTGACGGATTTTTCACTTCCATCTTTTAATTCAATTATGAATTTTCCTTTATCGATTTCTTCTTTGATTACATCTTCTGGATCTACATCGTAAAAGAGTTCAATCATCTTTTTTGCTGTTTGTGGGGGAACTGTTCCACCACAATTCAATCCAATTGTATATAATTTATCTTTATCAATTTGATGTCTTTTTTCAAGCTCTACTATCGCCATTGCATCACATGGCTTTACAGATACTGCAAGATTCATGTCTTTCAAGTGCTTGCTTATCATGTTTCCAAACATTGTTGGAGCGCAGTGAAGTGAACCGCAAGTTTCTACCAGTTCTTTTGAGTCGTTAACCAAATAAGGAAGTCCGTCATAAACGTCTTCTCCTTTTTTAAGTGCTAAAACTCCATCAACCAGTTTTTTATCAAGAAGGTACTTGAAAAATGCAGTAACTGCCCCACCACATTCCGCATGCTTTAAAATATCTTCGTCCGTTGACTGAACTAAATAATAGCTCATTTAAATCACCTCAAAAATAATTATTAAATTTTTTCAACTTTAACGGCACATATTTTTAGTTCTGCGGTTTTTGATACTGGGTCATACGCGGAATTTGTTAGTTTGTTTGTTGCTTCCTCTAAAAAGTGGAATGACATGTAAACTACTCCTTTTATGACGTTTTCAGTTACTCGGGCATTTGCATTTACAGTTCCCCTTCTTGAGGAAACTCTAACTTTTTCTCCAGGCTTTATTCCCAATTCTTTGGCATCTTCAGTATTTATTTCAATGAAGTTTTCATCAATCTCATTTGTAATACTCTCACACCTTCTGGTCATTGTTCCAGAGTTGTAGTGAAAGATTATTCTTCCAGTAGTAAGTATGAGTGGGTATTCTTCATCAATAAGCTCATCAGCATCTTTATGTTCAACTGGAGTAAATTTACCGAGTCCGTTTGGCCTTAAGAATTTTTCTTTGTGGAGTATTGGAGTTCCAGGGTCTTCTGGAGTTTTACATGGCCACTGAAGTCCATCAATGCCGAGTCTTTCAAAAGACATTCCTGCATATTGTGGAATAACTTTTGCCATTTCATCGAATATTTCTGATGCACTTTCGAACTTGAGTTTTTCGCCAGCACCCATTTTTTCAGCAAGTTTTCGAACAATAAGCCAGTCTGGAAGTGCTTCCCCAGGTGCGTCAACTGCTTTTCTGATTCTTTGTACTCTTCTTTCAGAATTTGTGAATGTTCCGTCTTTTTCAGCCCAGCAAGCTGCAGGAAGTACAACATCTGCAAGTTTTGCAGTTTCAGTTAAGAAGATATCTTGAACTACAAAGAGATCTAAACTTTTCAAAGCTTTTTCAACGTGGTTTATATCTGCATCAGCAACCATTGGGTCTTCCCCAACAATGTGGAGATATTTTATCTGTTTTCCAGCTTCATGTAAAACTTCGGGACTTGTTAATCCAATTTCTCTGTTTAAATCTGCTGTTTCCCATAAGTCTTCGAGTCTTTCATAAGCTTCTCCAACTTTCTGGTATCCTGGGAATACGTTTGGAAGTGCACCCATGTCACATGCACCTTGAACGTTATTCTGACCTCTTAATGGGTTTACACCAGTTCCGGGCCTTCCAAGGTTTCCTGTAACCATTGCAAGGTTACAGCATGATTTAACGTTATCCACACCAAATGTATATTCAGTAACACCTAAACAATACATTATAGACGCGTTTTCTGCACTTCCGTACATTCTTGCTGCTTCGAGAATTGTTTCTGCAGGTATTCCTGAAAGTTCTGCTGTTTTTTCGAGAGTATACTTTGAAACTACATCTTTTAGTTCATCGTAACCTTCGGTTCTGTTTTTAATAAATTCTTCATCAGCCATTCCTTCTTGGATGATGATATTCGTAATAGTATTTATCAAATCGATATTTGATCCAGGAATAAGCTTTAAATGTAAATCTGCCATTTTTGCAGTGTGTGTTGTTCTTGGATCGATTGCAATTATTTTAGTACCATTTTCTTTGGCATTTACAATACTTCTTGCTATTAAAGGGTGAGCTTCAAAAGTATTGGAACCGTAGATAAGCAATACATCTGCTTGTGCTAAATCAGTGATTGAATTGGTCATTGCACCTGAACCAAAACATTCTCCGAGACCTACAACTGTTGGAGCGTGTCATATCCTCGCACAGTGATCTACGTTGTTCGTTTTGAGTACAGTTCTTGCAAATTTCTGCAAAGCATAGCTCTCTTCATTTGTGCCTCTCGCACATGAAAAGAATGCTACTTCATCAGGAGAATATTGTTTTAATTTTCCTGCGATAAGATCTAATGCTTCATCCCATGTAGCTTCAATAAACTCCCCGTTCTTTTTTATGAGGGGTTTTGTCAGCCTGTCTTCGCTATGAACAAACTCATAGCAGTAATTACCTTTTATACAGACTTTACCCTCGTTTACAGGGTGTCTTTTGAAAGGGTGGGAATCTACTACTTTACCGTCCTTAACTACGAGGTCAATACCGCAACCCGTTCCACAGTAGGGGCATATGGTATGAACAACCTTAAATTCGGTCATTATTCCACCTTTTAATTTTATACTTATTTTTAACCTGAAATGGGAAATACGGGCCAAATTAAAAATTTAAAAGCCGTTAAGTCACAAATTCAAAGTTAAAAATGAGTTTGAATATATTTTTTGAGAAAATGAAGATCTAGTCTCAAAAATTTGAATGTTCCATTGTGAATATTGTGGTCTTGTGGGGCCACACCCACACATATATAGTTACTACATATAATTACTTATCGATTTTATGTAATTAAAAATTATTAATATATATTTATTACTCGTTAAAAAGTTTCTTAAATTATCAATCTTGTACTTAAAACCCCTAAAAACGAAAAATATTCTTTAAAACCTGTTAAATAATACTCATATCGATAAATATTAATTTTTGATATTCTGTAAAATAGTCCTTTATATACGGGTTACCTCAGTTGATATAGTAATTTATATATATTACGAGAGTTACATAGTGTAATGTGCGATAGTTGCACATCTTAGAAAGTGACATTCATATTCCACTTTTAAAGATCACCCAAAATATTTGTCCCAACAATAGAGAGATATCAAGAAATATCTTTTCTTTATATCCTTTAAAAGAGCTTTTTTCAAAAAATTTTAAAAAATTTAAAAATAGTATTTTATGATTGTTATTTAAATACCCCATAAACGAGCATAGGAAATACGATCGTTGCGTCAGCCCAGATCTCGACGAAATCTGCTTTTTCTTGAATTTTACCCCATGAAACACCTTCTTCTGGAGGGGCACCGCTTAATGACCCATCCCATGGAACTGCTGTTGTAATGTATATCGCATAATCTGTTCCTTCCCTGAAGAGATTTGCATTTATTATGCTGTGTTTTGGAAGAGATCCACCCAAAACAATGCATGCTGTTTTATTTGCATCAATTGCCATGTCATTTAGTTTTACAATATCGCTTGCAACATCTATTTTTAAATCGGTTCCTTTTTCATTCTTTTTAAAGAAGTAGAGCATATCTCCAATTGAACCATCAGTAATTGCGGGGCAGAATATGGGTATTTTATTTACATAAGCCCAGTAAATAATGGATTTTTCTTTTTCTGCACCTAAATTTTCATCCATAAATCTTCCAAGTTCAAAACAAAACTCGCTTGCACTTATTATTTTATTTTCATCCTGCTGTTTTTTCAAAAGCGTTTCAAAAAATTTAGTCATGTAAGTCTCAAATTCGATGTACCTGTCATTTGGAACATATACATTTCCAATCCTGTTTATTCCTTTTTCTCGAAGATCTGATCCTGCCATGTCCCATTCTCCAAGAACAAACGGTTTTATACATTTTATAAAATCTTCTTCGATTCCGCCTGCAGTAGTAACCAGTACATCGACTTTTTTGTGTTTTACAAGGTAGGATATAATTTCCCTAAGACCTGATGAAACCATGTTTGAAGTATAGCCCATGAAAACAACTACTTCTTCGTTTTTTCTAACTTCTTCGATTTGTTTCCAAATTTTAACGGCTTTTCCAAGGTGTGTTGCCTGAAAACCTATTTTTTCATAATAATCTGTTAAAACGTCTTTTAAATCGATAGTTTCATCAAAATCAGGCCCCTCGATAAAAACACCGTTTAAATCCTCACTTTCCTTAAAAACTACATTTTTTGGATCTGACATAAAAATCACCGAAAAATAATGTAAAAAATAATAAAATAAAAACTAAATAAAAAAATTTAAGCTTTTGAAATCTTTTTCTTCAAATGTGGCATTAATCCGCCATTGTTTAAGATTTCCATCATGAAGTCTGGAAGATTTTGGCCAGTTAGTTCGACGCCAGTTGTAACATTTTTAACTGTACCTTTATCAAGGTCAACTCTCAAAACGTCGCCTTCTTTTACGTGTTTTGAAATGTCTTTACATTCTAACAATGGAAATCCGATATTGATGGAATTTCTATAAAAAATTCTTGCAAAACTCTCTGCAATAACCATTGAAATACCTAAACCTTTCAAACCAATTGGAGCGTGTTCTCTTGAACTTCCGCAACCGAAATTCTTACCGCCAACGATAATGTCGCCAACAGTAGCTTTTTCAGGGAATTCTGGGTCGGTTCCAGTCATTGCATATTTTGCAAGCTGTTCTTCGGTAGTGTATACAAGGTATCTTGCAGGTAATATTGCATCAGTATCGATGTTATCTCCAAAAACCCATGCTTTGCCTTCGACAGTCTTTTTCATAATTCCACCAGATTTAATTATTCGTCTATTGCTTTTCTGAGTACGTCCATGTCGCATTCAATTTCAGTAGGCATTGTACTTGCTTTGATTGCAGCGTCTGGATCTTTTAATCCATTACCTGTTGTGATACATACGATTTTTTGATTTTTGTCAATTAATCCCATGTTTATTAATTTAATAAGACCTGCAATTGATGAAGCTGAAGCAGGTTCTACGAAAATTCCTTCTGTTTGTGCGAGAAGTTTTTGAGCTTCGATAATTTCTTCATCGTTTACGCTTTCTGCAAGTCCGCCTGAAGATTTGATTGCATCAAGTGCTTTTGCAGCGTTTACAGGGTTTCCAATTCTGATTGCAGTTGCGATTGTTTCAGGATTTTCGTCAGGAACTATTTCGTCGAGTCCTTCTTTTATCGCTTTTACAATTGGCTGTGCACCTTCTGCTTGGATTCCAGTCATTTTTGGTAATCTGTCAATCATTTCTGTTTCTTTAAATTCTTTAAATCCTTTCCAGATTGCGCTGATGTTTCCAGCGTTTCCAACCGGTAAAATAACCATGTCTGGAACTTCAAAGTCTAACTGGTCGCAGATTTCAAAACCAATTGTTTTCTGACCTTCAAGTCTGAATGGGTTTACAGAGTTTAATAAATAGAGTTTGTTTTCTAATGCAAGGTTCTTAACCATTACAAGAGCTTCATCAAAGTTTCCGTTGATCTGGATAACTTTTGCACCGTAAAACATTGCCTGAGCAAGTTTTCCAAGAGCTACTTTTCCTCCAGGAAGAAGAACAATACATTTTTTACCTGCTCTTGCAGAGTATGCTGCAAGTGATGCAGATGTGTTTCCGGTTGAAGCACAGCCTACTACTTCAACACCAAGTTCGTTTGCTCTTGTAACCCCTACAGTCATTCCTCTATCTTTGAAACTTCCTGTTGGGTTTGCACCTTCGTTTTTAACATATAACTCTTTCATTCCTAATTTTTTTGCGAGATTTTCACATTTGTAAAGTGGAGTTCCCCCTTCGTGAAGGCTCACAATTTTTGCAGGATCTTTAACAGGCAGATAGTCTAAATATCTCCATACGCCAAGTTCTCTTTCCCTTAAGGATTCTTTTGAAACTTTTTCTTTTATACTTTCAAAATCGTATTTAATTTCGAGTAATCCGCCACATTCGCAGTTGTAAATTATGGCATCAACATCGTATTCTTTTCCGCATACTCTGCATTTTTGAATCATATTCTCACTTGTTATCTTGATTGAATACCACTATCAAATTATAAAATATAAATGTATCATTAATCAGGGAACTTTGAAATTAATAAAGCGAAACTTCAAACTTTTGGTTTAGAAAATCTAATAACATAAATCATAAATACTAATACCAATATATGGAAATTGGGGAATCTAATTATTAGCTATATGCCACCAATTGATACCAAACCATTGTAAATATTGTGCATCTTGGATAAGACCTATTTTTTTGGGAAAGCGTTTTTTCTTTCCAAATTTACAGATATTTTTTTATTTTTATAAGTGTTTTAATTGATGAAGTTATTTCGTGAATTCTGCCAATTTCTTCTTCAGAATCCAATTTAGAAAATAAATATTCGATTTTTCTATTTATTGTCCTTAATTTATCATCATTTTTTGAGATATTGTTTTCATTTATTTTTTTTAATTGTTTTTCTGATTCTTTTGAATCGCCTTTTAATTCAATTTCAGAAGTACTGCAGTTTGGGCAGTATTCCAAACCGTCTTTTTCGAACATTGGAAACCCGCAAGAACTGCAGTGTTTTCCAAGCATTTTTGCCCCCTTGGCAAGCTCTTTTGAAGCCATACTGATTTCATCCACGTTACCACCAGATTTATATATTAATTAAAATAATATACAAAAAAAGGTAATGGTGGTTATTTTGTTTTTAGATAAAATAGTTAGTGCTCAAAGAGCCTACACTTTTGACGATGTATTATTAGTTCCAAACAAATCCTTTGTTGATCCAAAAACTACGGATGTTTCGGTCGATATTGCAGGTTTAAAGCTTAATATCCCGATTATATCTGCGGCAATGGACACAGTTTCTGAAAAAGATTTAGCAATTGCTCTTGCAAGAAGAGGGGGAATTGCAGTAATCCACAGAAACATGACTGTTGAAGAACAGTTGAAACACGTTAAGGCTGTTAAAATGGCAGAAAATCTAGTAATTAGAGATGTCGTAACAGTTGAACCTTCCAGCAGTGTTTTAGATGCTGAAAGGATAATGTACGAATACAACGTGAGCGGTCTTCCAGTAGTTTCTGAAAACAAGACTCTTGTCGGGATTCTCACCACAAGAGACTTAAAATTCGTTCCAGATAAAAACGTGGCTGTAGAAACAGTTATGACCAAAGAAGTACTTCACGTACATGAAGATACACCATATGAAGAAATTTTAAACAGACTTTACGAAAACAAAATCGAAAGACTTCCTATTTTGGATAAAAACACGAAAGAACTTCTCGGAATGGTTACATTAAGAGATATCTTAAAAAGAAAAAAATACCCTGACGCAGCAAGAGATAGTGATGGAAAACTCGTTGTTGCAGCAGCTTGCGGTCCAAGCGACTTTGAAAGAGCTGAAGCATTAGTTTTAGCGGGTGTTGATGCAGTTGCAATTGATTGTGCACACGCGCACAACATGCAGGTTGTAGAAAACGTCAAAAAATTAAAAGAAATATTAAAAGGAACCAAAACAAAATTATTCGTTGGAAACATTGCAACAGGCGAAGCTGCAGAAGATTTAATTAAAGCGGGTGCAGATGCACTTAAAGTTGGAATTGGACCTGGTTCCATATGTACAACAAGAGTTGTTGCAGGAGTTGGAGTTCCCCAGTTAACTGCAGTTGCTGAAGTTGCTGAAGTTGCTAAAAAGTACGGTGTTCCAGTAATCGCAGACGGCGGTATAAAATACAGCGGTGACATTGCAAAAGCAATTGCAGCTGGTGCAAATGCTGTAATGGTTGGAAGTCTTTTAGCAGGTACAGAAGAAGCTCCAGGATCATTAATGACCATTAACGGAAGAAAATACAAACAATATAGAGGAATGGGTTCCCTTGGTGCAATGTGTGGAAGTTCCGGAAACGTTGCAGACAGATACTTCCAGAGTGGACACATGAAACACTCAAAACTCGTTCCTGAAGGAATCGAAGGTGCTGTTCCATATAAGGGGCCTACAAGCGATATTGTATACCAGTTAATTGGTGGTTTAAGATCATCCATGGGATACTGTGGTGCACAGAACCTTTCTGAAATGCATGAAAAGGCAAGATTTGTAATTATTACCCAAAGTGGACAGAAAGAAAGCCACCCTCACGATGTTTTAATCACGAACGAAGCTCCAAACTACCCAATAAACGCTGAAAGATAATTCTCTTTTTTATTTTTTATTTCTTTGAAAAAAGTTTAGAAATAGTTTTTAAAATAATTTAAAAAAATAATATTATTCTATATATTTTTTACCGGTTTTTGACCTTATTTCTTTGAATCTATCACTTAACTCTTTTGTAACAGGGCCTAATTTTCCGTTGTTAATTATTCTTCCATCGATTTCAACAACATGGATTAATTCTGCTGCAGTTCCTGTGATAAATATCTCATCTGCAACAAATAAATCGTGTAACGTCATTTTTTCTTCTATAATTGTATAACCTGCTTCTTTTGCAAGATCTACAACAGTGTCTCTTGTAATTCCTTTTAAAACACTTGATGAAAGAGGAGGTGTTTTTATTTTACCATTTTTAATAACAAATACATTGTCACCAGTTCCTTCTGCGACGTATCCTTCACTGTCGAGTAAAAAAGCTTCGTCTACACCTGCGTAATTGGCCTGAATTTTTGCTAAAATACTGTTTAAATAATTTAAAGATTTTACAGCAGGATTTAAAACATCTACAGGTAGTCTTCTTATTGATGAGGTTATAACCTTTATTCCATCTTCTCCAAGAAGTGGTTTCATATTCTCTGCAATACAGAAAATCGTTGCTTTTGGACATTTTCTTGGATCAAGTCCTAAATCCCCAACTCCCCTTGTAACTACAAGTCTTATGTATGCGTCTTTTAAGTTGTTTGATTTTAAAGTTTCGATAACAATTTCTTCCATTTCTACTTTTGAAGCAGGGATTTTCATAGCGATAGAATCTGCTGAATCATATAAACGTTCAATATGTTCTTCTAATTTAAATACTACTCCATCATATGCCCTAATTCCTTCAAAAACCCCGTCACCATAAAGCAAACCGTGGTCATATACGGATACTTTCGCATTTTCTTTTTCTACGAAATTTCCATCGAGATAAATTTTCATGACTAAACCACCATCAAAAATACTTTTAATGCATTTAAGAGTTTAATTCTTAATATTTTTTTGTATTTGAAAGGCTTTCTAAAAATCCGTCGATATGTTCAATTTCAAGATGCGGCATTACAACAATCCTTAAAGCATCTACACACCTGCAAACTGAAACGTACCAGTTCTCTTCTCGCAGTTTCATACATGTTTCATGTTTATTTTCATCTTTTAGTGCAACAATATTCATTACCGGATCAATTGCAGTTTCAAACCCATATTCTCTCGCTTTTTTCACTAAATGCGTTGTTTTTTCCATTGATTCGTTTACAAGGGTTTCATATCCATCTATTCCAAGTAATTTCATAATTCCCCAAGTTGACGCAACACCTACGCCAGAACGAGTTCCAATTATCGTTGCCTGCTGTTTTTCAGTTAAATACGGAGCATCCACATCCAGATATTTTTTAAAAGTATTATCCCTAAACAAAATTCCTCCGGCAGAAATTGGAGCAAGCCCCATCTTGTGAGGGTCTATCGTAATAGAAGAAACTCCGTTTAGTGAAAAATCAAAATCGTAATTATATCCATCTAATTTGTATTTATCGTCTAAAAATGGAATTACAAAACCACCAAATGCAGCATCCACGTGAAGCAAAATATCATTTTCAACCGCGATTTTTGATAATTCGCAGATATTATCAATTGATCCAAGTTCTGTACATCCTGCAATCCCTACAATTCCAGATACTTCGTTTTTAGAATCTTCGATATAATCTCGAATAAATTTTACATCCATTGTAAAATATTTCGTTAAAGGAGGCCGTACAACATTTAAATCCATCATATCTTTTGCTTTGTCAAAAGAAAAGTGTGCAGTTTCAGGAATTATGATATTTTGAGGTTTACCCTTAGATTTTGAGATATTTTTAAATGCCCTCATTGCCGTAAGGTTTGCTTCAGTTCCCCCTGAAATAATGTAACCAAAAACATTATTATTGTGCAAAATACCGCCAATCATTGAAACTACTTCTTTTTCTAACTTTGAAGTACCTTTAAATAATCCAGGATCTCCCAAATTTGTTTCAAAAAACATTTCTGAAATTTTTCGTGCCATTGGGTGTGGTTTTGTGCACATTGAGCCTAAAATGTAGCCTTCTTCGTATTTTAAATCCTGATTCCTGTATTCTCGTAATTCGTTTAAAATATCCTGCTCATCCATTGGTAATCTACCGGTAAGATTTTTTTAATTTCTTTGAGTTAATTGTTTATAAAATCGCTGCACTTTTTAAAAAACCTTTGTATCAGATCGTTGATTATTTAAAAAAAGAGATTTTTTTGTAATGATATAATTTTTTACAAACTTTTATAATTTTATTTTTCTTTTCGCTTTTCTATCAGCCCAGCACTGGATACATATTCCAACAGGAAGAGATGCAGTATGGCATCCATTTACCTCGATAAATACATCTAAAGCAGTTATCTTACCGCCGAGTCCCATTGCACCAATTCCAAGCTGATTTATACTATCCAACAGCTCTTTTTCCAGATTTTCAATTGTTTTTTCAGGATTTCTGTTTCCAATATCTCTTAAAAGAGCTTTTTTAGCAAGTTTCAATGAAATGTCTGCAGTTCCACCTATTCCTATACCCAATACTATTGGAGGACACGGTTTACCGCCCGCATTTACAACTGTTTCAAGGATAAATTTTTTTATTCCCTTTAAACCTTCAGAAGGAGTCAGCATCTTTAAAGCACTCATGTTTTCGCTTCCTGCCCCTTTTGGAAACACAGATATTTCGATTTCATTGTTCAAACTTTCGCTAAATTCAAAATTTATAAAAGGTGCACCCATTCCGGTATTCGTGCCTAAATTTTCCCGAGTAATTGGGTTTACAACGTTTGGCCTCAATGGAACTTCTGCGGTTGCCCGTTTTACGCCTTTTTCAATCTCTTTAATTATTTCAATTATTTTTTCACTTGATATTCCTTTTCCAATTTTTAAAAAAATAACCGGAACTCCCGTATCCTGACAGAGGGGGATTTGTTTAGTTTCCGCAATTTTATTGTTTAATTCGATTGCTTGGAGCGTATCCTTACATGCACCACACTCTACTTCTTCAGCGTGTTTTAATTTAGACTTAACGTCGTCTGGAAGATAAATTGAGGCTTCTTTAAATAATTCAACAACAATTTCTGAAATATTGCTCATAAAAACACCGGTAAATTATATCCTTTTTAAAATTTCTAAGGGATTTGTTTTTAATGAATTTTCAAGTTCTCTAAATGACATTCCTGCACCAAGTCCCACTTTTCTTGCAAATTCGTAAGTTATAAGATCACTTGGAGCGTGTGTATCAGTATTTATCACCATTGGAATTTTTAATTCCCTTGCAACAGATACCACGTGGCCGTTTGTAAGTGAGTGGCCTTTTCTGGAGGTTATCTCAAAAAATATGTTATTTTCAAGAGCATTTTGTGCAGTTTCAATATCAATTAGTCCAGGGTGTGCTAAAATATCAACATCTTCTGAAATTGATGCATAATAATTTGTTTTTTCAGCCACAGGCTCAACTGGAGTTTCCCCGTGAACTACAACAATTTCTGCACCCCCATCTTTACATTTTTTAGCCATTTTTGGAATTGATTTTGGGGGAATATGCGTTAATTCAACGCCCACAACAATCTCAATATCATCCATGTAGTTTGATAATTCTTGTTTTGCTAAAGTATTTTTTTCGATTAATTCCTTGTAATTACTTGCATCTGCATGATCCGTTATCCCTACTGCCCTATGTTCCAATACAGACGCCCTTCGTATGAGTTCTGAAGGAATAAGTTCTCCATCACTAAATACCGTGTGAGTGTGAAAGTCGTACCTCAAATTATCACCAAAGCCCAAATTTATAATGTATCCAATTATAACTAATATTAAATAAATAATTTCTATGTGGAGAAAATATGGTGGAAGAAAGAATAATAAACTTGTCTCATGAAATTAAGAATTTTGTATATCCCAATGACCCGGAATTTAGCGTGAAAACTAAAAAAAATGGCAAATACTCGGTTTCAGAAATAAAAATGGGCGTTCATACCGGAACACACATTGATTACCCGATGCATGTTGGACTTACAAATGAAAAATTTGAAAATGTTTTTGGAAACGGCTACTGTATTTCATTTAAAAATATGAATGATTTTTTTAAAAATGCACCTAAAAATTTAGAAATCCTGCTCATAAACACAGGTTTTTCAAAATACTGGGGAGATACAACATATTTTGAAAAAGAGTGCGACATTGAAAACCACGTTGAAAAACTAATTTCTATGAATTTAAAAGCTGTTGGAATAGACTGCTACTCCATTGGAAACTTTTCAATCCATGAAAAACTTTTATCTTCAAAAATTAAAATAATTGAAAATATGAAAAACCTTGAAATTTTGGAAAACAAAACTTTCAGATTCATTGGATTCCCGCTAAATATTGAAAAAATTGATGGATCTCCAATTAATGCAGTTGCATTTCTCTAAAAATACTTTTTTTAATTTATTTTTCAATTTTTCAAAAATTATTATATTGATATTTGATTTTTTAATAGCAATATTTATTTTGCATAGTACATCATAGTATTTATTGCTAAAAAAATAATTTTTATGTATGTATAAAATATTAATAACAAATACGTTAATGTGAAACACATGAAAAATTTTATTAATATATTTATATTTAACTCATTAGATTAAATAATCTAATGACTAATATTTATATAGGTATTAGCACTTAATAGCTTTTATATTACCTAGATTAATCTATAGTAAATACTGAGGTGTAAGATATGAAAGTGGCAATATTAGGTGCAGGATGTTACAGAACACACGCGGCATCTGGAATTACAAACTTTTCAAGAGCTTCGCAAGTTGCAAAAGAAGCAGGAATCCCAGAAATTGCAATGACCCACTCAACAATCACAATGGGTGCAGAATTATTACACTTAATCCCAGAAATTACAGAAGTTGTTGTTTCAGACCCTTGCTTTGCTGAAGAGCCAGGAATTGTAGTACTCGACCAGTTCGACTACAAAGCAGTTATGGAAGCACACTTAGCAGGAGATGCAGAAAAAGTAATGCCTGAAATCAGAGAAGCTGTAAAGGCTAAAGCTAAAGAAACACCTAAACCACCTAAAGGATGTATCCACTTCGTACACCCTGAAACAGTAGGTTTAAAAGTAACTGCAAGCGATGTTGAAGCAGTTAAAGATGCTGACATTGTAATTACATGGTTACCAAAAGGTGGCAGCCAGCCAGCAATAATTGAAAAATTCGCAGGCGAAATTAAAAAAGGTGCAATTGTAACACACGCTTGTACAATTCCAACACCAAAATTCGCAAAAATCTTCAAAGACTTAGGAAGAGACGACTTAAACATTATTGCATACCACCCAGGAGCAGTTCCTGAAATGAAAGGACAAGCATTCCTTTCAGAAGGTTTAGCTGATGCAGAAAAAGTAGAAGAATTCTACTGTATGGCAAAAACTGCAAGAGGAGAAGCATTCAAAATGCCTGCAAACTTAATCAGCCCCGTATGTGACATGGGTTCAGCAGTTACTGCACCAGTTTACGCTGCTATCTTAGCTTACAGAGACGCAGTAACCCAGATCTTAGGTGCTCCTGCAGACTTCGCTCAAATGATGGCTGATGAGGCAATCTCACAGATTTTAGATTTAATGAGAAACGAAGGCATTAAAAACATGGAAGACAAATTAAATCCTAAAGCATTAACCGGTACTGCAGACAGCATGTGCTTTGGTCCTTTAGCAGATATTCTTCCTGCATCATTAAAAGTTCTTGAAAAACACGCAAACGAAAACAAATGCGAATGCGGCTGTTCAATAAAACCTTAAGTATTACTAAAACCTATTTCTTTTTTAATTTTCAGCGTAATTTACAATCCGGTGGTTTAATGATATTTTCAAAAATAAGAGGCAATTTTAAGGACCTCAAAGATGGAAAAATAGATGTAAAACAGGGCATAATTACAAAATCGGATGCAATTGAATTATTTAATATTAAGAACTGGAAAGACTATTTAGAACTTTTTTCAATAGCCTCTGAAGTTAGAGACGTTTTTAAAACCGAAATTGAAATCACATCAACAGTTCACATAACTAATATCTGTTCCGTAACCCCAAAATGCAAATATTGCGGTTTTGCAGCAGGAACAAGTTCAGAAGGTTATGTAAAACCATTTAGATCTGATGACGACCAGATAAAATCGTCTTCGGTTGCAATTGAAAATTCAGGAATTAAAAGAGTCAGCTGTTCCTCAGGACACGGCTATAATGGAAAAGAAGTAATAAGGGCCCTAAAAGCAGTTAAATCAGTATCCAATTTAGAAGTTTTAGTAAATGCAGGAGCAGACTTAACTGAAGAATGTATTTTAGAACTTAAGAAATATAACATAGATACAATATGCTGTAATCTTGAAACTACGAATAAAACCGTGTTTAAAAGTGTAAAACCAGGCGAAAATTTAGAAGATAGAATAAATGTTTGTAAAATGGTTAAAAAACACGGGGTAGAACTATCTTCCGGTCTTTTGATAGGTATTGGGGAAACTTACGAAGATAGGGTTGAACACCTCTTCTTTTTAAAAGAACTGGATGTTGAAGAAATTCCAATAATGGGTTTTAATCCATACAAAGAAACACCAATGGAAACCTGTCCGAAATGTTCTGCAATTGAACAGGCAAAAACTATCGCTATTGTAAGGCTCCTGTTTCCAGATATCAGAATTACCTCACCAACCCCCACAATGGGTCCAGAATTAGCCCAATTCGCACTTTTAGGGGGTGCAAGTAACATTGCCACAGTAATTCCTGACAACCACCCGATGAACATTAAAGGAGTAGGGAATCCAAAAACCGGGAACCTCAACGACGTTATATGCATGATAAAAGAACTTGGATTAACCCCAAAACTAAATTAACTGCCATATCTGCAAATAAGGTGAAATTATGAAAGAACTCATAAAAAATTCATTAAACGATTTAGATTCTGCAATGGAACTTCGTGAACTTGTTATTAATAAAATTAACAATCAAAAATTGACAGAATCGGATATTATCGAAATTGTAGATACTGTTGATGATTTGAGTTTTGAAGAAACACAAAAATTGGGAAGCATTTTTCGAAGATTCCCATTAGGTTGCGATTTATTAGAAATTGGGGTTGGACCCTGCTCTTCATCGTTAACACTTCCACAATTTATCGAGAACTGTGTTTTTACAGACCATGTGGGTTTTCCAATACACCTTTGCGGATATGCTCTTGCAGATATTGCAGAAAAAGAAGGAATGAGTCCAATCGCAGTTATGAATGAAGTTTATAATAACGTTGAAGTTCCACTAGACCTCGACCATTTTGGAAGATTTGGCCCAATGAGATTTCCAAAAGAAATATCCCACTGTATGGGCGATTGCTACTACAACGGCCCGCCATACAAAGGTTGTCCTAGAGACAGAATTCACAAAAGACTCATTACAAAAGAAAGAGAGTATTCTAATGAGTTTGGAGACTGGATAAAAAAATCAGCAACGGTCTGCGTAAACGTTGTTGAGGAACAAGGTGGGGGAGACCACGGTGCAGATATTTCGGAAATGGAAGATGTTGCAAAAGCCGCTCAAAAATTTGGCAGAGGGGTTGAAGGAATATTCCACATAGGGGACGGTTACGAAGATTTGATAACTGGACTAAAAGCCTGCAACGATTTGGATGTTGACGTACTTGTAATTGAAGGAGGTCCTTTTAACAGGTCCAAAGACAGACTTAAAGATTTTGCAAAATCTGTCGCTGTTTCAAGAATCCTTGTTAAAGGAGGAGTTGTTGCAACAAACGGCGCGTATGAAGATGAATGCAGAGTTGGACTTAGAAGCGGATTAAACGTAATACTATCAGGATTTAGTGGTAACCACCACGGATATATGTGTGGATACAATATTAAAGAAGCACGACGGAATAATTTTGGACTTCCAAGAGTTTTAAAAATAATGAAGGAAGAAGCTGAAAAAATTAACATCTGCATTGCAAACAGGGAACTTTTAAAAGTGCTTGCAAGAAGCAGCAGATTTTTAAACCATAAAGAAAATCATCTTGTATATCCTTCAATGATTGGAGATTACTTCATAGGTGATGCCCACTGGGTTTCAATTACTAACAGCAAAATGTACAATGCGCCATACTTTGGAAAAACGCTTGATTCTCTTGAAGAAGAGTTAAATTGCGATAAAGTCGGCGTTCTTGGTGGAAGATATATCTCATGGGGTATTGCAAATGCGCTTAAACCTGAAGAACTATATGTAAGCGATGTTGACCCATGGGTTGAACATGCAACCGTCAAAATCTTAAATGATAATGGAATAAATGCATATGCTTGCAATGGAACCGATAAAAAGGCTCTTGAAAGTGCGGATAAAACAGTCATTACTACAATGATTCCCGAAATCGTTTTAAGAATAAAAAATAAATTTGATGCTGTATCATTACTTTAAACCTGCCAAAAAGAGGCAGGCGCTTCTTTTGGTGGTTAAAATGAACTGGAAAGGACATATTACTCTTGGAATATTAATGGGGCTCCCATTTATTTCTTCCCCTGAACAGATTTTTTTATTAGTTGCAGGAGCACTCTATCCTGACTTAGATCACGACGTAAAATCAGAAATAGTTCAGAGAGGGCTTTATATATCGGGGGGCCTTATTTTGGTTTCTATTTTGGCATACCTATTTCGACCAGAATACTTCAATACTGGTTTTTTTATAGCTGCTATTTTAAGCGGTGTGATTTATATTACGCCATATTATGCCGAACACAGAGGGATTACGCATACTTTTTTAAGTTTAGGCGTTATGTCAATTATTTTAGGTTATTTAACGTTTAAATTATCGATAATTTCCCCAATAATGGCTTCACTGATCGCTTTAATAATGGTTACAAACAATAAGCTTCTCGGGAAAAGTGTCGCAATTTCGGTTTTTGCATGGGTTTTGTACAATATGATTTCAACGTCTTTTACGACATTTCAGGGGTTGGAATTTTACATAATTCCAATCGCTATTGGTTATTTGTCACATCTCGTCGGTGATTGCATGACTCCGATGGGGTGCAGAACACTTTATCCATTAAATTATACATTTCATAAAAAAGAAGGTTATTTTGCAATAGCAATCTGGGTACTTTTAGTGTTTTACGTTATAAAACTCGCATAACAACTGAAAATAAAAAAATTATTTAATTTTTACAAGGTGCGCTACTTTTTCTGCATTTTCTCTTGCTTTTATTACCTCATCGGACACTGCAAGGGCGACACCCATTCTACGTCCAACTTTTGCAATAGGTTTTCCAAATAATCTTATTTTTGCATCTTTTACTTTTGAAGCTTCGTGAATTTCATATTCTGGAGCCCATTTGAGAATTTCTGACTTTATAACGTGGCTTGCACCTGGAGAAACTATATCAACGTTTACTGGAAGCCCCAAAATTGCCCTTGTGTGAATTTCAAACTCACTCATCTTTTGGGTTACCATTGTAACCATTCCTGTATCATGAGGTCTTGGAGATACTTCACTAAATATAACTTCGTCATCTAAAACGAAGAGCTCTACTCCGAAAATACCATATCCGCCGAGTTCATCAGTTATTTTCTTTGCCATTGCTTGAGCTTTTGCTTTTGTTGGTGCGCACATTGGATGGGGCTGCCAACTTTCGTGATAATCCCCATCAACCTGAATATGGCCTATCGGCTCACAAAACCGGGTTCCTTCTGCAGTTCTTGCAGTTAAAAGCGTAATTTCATAGTCAAACTTAATAAATTCTTCAACAATTACTTTTGTTCCGATTCCCCTTGCAGCGCTTTTTGCATAGTTCCAAGCTGTTTCGATATCACTTTCGGATTTAATCGTGCTCTGCCCTTTCCCAGATGATGACATTATTGGTTTTATGATACATGGAATTCCAATTCTTGTTACTGCTTCTTTTAATTCGTCTAAATTTTCTGCAAATTCGTATTTTGCGGTTCTTAATCCTAATTTTTCAAATGCAAGTCTCCTGATTCCTTCCCTATCCATTGTAAGTTTTGTCGCATTTGCAGTTGGAACCACGTGGTATCCTTCGCTTTCCATTTCTTTTAGAGTATCTGTGTTTATTGCTTCAATTTCAGGAACTATTAAGTCAGGCTTTTCTTTTTCGATTACTGCCCTTAAGGCTCCAGCATCCTTCATATCAATTACGTGGAATCTATGTGCTACCTGCATTGCTGGCGCGTTTTCATAAGAATCAACTGCAATACATTCTACACCAAACCTTTGCGCTTCTATAATTACTTCTTTCCCGAGTTCCCCGCTTCCGAGAAGTAAAATTTTCTTAGCATTTGAAAAAAGAGGAGTACCAACCATTGTTTCACCATGCGTGTTAATAAGGTTATTTTACAGTTTATAGATAAAAAATATAAATAAATTTTGTTATAATATATAATAAGTTTAATCGTGGCTTATTTTAAATTTTAACATTGATTGATTGTTTTGAAATAAAATTAAAACTTACAAATATAATTTTGAAAGTAATTGGTGAAGTAAATGCTCCAAAAAGACCCCTGTCTTGATGATATACTGGAAAATTCTGAAAAATTGGAAAATACTCCTGAAAATAAAAAAAACATTAAAGATATAGATACGATAAAATTAAGCGATATAATCGAAAAAATGATCGAAATAAACTCGATCGTTAGAATTGAAAAGATTTTTGAAGAGAAAATTGTATCCAATAATCCTGTTGTAAACGTTGTTGTAAATGACGGATTTGCCAGAGGGCTTTTATCGTTATGGTCTGAACAGATCGATCTTTTAAACGGTTTAAACGAAGGAGATGCAATATTAATTGAAAATGCACATGCTCCAAAAAAATATAAGGATAGAATTCATTTAGCACTCTCGAAATCAGGTAAAATCTCAAAAATTGAGTCGGATTTGCCGGCAATTGGTGAACTTTTAAAAAAATCCAATGCTCAGCGGAATGATTTCTCAAGAAAATCTATTTCTGAATTAAAAGAAGGAATGGGTGCAGAATTAAGGGGTTTAATCGTTGCAATCCATTCAAAAGAACCATATTTTCCAGTTTGTGATAAATGCAACAAGAAAATGACCTTGAAAAAGGATTATGCAGTCTGTAAGTGCGGAAATAAAGTCGATGAAGAAGATAAAAATTTAAAATGGCTGTTTTTATGCACTTGCACCCTTGATGACGGTTTTGGAACCATTCGAGTTACGCTAAATAACAATACAAATTATCTCGACTTTGAAGAGCTCAAAAAAATTATTATCGATGATGAAGAAATATTAGACGTTTTAAACAATAAATTACTTGGATTGGACATATTAACTTCAGGTTTTACAATATATGATGAATATTTAAAAGATACGGCTTTTAGGTGCAATAATTGGAACAAAATAGATATAATGGAAGAATTTAACAAGAATTTAAAGGGATAAATCATGTATAACCTTCACAAAATTGGAGATATCGGACAGTCGTTAGTTGAAAGTAAAATTGCGATAATTGGAACGGTTATTGGACTTGAAAATGATGAAAATTACGATAAATTAGAAATTGAAGATGCTTCTGGAAAAATAATTATCTCCAAAGATAAATCTGCTAAATTATCTACGGGTTCAAGGATTTTAGCATTTGGAACTTTAAAAATCACTCCAAAAGGGCTAATTATATTTTCAGAAGCCATTGTAGATATTAGCGAGTCCTCTCCGAAATTACTTGGAAAATTTATAGAAAAAATAAAAAATTACGAGATTTAACGGTGTAAATTCATGAGAATTCCTGCAAAAAAGATACCGATAAATGAAATAACCTCTGGAAAATTCGTTGAAACGGAAGGCCAGTGGGAATCAAATTATATTGTAACTAAAACTTCAAAACAAGTTTCAAGAGTTGCATTATACGGCATAATCGTTTCAAAATATTCCAATACTGCAAAAGAATTTTGTTCTATAACAGTTGAAGATTTAACGGGCGACATTAGAGTTTCTGGATTTAAAGGAATGGCCAAAAAGCTTGAAACTTTCAAAAAAGGAGATGTCGTGCTGGTTGTTGGAAGGCTTAGAAAAGATTTAAAGGAAAATATTTATGTATTTCCTGAAATCGTTAGAGAAGTTGAAGCTGACGAATTTTTCTTAAATGTATTTGAAAATTACTAGAGTGGTTGTATTGGATTTTGAAATAATTTCTCACAAAAATATCGATTCTACAAATACTTACGCATATAATCTTGGAAAATTGGGCAAAAAAAACAAAATAGTGGTTTCAGAAACTCAAAATCGCGGAAAAGGTAGATTGGATAGGTCATGGTTTTCTAAAAAAGGTGGACTTTATTTTTCAGTTTTAATTGGTATCGAAGATATTGGAAAACTTGAAAAAATAAATTTTTTAGGGTCACTTTGTGTTATAGAAACACTAAAAACTTTTTCAGATGAAAAATTTGAGATAAAATGGCCAAACGATGTTTTATTTGGAAATAAAAAGATATGCGGAATATTAACAGAACTACATGTGAGCAAAGGTTATTTAGTACTTGGAATAGGGTTAAATATCAATAATGAAATTGATCCTGAACTTAAAAACATTGCTACCTCATTAAAAGAAATTGAAAACGTCGAATTTAACGTTGATTTAATTTTAAAGAAATTTGTTGATATATTTGCTAAAAATCTAAAAATTGACGATGAATTACTTCTTGAAAGTTACAAAAAATACTCAAAAACTTTGTTTAATGATGTAAAATTAATAATGCATGAAAAAACAGCTACTGGAAAAGTTGTTGATATTTCTTACGATGGAATTCATATCGATACTGGAAAAATTGTTGAAGTCTTTAACGTTGGAGACTGCATTCATTTGAGATAAAGAGGTGATAATTTGATTTATAAATTGAATGGAAGAGGTTACGACTCGAATTCATATTTAATAGTCGATAAAAAAGTTATTTTGATAGATCCTGGAACTCCAGGAACTTTTGAATTTTTGAAAAAAGATATTTTAAAATACACTGATAAAATTGATTACATTATTAACACACACTGCCATTTTGACCATGCTGGAAGCGATTATCTATTTCAGAACGAATTTAATGCCCCTGTTTTAATCCATGAACTAGAGTTACCCCACCTTGCAGAAGATAGCAATGTTACAGTAAGTAAACTCTTTGGAATGGATCTGGTTCCACCAAAAGAAATTTTTACAATAAAAGAAGCTGATTCTGACTTAAAAGAAATTGGAATTGAGATAATACATACCCCAGGACACACTGCTGGTGGAATAAGCATAATATACAAAGATTCACTAATTACTGGAGACACCCTGTTTTCATACGGCGTTGGAAGATCCGATTTACCAACGGGAAGCCTAATCGAGTTACGAGAATCGATAAATTCACTTGAAAAAATAGCTTATAAAAAAGGAATTTTAAAAATATATCCTGGCCATGGAGAAGCTGGCGATTTAAGCGCATTTTCAAATGCAATGTTATTTATATAATTTAAACACCCAAAACTAATCATTATTTAAAACGTTGTGGTAAAAGATGTTAGCTGCACTAATACCCGTATCCCCCCTATCAAACGTAAAATCAAGATTAAAAGATTTTTTAAGTTCTGGTGAACGAATAGAGCTCATAAAAAACATTCTATTGGATACTTACGAAACCGTGAAAGAATGTGCCGATGCCTGCTACGTTGTAAGTAAGGATGAAGAAATTTTAGAATTTTCAAAAAATCTTGGAATAATTCCCATTAGGGAAGATAGCAATGTTAAAGGATTAAACGAAGCTATAAACTTTTCTTTAAATTTTATAAAAGAGGATTCTATTTTGATAACCCCTGCAGATGTTCCGCTTTTAAAAGAAGTAAATTTAAAAGCAATTATTAGCAAATCCGTTAAAAATTCAATAGTAATCTGCCCATCAAGGGGCGGAGGTACGAATTTACTTTTATTAAATCCGAAAAACTGCATGAAAACACAGTTTGAAGGATTCAGTTTTTTAAAACATATTGAAAAAGCCGAAAAAAACGATTTAAAAGTTATAAAATGCCATTCCTTCTATACTTCAATAGATGTAAACACTGTTGAAGACTTAGGAGAAATCTACATTCACGGAACTGATACGAAAACATATGCCTATTTAAAAAGCCTCGGTGTAGATGTGCTTCCAAAACACTCGTCTGCCGGAAGATTTAATGTAATAAGAAAATAAATAAAATATTTTTAAAAATTAAGTTAAGGCTTAAGCCCGCCAACGCCTAAACCCTCTTTTTCATCGAATCCCATGATAATATTCATATTTTGGATTGCCTGACCGCTTGCCCCTTTTACAAGATTGTCTATTGCTGAAACTACAACAATTCTGCCATACTGATCAATTTCAAATCCGCCAATATCGCAGAAGTTGGTTCCTCGAACTCCAGTTAAAGAAGGCATTCCCTCTTCAAATATTCTTATGAAAAATTCGCCTTTGTAGAACTCTTCATAGATTTCGATAACATCTACTCGGCTTACATCTTCTTTAAGGAATGAATGCGCAGTTGTCAATATCCCCCTTGTAACTGGCAGAAGGTGGGGAGTAAATGAAACTTTTAAATTTTTGTTTGCAAGGTATTGAAGCTCTTTTCCAATTTCTGGACTGTGCCTGTGTTTCGTTATTTTGTATGGTCCGATATTTTCATTTACATTTGCAAAATGAGTAGTTTGACTTGCTTCAACACCTGCACCACTTACTCCGGATTTTGAATCAAAAATTATCCTGTCTTCAACGAGATCATTTGCAACCAGCGGCGCCATTGAAAGAATTGCACCTGTTGGGTAACATCCAGGATTTGCAATTGTTTTTGACTTTTTTATTTTTTCCCGGTGGAGTTCTGGAAGACCATAAACTGCAGAATCTATTTTTCCGGAGTGTTTCAATCCATACCATGATTCATACATATCAATATCTTCAAATCTGTAATCCCCACTTAAATCGATTACATTTATTCCTTTTTCGTGTAGTGTTGGGACAATTGCCATTGATGCACCGTGAGGTGTTGCACAGAACACAATATCAGTATCGATGTCTTCTGGAGCAATATTTTGGAATTTTAAATCGTTATAATTACATAAATTTCTTACCTGGGGGTGAAAATCAGTGAGCTTTTTTCCAGCCTCTTTTCTTGACGTTACATTCACAACTTCGACTTCGTCGTGGTTTGAAAGGAGTCTTAGAAGTTCTGAGCCCGTATACCCCGTTCCGCCTATTATCGAAACTGTTTTCATTAAAACCACCTTTTAGAATAATGCGAAAATTTTGCTGTATAAATTAAAACTTGATGGGATAAAAAAGTAATGATTATCTTTAAAATAACCACCCCCATAAGTTTAAAAATTTAAAAGTTTTAAAAAAAGATTTTTAAAGATATCCTGTTGGCCATTTTTCATAATGTATTCTTTCTCTATCAAATTTTTCTACCGGAACCGGCTTTTCTGCAGGATTTCCTAATGCTACAACTGAAAAAGGAACTACATTTTCTGGCGCATGCAGAACTTTTCTCATTTTTTCGACTCGTTCATCTACAGGATAAAATCCAAGCCATACTGCACCAATTCCCCGATCTTGAGCTTCTATTAATATATTTTCAGTTGCAGCAGCACAGTCCTGAACCCAGAACTGCCCGCATGATCCATTTACGCGATCCATGTTACCGCATACAACTATTGAAACTGGTGCTTCGTTTAACATCCTTGCGTGCCTGTTTATTTTAGAAATTCCCGAAAGTGTGTTTTTATCACGAATTACTACAAAATCCCATGGCCTCTGGTCGCATGCACTTGGTGCTGCCATTGCTGCTTTTAAAAGATCATCGACTATTTCTTCTGAAACGTCTTCAGAAGTGTAGTGTCGGATACTCCTTCTTTCAAATATTGCATTCATATATTCCCCCTCTTTTTCGTTTAAATGTTATGTAACCCCCAAATTTGGTTTCCACATATAAAATATCAATCTTTCAAAAACATATATTTTACTGCTAACCCATATCTATTAGATATTCTAATGACAATTTTATATATCTTGATTGGTATAGTCTGTATCGGTGCTTTTATGATAGGAACTTGCATGCGATTTTCAAACCCAGAAAAAGGACTGGAATATACGGATTGGGGCCTTCATTTTTGTTCAAACATTGATGAAAACTTCAAAAAAGGACTTAATGGATTTCATGCACCTATCGTAGATATCGGAACTCCGAATAATAAAAAAGGACTTGAAACACTTAAAAATATAGTTAATAAGCTTGATAATGCAGATTATTTAACTATTCATCTTCATAACGGGAAAGAACCCGAATACAATACTCTTTTAGAAAATGTTTCGGAATTAAATGAATATTCTAAAGAAAAAAACATTACTTTGTGTATTGAAAATTTAAGAAATGGATTTTCTTCAAAACCTGAGAACATAATAAACGTTGCAGAAGAAACGGGGTGCAGAATAACTTTTGATATAGGCCACACACCGTATGAAAACAGAATGAACTGTATTGACCTTTTTTCAGATAAAATTTACAATGTGCACACTTACGAAAAAGAATGCGACAAAATCGGGCACGTTGCTCCAAAAGATTTAAAAAACTTAAAACCAGTTTTAGATGGCCTTTTAGATGTCGGCTGCGATTTTTGGCTTATCGAGCTTATGAATGTTGACGAAATCATCAGCACTAAAAACATGTTAAATAAATACCTTGAATTTCATAAATAAAATGACGTATCTTTAAGTTATTTAGGTGTTATTTTGGATATCGAGTTTAAAAAATCATTTAAAGAGTTAACTTTATCTAAAGATTCATTGAAAATTATCGAAGAAAATGGAATTGATTTAAAAAAAATTGCTGTTGGGGAGTTTTCCGGAAGAGACAGCGCTGCAGCAATTATAAAAGCTTTTGAAGACGAAGATATTGACGCTGTTTTGCCAGTTTTAGCATTTACCGGTACGGATTACGGTGAAAAAGAAATTTTCTACCGAAACTGGAATGTAATAGATAAAAAAATAAAAGAAACACATGAAAATAAGTTTTTACTGCCTCTTCATTTTATTTTTGAACCAAAACTCTGGAATGCACTCAATGGACGATTTATTGCATACACAATTCAAAAATATGGATATTACACGCCTTGCATTGGGTGCCATGCATATTTAAGGATGATAAGAATTCCACTTGCAAAACATCTTGGAAAAAAAATAATTAGTGGGGAGAGGATACTCCACGACAAAGATTTTAAAATCGACCAGTTCAAAGAAACTCTTGAAACATACTATAAAATATGCGATGAATTTGACGTAGAACTCCGTCTCCCGGTAAAAGATATTGAAAAAGGGTCAGAAATAAAAGAAATTATTGGTGAGCCGTGGGAACAGGGAAAAAACCAATATTCATGCATGTTTAGTGGAAATTATAGGGATCTGGACGGAAAGGTAATTTTTGAAAGGGAAAAAATTGTAAAAATCTTAAATGAATTTATATATCCTTCATCTATTGAAATATTGAAAAACGGGTATAATAACAACTTTAATTATATTGAAACCGTGAAAAAGTTCCTTTAATGAATACCATGAGAACATTGCTTTTATTATTAGATGGACTTGGAGATAGACCTTCTGAGGTTTTGAAAGATAAAACTCCGCTTGAATATGCAAAAACTCCAAACTTAGATTCTTTTGCGAAAAAAAGCGTCACAGGAATGATGACACCATATAAAAAAGGAGTCCCACTTGGAACGGAGGTTGCCCATTTTCTGCTATGGGGCTACGACCTATCAGAATTTCCTGGAAGGGGGATTATCGAAGCTTTGGGCGAAGATATTAAACTTAAAGATAATTCTATCTATTTAAGGGCCACTTTTGGATATGTAAAAAGAAAAAATGGCTTTTTTGTAAAAGATAGGCGTACTAAAAATATATCAATTGAAGAAATAAAACAGCTTATAAATTCCCTTCCAAAAAAAATTGGAGATTATGAATTTAATCTACACTACTCTTTTGATACACACTGTATTTTAGAAATAAGTTCTTCAAATTACGAAATATCGGATAAAATATCTGATAGTGACCCTTTTTATCGGGAAAGACACGTTTTAAAAGTAAAACCGCTTAAAAATATTTCAGAACGAATAGAAATTGAAAATGCTGTGAAAACTGCCGAAGTATTAAATAAATATCTTCTAAAATGCAGTGAAATCCTTGAAAATCATCCTGTAAATATTACAAGAAAAGAAAATAATTCCCAACTTGCAAATTTCCTGCTTACAAAGTGGGCTGGAAGATATAGGGAAATAGATTCTTTCCATGATAAATGGGGCATGAATGCTGCAATTATTGCAAAAAGCAGCGTTTTTAAAGGTTTATCAAAATTGCTGAAAATGGATTATTATCCCGAAGGCGATTTTCAAAAAGCATTTTTAAAAGGAATTGAATTAAAAAATTATGATTTTGTGCATATCCACACCAAAGAGCCTGATGAAGCAGGACATACAAAAAATCCGATTAATAAAGTCGAAGTTATCGAAAAAATAGATAAATGCCTTCAAAAAATAAATGAATTAAATGATGAACTGATTATTATTACTGCCGATCATTCTACGCCATCTGTTGGAACATTAATACACTCTGGAGAAGACGTTCCGCTTGCAATATTTAAAAATGGCATTATGAGGGATCGTGTTGAATATTTTAACGAAAAAGAGTGTTCAAAAGGCCAGTTAAATATTAAATCGAAAGATTTGATGAATTTAATACTAAACGATACAAACAAAACAAGACCTTACACTACAAGAATTGGAAATAAACTTTTAAATTATATTCCAGAAAATAATTCCATTGAACATTTGAAATAGGTAAAATATGCCCAATTTATACGCACATCTTGTTTTATCAAAAATATTTCTTGAAAAAGAACTTTTAAACGTAAATGAGAATTTAGACATGAATAATTTTTATTTTGGATCTTGTGTTCCAGATATTGGCTATTTTTCAGGTATTGAACGAAAAATTACTCATTTTTATGAATCCGATCCGGAAGATTTATTTGAAAATAGAACTTTTTTTGAAAAATCATTTTTAAAAGGTTATACACTTCACATACACTTGGATAATATCTGGAAATACGAAATAAGACTTAAAAATAATATATCAATTGAAAAAAATGCCGAAATCTACAATTATTTTGATAGCTTTTTGGAAAATAGATTTGATATAAAAATAAACTCTTTTAAAAGTTATATTTTTAAAGGAAACTGTGACTTTTTAAAAAAATTAAATATAGAAGAAGATACCTGTAAAAATTGGAAAAAAACCGCATTTTACACAGTTTCTGATTTTCAGTTCAATGAAAAATATCAAAAAATAATTGACAGTTATCTAAAAATTTTAAAAATAAATTAATAATTAAATTGAAATTATACTGTTTTTATCAAATTCAAACAAAATTTCAGTCCCGATTTTAAAGTCTACCGGTTTATTCGTCTGAATGGTAAATAATGAGTCACCACATTTTATAATGTATCTTACGACACTTCCCAAAAATTCATAATCCACTAATTTTCCATTGAAATTGCCCTTACCGAGTTCTATTGATTCAGGCCTTACGAAATACTTTTTATCGCCGGATTCAATATCCAATTTATTTAATATTGATGAAGGGAGTTCATTGATAATTCCAATAAATTTTGCAACGAACTCGGTTTTTGGGTTAGAATAAATAGAATAAGGGTCTCCAAACTGTTCTATTTTTCCTTTATTCATTACAGCGACTTTATCTGATATGGCCAGCGCTTCTTCTTGGTCGTGTGTTACATAAATCGTTGGAATTTCAAAATTTCTCTGCAGTTCTTTAAGCTCTTTTCTCATTTTTATTCTTAATTTTGCATCCAAATTACTTAAAGGCTCGTCTAAAAGCATTGCCTTTGGTTCTATCACTATTGCCCTTGCAATTGCAACCCTCTGCTGCATTCCACCGCTTAATTCACTAATTGGGTACTTTTCATATCCGCCAAGGTTGACGAGATCTATTGAATTTTTTACCTTTTCAGAAATATCCGATTTACTAAATTTTTTTAACCTCAAACCATAGGCAATATTTTCAAAAACGTTTAAATGGGGAAATAATGCGTAATTTTGAAATACTAATCCAATATTTCGTTTGTTTGGCGGAATATTCGTTATATCCTCACCATTTAAAAAAATTTTTCCCGCATCAGGCTTTTCAAATCCTGCAATAATCCTGAGACAAGTCGTTTTCCCACAACCGCTGGAACCAACAAGTGACACAAGTTCTTCGCCGCATTCAAAATCAGTATCTGTTAAAACCCCATGTTCTTCGAAGTTTTTTGAAATGTTTTCGAGTCTTAAATCCATTTTTTATCCCCTTTCAATCGTAATATTCCCAATATCCCGATTATCGACAAAATAACCATGAACATCGAGTAGCATGCCCCAACACCAAGCTGCCTGTTTATCGTTGATTCAAATACCATTGCAGATAGTACTTTTGTATTTGCCGTCATTAAAAATATTATCGAACCCAGCGACTTGATAGTTGCAATAAATGTATATATCATGCTGAATATTATTGCAGGCTCCAGTAATGGTAGTACGACTTTGTAAAATGTTTTTAATCGGCTTGCACCAAGATTAAGAGAGGCTTCTTCGACAGACTCTTCAATCTGGGAAAGTACCGAATTTCCAGTTTTAAATGAGAACGGGAGTTTTCGAACCATGCAGTTTAAAATTATGATTGAAGACGTCCCAGTAAGCAGCAAAGGGTAATTATTAAATGCTAAAAGGTATCCTAAACCCATAAATGTTCCAGGTATTGCAAATGGAAGTGTTATCACTAAATCCATCAGTTTTCGACCAAAAAATTTTCCCCGATATATAATATAGGAATAAGCGACTCCTAAAAAAGCCACCAAAATGCTTGACGACAGAGCATAAAATAGCGTGTTTTTTATTGCAAGCTGTCCTGCACTTATCGCTTCAAAAAAATAATCTAAAGTCAAAGCGTAGTTGTGGCCAAAACTTTTCGTAAAAGAAGCTACAAAAACCGCAAAAAACAAAAGATATGCAAGTATTGAGAAAAATATGGCAGGAAATCCAAGAATTATTTTTTGTATATTACTTAGTGAATATTTTGTTAGTTTAGATTTTTTGAGCTCGTAACCCTTATGATATTTTGAATAAAGATAAAATAAGGCCATAGATGGGAACAGAAGGATTACACTAAGTGTTGATGCCATTTGGGTGTTATACCTTCCAATTATTTCAAAATACGATGCCGTCGCAAGCGTGTTGAAATTTCCACCAACGATTATGGGGGTTCCAAAATCAGCCATAGACTGCATGAATATCAAAAGACCTGCACTCAATATTCCGGGAATTAATAGTGGTAGTGTTACTTTTTTAAAAACCTGAAATTCATTTGAACCTAAATTCCTTGCAGCATCCTCAAATTCTCCAGAAATCCCAAGAAGTACTGCCGAAATTATAAAAAATGCAGTTGTCGTGTAATCGATAGACTGCATTATTACAACACTTTTCCAACCGTATATATTTGGTTCAAGCCCTAATAAGCCGTAAGTAACTGCCCCGTGCCTTCCAAACAGGAATACGTAAGCAAGCGATGAAATAAACCCGGGGGTAATTATGGGTAGAAAAACTGCAATTTTGAAAAAATTTTTAAATTTAAAATCGGTTTTAAAAATGATAATTGAAAAAATAAAACCTAAAAATATCGAAATTATCGTTGAAAAGCACGCTACAACAATACTGTTTTTTAAAATGCCAAAATAGTACGAATCTGAAATAAATTTAGAATATGCATCAAGCGTAAAACCGTTTGAACCGTAAAATGATTGTAAAAATACTGTAAATACAGGATACATTATGAATATCAATAAAAAAACGTTTGCAAGGATATAAAAACCATTTTCAAGGATTTTTGGATAAATTTTTGTTAATGTCTCTTTATTAAATACTTCTTTCATTTACTGCACCTAAAAAAAAAATAAGTAAAAAATTATTCTGTAGTTGAAATTTCTCTGTATCTAGATTCCCATTCATCTAAAATCCTGTCCCGATTTTCCCCCCAGTACATGAAATCCATATCGAGGAAATCAAGATCTTTTGGGTTTGGAACACCATCGATAACTTCAATGTCGCCCCTTACAGGCACCCGAGGGCTTGCCTGCATAAGTACTTCCTGACCTTCTTTTGAAAGACACCAGTCAACAAATATTTTCGCATTTTCAGGGTGTTTTGCACCGTTTACTATCGAAACTGGGGATGGCCACCAGATAACTTTGTTTAAAAATGCAGATTTTACAGGTAATTCTGAATCTGCAATTAATGTCGTGTGTGGATCAGGTGCTACACCATAAGCGTATTCACCAGCAGTTACTAAGTTTCCAGGCCCGCTTCCACGTTTTGTTAAGAATGGAGTGTTTTGATAGAATTTATCAAGGTAATTCCAGCCTTCATCTTCACCATACATTTGAAGAATTCCACATATTGTAAAGTATGCAGTTCCTGAAACTGTCGGGTTGGATGCAATTAATTCTCCTTTGTAATCATCAGTTATTAAATCATCCCAAGTTTGTGGTTGAGGTAATCCTTTTTCAGATAACAAATCAGTGTTTTCCAAGATACCTATGGTAACAAGAGAAACTCCGGTCCAGTAGCCGTCTTCTTCAACAAATAATGGATCGATATCTTTTGCATTCGGGGATTTGTAAGCTTCAAGTAGCCCATCCTGCTGTGCACTTATGAACGCATCGATTCCTCCACCAAGCCATACGTCTGCTGAAGGATTGCTCTGTTCAGCTTTTAGCCTTGAAAGAGCTTCACCAGATGATAAAGACACGTATTCCATTTTTATGCCAGTATCTTTTTCAAATTCATCTGCAATTAAGTCAAGACTGCCATAAGCAACATATACTGTCACAACTTGTTCTTCTTGTGAAACATTAGAAGCTTGCTGTTCAGTGCACCCTGCAAATACGAGTACTGCCATAACGCAGAAAATTGCGAGTATGCCTTTTAAATTTTTCAATATTACACCTCCGAAAATACATTAGTTAGAGTGATTATCTTATTTAATGATATCATTAGCTCTTAAAATAAAATATATACTAATTATAATTTCTAATATCTAAAAAAGATATAAAATAATAAAAATATGTAAAAAATAATTCAGTCGTAACACTTCGAAAGAAGCGATCTTGCCCGGTTAATTGCTGAAATGTATAATTTTACAATTAAAGGGGAGATTATTGCATAGTAAGACCGATATTTATTAATTAATCCTTTTTTATTTAGCCCCCTTGAAAGCTGGGCATTTTTCGTAGTTTCAAACTCCCTTTTAGCAACTTCAAGTGTTGAAAATGTCATCCAAATCCCAATTCCCAAATCACGATTGTAACTTGAAATAAATTCAACTAACTTTTCAATTGAAACTGAATTTATAAACCACTGCACTGCAAAAATATATGCAAGCAGCCGGTATGCATTGTTAAGCCCATCCTGGCCCATTATAAAATAATAAAAAACAACCAGATACAGGGAAAATAAAATCCATCTTTTTGAAAATACTTCAAATCTTTTGGTAAGTAAAACAACCACAATGGACGCTAAAATTCCATAAAATGGATTAAAAATTACTAAAACAAGTAAAAAAAGAGTAAAAATTAGATAAATCTTAATTTTAAGGTATTTCATATTTTTTACCTAATTTACTTTTACGCCCAATTCTGAAAGTATGTCTTTTGGGAACGGTTTTATGATATAGTATACCAAAATACATGAGAGCAGTTTATCTACTAAATTTGCAGGTATTCTGGCCAAAAACGCTGATGAAAAAATATCCTGGCCTGAATGTAAAAATACCGCTGTTAAAAGGTCAACGCCTCCCCCAACAAGTCCGCCGTATAAATAAACTGCGATTGGAGTTCCAACCATTGGTGCAATTATTGCAAGCACTAACCCAACAATTACTGAATTTTTAAGATTTATTCCGTGTTTAACTGCAACATATCCTGAAACAAGCCCGATTACAATATTTACTATTGAAAATGGGATATATGACGGGTCGAGTATAAATCCAAGAAGAATGTTTGTAAAAAAACCCACCAAAGCTCCTCCAACAGGACCTAACAAAAATCCACTTAAAACAGTACCGATACTATCTAAAAATATAGGCAATTTTAAAAAAGTTGCAATTTGGCCCCCTATTGCATTTATTGCGATTCCAACAGGGATTGTTGTCATATAAAGTACTTTTTTATCCATGATACCACCGTCAATTTAATGGTAGTACTTCTGAAATATAAAGTATATAATAATGTCATTAAAATTATTAATAGTTAATAAACCCAATAAAAAAATAAAAGATTAATTCCCAAGTTTTAAGTTATAAATGGAAAGTTTGTCCTGCAAAACATATATCATAAAAAATGCAGAGATAAATGAGATAATTTTGTCTGCAAAATTGGTATACAGGCCTGCTGCAAATGCTGCTGTTGGAATACTTTCTCCAAAAGCAGTTAAAGTCTGGGTAATGTGGCCTACACCCCCTTCAGTAATTCCACCAAAGAAATATATCGAAAGAAGGTTTCCCATAATTGAAGAGACTATCGAGACAACTATTGCGGCAAGGAATATGTTTTTAATATTAATTTGATTTTTATACAACAGTATACCTGTTGTAAGTCCGATTAAAACATTTACTACTGAAAAAAGAAAGTTTTCTTCAGATAGTAAACATCCGGTTATCAAATTCGTAATAAGTCCTACAAGGGCCCCGATATGAGGGCCCAAAATTATTGCACTAAATATCGTTCCAATACTATCAAGATAAAGCGGAAATAAATATATGCTTTCTAGATACGTACCAAAAACATTTAGTCCGATACTAAACATTAGTATCCCTGAAAATAACATTCCGTATTTCAAAAAAATTCCTCCCCCAAATGAATGTTAATCATATCTGAGAAAGTAATATATAAATGTTAATAGTGGGTTAAAATCGTCTGATTTTGTAATCACTTTTTAACGGGACATATTTCTTCGCAGTCTTTACAGAAAATACATGAATTTAGATCTACTTTAATAATTTTGGACTTTAATGAATCTTTTGGGGATTTTAATGCATTAAGGGGGCAGAATTCAACACACTTAAGGCATAAATTACATTTTGAATTTATTGAAATTTTGCCATCTTCAAAAGAAATTGCTTTTTGAGGGCATTTTTGAATACACAGTTTACAGTTATTGCACTCATTGGTAACTTCAGGAACATTTAAAACAGGTATTTCGTTTTTTAAAATTGGAATTGTGCAAAATATTGAACATACTCCGCATTTTATGCATTTTTCAGAATCAACTGAAAATCGATTTTTTTCAATTGCATCAACAGGACATACATTCAAACACGCACCGCAGTGTTCACAGATTATATCTCGAAATTTAAAAACAGATATCGCATTTGTTGGACATACATCAACGCATAAACCGCAGCATATGCAATCTTCAAGTTCTGGATTTGTGGTTTCTCCAATAATTTCAGGATTTTTGTATGATCTGAACAGGTTGAAAAAAATATTTTTTAAAAATTTTCCTTTTGAAAAAATTTTGTTAAACTCTTCGCCTTCGTGAGACATGTTTTCACAATAAATCCAAATATATCGATTATAATAATTATTATTAAAAAAGCGCTCTGGCCGGGATTTGAACCCGAGTCACAGGAGTGACAGTCCTGTATGATAGGCCGAGCTACACCACCAGAGCATGTGAAAGTAAATTTTGAGCGGGCCCGAAGGGATTCGAACCCTCGACCGCCTGATTAAAAGTCAGGCGCTCTACCAGACTAAGCTACGGGCCCAGATTGCGTTTTGTATTGAAAATAGAAATAAGGCGCTCTGGCCGGGATTTGAACCCGAGTCACAGGAGTGACAGTCCTGTATGATAGGCCGAGCTACACCACCAGAGCATGTGAAATAAAAAGTGACTAACAGCGTCACATTGTTCCCACCAGATGGCAGTACTTAATGAATCGCAGGAGGGCTTAATTTCCGAGATCGGGATGGGATCGGATGTAACTCCTCCGCTATGACCGTTATGTCAGACCCTTCAGAGTTATTAACTCTGATAAATTTTTGAGCGGGCCCGAAGGGATTCGAACCCTCGACCGCCTGATTAAAAGTCAGGCGCTCTACCAGACTAAGCTACGGGCCCCGAAATAATATATGAGTCCCGCGAGCCGGATTTGAACCAGCGACATGCGGATCTACAGTCCGCCGTTCTACCAGTCTGAACTATCGCGGGAATATAAGTGGTGGGCCTGCCCAGATTCGAACTGGGGTTTCAGGATCCCAAATCCCAAAGGATGACCAGGCTACCCCACAGGCCCATTTGACAATTATTATTTGAACTTACCTATTTATAAAGGTAACTCAAGCCCCGGGGGGGATTCGAACCCCCGACCACCTGATTACAAGTCAGGCGCTCTACCAGGCTGAGCCACCGAGGCAATTTGTTCGCATACTCAATAATAGTATCATTATATATAAAGCTTTCGGTAGTTCTTTTTGGTAAATTATTTTTCAAATAATTATCGTGTTTTATGTTTTAAAAAGGTAGTATAAAAATTCAATTTAAAATAAAAATTGAGGTAAGTTTAAACAAAATTAAATTCCTCTTTTTGCAAGAAGCTTTTCTTCTGGAATTTCATCAATATTAATTCCGACCATTGCTTCTCCTAAGTTTTTGCTTACTTCCCCGATTACGTCTGCTTTATCGAAGTTGTAGGTTGCTTCAACAATTGCTTTTGCTCTTGTTGCAGGGTTTCCTGATTTAAAGATTCCTGAGCCTACAAATACCCCGTCACATCCCATTTGCATCATTAAAGCTGCGTCTGCAGGTGTTGCAATTCCACCAGCTGCAAAGTTTACAACGGGAAGTCTTTTGAGTTCTGCAACTTCTGAAATGAGTTCCATTGGAACTTTTAATTCGTTTCTTGCCATTTGAATTAATTCTGCTTCAAGACCCATTTCTTTGTATCCAACAACTCTTGCAATTCCTTCGTTAACTGCCCTCATGTGTTTTACAGCTTCAACAACGTTTCCAGTTCCAGCTTCCCCTTTGGTCCTAATCATTGCTGCTCCTTCATCGATTCTTCTCAAAGCTTCGCCCAAGTTTCTTGCACCGCAGACAAATGGTGCTGTAAATGCTCGTTTGTCGATGTGGTTTACTTCATCAGCGGGCGTTAAAACTTCACTCTCGTCAACCATGTCAACACCGATTGATTCTAACACCTGGGCTTCCACATAGTGTCCTATTCTTGCTTTTGCCATTACTGGAATAGATACTGCGTCTTTAATTTCTAAAATCATTTCTGGGTCAGACATTCTTGCAACGCCACCCTGCACCCTAATATCCGCAGGAACTCTTTCTAAAGCCATTACAGCAGCAGCACCTGCTTCTTCTGCAATCAATGCCTGTTCCACGTTTGTAACATCCATTACAACCCCGTGTTTTACCATTTTCGCAAATCCCCTTTTTAAAAGGTCTGTTCCTAATTTTTTCATGTTATCTCTCCATTTTAGATACGTTCCATATACTACGCGTTTCAAAATTAATTTTGTTTTCAAATATAAAAAAGTATGTTGATTTTTTAATATTTTAATTTAAAAAAGATAATTAATATTAAAAGCCATTTTCACCAATTAATGGAACAAATGCAACCTCTAAAAGTTTTTCTTCGGATATACTACCGTTTATTTTCGTATATCTCATTAGCGTTTGAAAGTGGGCCCCAACGGGTGCAATTAAAATTCCACCATCATGTAACTGTTCGATAAGTGCTTTTGGAACATCCGGACCTGATGCAGTGACATATATCCTATCGTATGGAGCATTTTCTAAATAACCTTTTGTACCGTCCCCGAAAACCACTTCAACGTTATTATATCCAAGTTCTGAGATTATTTTCTTTGAATTTTCAAAAAGTTCAGGTATCCTCTCGATAGTTGTAACTTTTCCAGATTCGCCAACAATTTCTGAAACTACTGCTGCATGATAGCCTGAGCCAGTTCCAACTTCAAGTACATTCTGTCCCTCATCCAGATCAAGTTCTTCGCACATTATTCCAACCATGTGTATTGCAGAAATAGTCTGCCCATATCCTATCCCTAAAGGGCTATCAACATACGCATAACTTTCCATACTCTTCGAAATAAATTTGTGCCGTGGAACACTTAAAAGTGCATCGATTACACTTTGTTTTTTAATATATCCCTTTGAAATCAGGTTTTCAATAACTGAAACAATTTCATTTAAAGGCATGTACCCAACCACCCCCTGTTAAAAAAATTGTTTAATATTTATATGTTCAAAAAGATATATAATTCGGCTCTAAACTCTTTGGTGAATATATGGAAAATCTTGAAAATGCACTTGGAAAGTATCATAACATTAAATTGAAACATGTAATACCTCCTGTAGACATGATGCCTGTTGTTTGCTATAATGACCCAATAATTAAGGTTATGGAACTTTTAAGATCACGACACCACGTTTGGGTTATAAATTGTAAAGAAGAAGGCAGTTTGCTTGGTGTTATTAAATATTTGAGTGTAATTGACTTTTTACTTCCTCCAGACAAGCATAACCTGTACATAGGCAGTACTCGTTCTGCATTGAAATCCGTTATTGGCGGTGCAAAAACTGCAAAAGAAGTCATGGAAAAAAATGCACTCACTATCAATCATAATTCTACAGTTATCGATGCACTGTTAAAGATGAAACGGTACAATGTGCAGATATTGGCAGTTTTAAATGACGAAGAAAGGTTAATTGGAGAAATAAGTTTAAAAATATTAATTGACAAATTTTTAAGTCTTTGTTTGGCTCAAGAATAATTAGAGGGGTTTTAATGGATATTAGCTGGGTGTTGTTTACCATTGGAATTGCGATAATCTTTGGTAAACTTGGTGACCACCTGATGAATAAATTAGGATTTCCGGGAGTTCTCGGTGAAATGATTATGGGAATGATCCTTGGAAATCTAGTATATTTTGGATTAGTAAGTCCTGACCATCTCACAATTCAGAATAATGAAATTTTTGATTTTTTATCACGTTTAGGCATTATATTTTTGTTATTTTTAGGTGGGCTTGATACTGACCTGTCGGTTTTAAAGAAAACTGGCAAAATTGCTACAGTTTCTACTGTTTTTGGTGTTTTGGTTCCGCTTGTAATGGGTTACCTTGCACTGCAGTATATGGGTTACACTGCCGCTGAATCGTTTGCAGGAGGAGTGGTATTAACTGCAACGAGTATTGGAATTACTGTAAGGGTAATGATGGACATGGGTGTTTTAAAAAGTGAAGTTGGTGCAGCATCGCTCAGTGCCAGCATTATGGACGATTTTTTAGGCATAATGCTGATAATATTTGCAGTTGGTACTGGAAGCATCCTTGGACTTTTAGGAAAATTCGCAATTTTCTTTATAATTACAGGATTCCTTGCCATGAAACTTGTAAATAAGTTTATTTCGTTTTCAGAAAAACTCCATGTAGAAAAAGGAATACTGTCTCTTGCAATAGCAGTCATGTTTTTATTCTCATTTTTAGCAGAAAATTGGTTTGAGGCCGCTATTGAAGGCTCATTTATGGCAGGTTTAGTACTTTCAAGAACTGCCGAAGGTAAAAACTTAATTGAAGACGTTAAAACAATAGGCTACAGTATATTAATCCCTTTATTCTTCGTATATACGGGGGCATCCTTAAATTTAACAATTTTTGGAGATTTTGATGCACTCTACCTTGCTTTAGTACTAACTGCAATTGCAATTGTAAGTAAAGTCGTTGGAAGAGGATTTGGTGCGAGAATCATGGGTTGGAATATGAAAAAATCGCTTCAAATGGGGATTGGATCGATTCCTCGAGCAGAAATTGCATTGATCAACCTTATGGTTGCAATACATGCAGGAGTAATTTCTGAATCCAATGTCGGAAAATTCATTGCTGCAACAATGATATTCATTACAATATCGATTATTTCAACACCGCCACTATTAAAATGGGCATTTACAGAAGAAGTAGAAAATTAAATCATTATTTATTCTTTTTTTATTTTTTTATCGCAATATATGCAATGTAACTTATTAAAAATGAAAATACTGCCCCTATTTTATACATGTTAGAAATTCCAACGATATCGGAAATATAGCCGAGTAAAACTGCTCCAAAAAATATTCCAACATTTATACTTGCAGTGTAAAGGCCCATTGCTTCACCCTGTCTTTTATCCGGAATATCTCGTATTGCGATCGAATTAATGCCCGGAGTACTCATTGAAGCCCCTATTGATGAGATAATTAACGAAATAAACATTGTAGTAAATGACGTGGACATTGCAAGGATAAACATTCCCAAATTTCCAATAATTATTCCGTGTAAAATTATTCTGTTTCCTTTTTCATCAAAAATTCTTCCAAACATTTTTTGAGTTACTGCAAGAACCAGATTCATTGCTGCAAGCATTATTCCGATTTTAAAGGCAGAAACTCCATAATCATAAGCGTAAATTGCAAGATATGCTAAAATTGCGCCTCTAGAAATTGTTAATGCAATATTTATTATAAATGCCGCGCTAAAATTCCTCATTTTTAAAAATTCCAGTGAAAATAAATTTTTCCAAGATAATTTTTGTTTTTCTTGGGTTTTTGGAGTATCTTCAAGTTTAAAATATGCTATTATTGATGCAATTATACCTAAAAGCCCACCTACATAAAATGGAACCATAAATCCATACATATCTGCAAGTAATCCCCCAAGCAGCGGTCCAACCCCAAATCCTAAAGATATCGCAGAATTAAATAACCCCATGTATTCTCCAAGTTTTGATTTTGGCGAAGTTTGTGCGATATATGAACCTGCAACAGGATTTACGAATGCAGAAAAAACTCCTGTGAATGTCCTAACTATCAATATACTTGCAAATCCTGATGCAAAACCATAAAATAAAGTTGTTACACCATAAAGAAGAGTTCCGCCCACCAAAAATACTTTTTTTCCGTAAGAATCTGATAGGGTTCCCGCAGGAAGCTGAAATATCGTCCTAACTAGTGCAAAAGATCCAAAAATCAGTCCTATCTGGAAATTTGATAACCCGTATGATTTTGCAAATATCGCGAGAAGTGGCGAAATTAGCCCAATACCGAGCATCGTCACAAAAATTGTGATCCATAGAACGTAAATTCCTTTCATTTCTTCTTTCATGACTTTTCACTTTATGGTTTATAACAAAAATCTCCCTTGAGGTATAAATACAATGGGGCAATTAGAAACATTTACAAACCTATAAAAATATGTAATGCTTAATGAGAATAAACCTGAAAAAATTACTAATTGAGGTGTAATTATGGTATATAAAGTAAACGAAGACGAATGTATCGCATGTGGAGCATGTGTTCCAGTATGCCCTGTACAAGCTATCTCAGAAAACGCTGATGGTAAAGCAGTTATTGACTGTGCTAAATGTAACGACTGTGGCGACTGTTCAGACGTATGCCCTGTAGAATGCATTAAACAGGAAAAAACCTGTGGATGCTGTCAATAATTTATTTTAACCTTTTAATCTATTTTTAAATTACTCGTAATGAAGGATAAGATTTAATTTTGTAAGTTCTAAACCCCTATTTTCATAAACATGTGAGTTATTGGCATTAAACCTGATTGTATCATTTTTTTTAAGGAAATAATCAATTTCCCCTATTGAAATTAGCAGTTCACCTTCGAAAACAGTTATAATTTCTTCGGTTCCTTTCACGTGGCCTTCAGAATAATACTTGTGTCCAGGCTTTATCTCGACAATATACGTTTCAAATCGTTTATCATCCTCAAAAGGAATTACTGGATAAAGTTTGTGGCCTTCACCTTCGAAAACAGGATTTAACTCTTCAAAGGGAATCTGATCAATCTCGGGTTTTTCGTTCTTTAAAAGTGAAGTGAATGAAACTTTTAAACCATTTGAAATCTTTAAAATTGTTGAAATTGTAGGGTTTACTTCTCCTCGCTCGATTTGACCGAGCATGCTCTTACTTACTCCAGTTAGATTAGATAACGCATCTAAACTTAGATCTTTCTTTTTACGGATTTTTTTCAGATTTTTAGAAATTGCCTTATTAAGATCCTTCATGACTTTTCCTCGTGCACTATAATGTATATATAGATTAGATATACTACAATATACCCAATATACTGTATATTTGTATGTTATGAACTACCAAAATATATCTTTATCGAAAATTTAAGGGATGCGTATGGCATTAAGCTACTCAAAACGGATGGAAAACATTAAATCTTCCGAAATAAGGGAGATCTTAAAAGTTACTCAAAAACCTGAAATAATATCTTTTGCAGGCGGACTTCCTGCACCAGAACTCTTCCCAGTAAAAGAGATAAAAGAAATTTCTGGAATTGTTCTCGACGAGATGGGTCCTGAATCCCTACAGTACGATATAACGGAAGGATACCCTCCACTCAGGCAGCAAATTTCAGAACGGATGAATAAAGTACTAAAAACAGGGCTTACAGAAAATAATATCTTAATCGTCTGTGGATCCCAGCAAGGATTAGATTTCTCTGGAAAAGTATTCTTGGATGAAAATGATGTAGTATTGTGTGAAAGTCCAACATACCTTGGAGCAATTAACGCCTTCAAATCATACGAGCCACAATTTAAAGAAGTTCCAACTGATGACTTTGGAATGATTCCAGAAGAACTTGAAAAAATTTTAAAAACTACCAAAAATGTAAAACTCATTTATGCGATCCCTGATTTTCAAAACCCCACTGGAAAGACCTGGACTCTTGAAAGAAGGGAAAAATTCATGGAAATAATTGAAAAATATGAAATTCCTGTAGTGGAAGATAATCCTTACGGGGAATTAAGATTTGATGGAGAAATTTTGCCTTCGTTAAAATCAATGGATAAAAATGGTCTTATAATTCATTTGGGAACGTTTTCAAAAACATTCTGCCCAGGGCTTAGGGTTGGATGGATTGCTGCATCTGAAGATATCCTTGAAAAATACATCTTTATAAAACAGAGCGCAGATCTGCACACCTCGTCATTTTCCCAGAGAATTATTTCAAAAATGCTTGAAAATTACGATTTTGACGAAAGAGTGTCAAAATTAAAAGAATTGTATAAGGGAAGAAGAGATTTAATGATTAAAACAATTTCAGAAGAATTTCCAGAGGGGCTTAAATATACAAATCCTGAAGGCGGACTTTTTACATGGGTTGAACTTCCTGAAAAATATAATGCGCGCGAATTTTTAGATGAATGCCTGAAAAATAACGTTGCAATCGTTCCAGGAGGATCGTTCTTCCCAAACGGCGGTCATGAAAATTCTTTCAGGTTAAATTACTCAAATATGCCTGACGAAAAAATAGTTGAAGGAATTAAAAGGCTTTCAAAAGTTTTAAAAGAATATTTAAATTAAATTTTAATTTCTACTTTTTTATTATTTTACCCATGAATCGAGGGTTAATTTTGGTTTGAACCACTTAACACTTACTGGAACCTTTGAAATATGGCCGTATTCTCCGCCCCCTCCAGGATAAATGTATATTTTACCGGTTCTGAAAAGGTCTATGATATGTCCTACTTTTTCATTTATTTTTTTGAGTTCAGATATATCTTCATTTATCAAAACATCAATTTCATTTCCATACTTTTCAATATACTGCTCCCAAATCGTATCTACAGACTTAGTTCCAATATTTTTTCCGATTGCAAGTGAAATTATTTCTGCAAGAGGGATTATTTTGTGATATTCTGGCCTGAAATCTGGGTGAACTACTTTTTTATCCTTTGAAAGTTCCAGAGTTTTATCATGAACTCCTTTTTTTATTGTTCCCTTACATTCGGGACATTTAAAATTGTTTTCTGTGGCGTCTTCTAATGTAAATCTAGTGTAGCATCTCGTACATGCAGTTAAGTGATATTTTCCAAGATTTGGATCAAGTCCATAGTTTGCAGTTATTTTATTGTGTTTTAAAACTTTTCTTACTTCTTCAAAGTTTGTTTCAAGTCCGCCAAGTTCATCTACATCCATCTGGTTAAATTCCCTTCCAAGCCGATGAGAATAAAATGAGTGGGCATCAGAATTACTTAAAAAAGGCAGATCTCGAAGTTCTTCAACCATGTCTGCCATATCAGTATCAGCAGAAAGTCCTAACTCGATAAAATCTGGTTTTCTCGCATAACAATTATAAATTGAAGTAAATGATTTGTAAATACTTGTCCAGGGGGTAAATGCATGAGCTGGGCCGATAAGTCCGCCAATATCCCTTACTGCATCGATAATTTCCATTCCATTTAATGAAACTCTTGGTCTTCCATCAGCATCGATATTTTTTGAATATTTTGAAAATTTATCTCTTAAATCATGAGCCTGGGAAGTATGCGGCAGATATATTAGGTGATGGACCCGATTTCTATCCTCGACCTCTGTTGAAAGAAGAAGCGGTTTATTGACATTTTTTTCGATTTCTTCGAGCCATTTTGAGTGTAAACAGTCTCCTGTCGCAATTAAATCGAGACCTTTTACTGGACCATATTTTAATATATGCTCGATATCCATATACTTAGAAGTTCCCATAGAATATTTTGAGTGAATATGTAGATCCGCATTTATTATCATGAAATCACCTGGTGAGATTATATGAATATAGATTATTCTGTTTTAAAAAAATACCCATTGTGCGACAGATGTTTTGGAAGACTTTACGGAAAACTTATTAGGTCGAGTAATTTTGAGAGAGGGCATGCTTTAAAACTTGCAAAAGCAATCGAACTTGAAGAAGATTTAAGAACCGCTCTTGAAAAAATGAACGAAACTTCTGAAAATCCAGAATTAAAACCAATAGAACCTGAAAAATTAGAAGAAATTAAAGAATTGATGTATTGCATTTATAAATCAGGAATTTCCGGAATAAAACTTGATTTAATTGACAATATTGAAAAATACGAAACAAAATTTAAAAATGAAGCCGAATACGAAAAAAACGAAGATTGTGACGAACTCTGCCCCTGGTGTAAAGGAATTTTTGAACCTGAAAATATTGAAACAGTTGCTGAAAATGTAGTTAATGCACTTTCTGAATACGAGTTTGACAGTTTTTTAATCGGTACAAAACTTCCAAAAAGGTTTAAAGAACTTGAAAAAGAGATTGAAACCCCATTCATAGAAAGTATAAGACAGGAATTTGGAAGAGAACTTGGAAAAGTTGTAGTACCATTAGTTAAAAGACGGGTTGACAAGGAAAATCCGGACATCGTTGTAATGGTGAACCCATACAATCAAAAAGTTACGCTTCAGGTAAACCCCGTATTTATCAAAGGACGGTATAAAAAGCTCGTTAGAGGAATTCCCCAAAGCCACTGGCACTGTAGATCGTGTAAAGGAAAAGGCTGTGAAAAATGCAACTTTACAGGAAAACAGTACATGACATCAGTTGAAGAAATTATTGCAGAACCATTCATGGAAGTTATGAAAGGAAGTTCAGAAGCACTTCACGGTGCGGGGCGAGAAGACATCGACGTTAGAATGCTTGGAAATGGAAGGCCGTTTGTAATTGAAATAAAAGAGCCAAAGATTAGAAAAGTTAATTTAGAAGAGCTTGCTTCAAAAGTTAATGAATCTGGAAATGTTGAAATAATAAATGTTGAATACGGGGTTAAAAAGGACGTTCACTTCTTCAAAAACGAACCGCATAAAAAAACATACCTTGCTCACGTTGAGTGCGAAGAAAAAGTATCAAATGAAGAAGTAGCCGAATTAGTAAAAAAACTCGAAGATTTGACGATTGATCAAAGAACGCCCGATAGAGTCTCGCATCGAAGGGCAGACCTCGTGCGTGTACGGAAAGTATATAAAGCTTGGCCCCATATGATTGATGATCATAACTTTGAACTTAAAATATTCTGCGATGGCGGATTATACATCAAAGAGCTTATTAACAGTGATGAAGGAAGAACAACCCCTTCCGTTTCGGAATTGTTAAATAAAAAATGTATCTGTAAATTTTTAGATGTTCTGGATGTTCACGACTATGAAGATGCAGAAAATATCTAAAATAGAAATGGTTATATATTGGTAGTGAAAAAAAGGATAGACACTATGCCAATTATGTTCATGAAACACATTAGGAGGAATAACTATGCAAAAAAGTGAAGGATTTAGAAGCAAAACAAGATATAAACTTCAGAAACACCCAAGACAGAAAGGAATGGCTCCTTTAACAAGAGCTTTAAAATGCTACACTGAAGGAGACCTTGTTCACGTAGTACTCGACCCTTCAGTACAGAAAGGAATGCCTCACCCAAAATTCCACGGTAAAACGGGAGTTGTTGTTGCTCAAAGAGGAAGTTCATTCTTAGTTAGAGTAAAAGATGGCGGAAAATACAAAGATATTATTGCTAGACCGCAACACTTAAGAGAATCTAAATTATAATTATTTTAGATATCTTTTTTTTAGACTAATCTGTTTTTGAGGGAGATTATGATTGGAAAAGAAATTATTTCCGAAAAATACACAACAATTGCTCATGCAACCGAAATTATGGATGAAAGAGCAGATTTTGACGAATTATCGTATGAACACGGTTGTTCACTTGATTATTTAAGAAAATTTTCAACAATAAGTAAAGAAGATGCTGACGCTATGTTTGAACAGCTCGTAAATTTAGGTTTAACTGAAAAAATGGCAGTTAAAATTATTGACTTACTTCCTGAAACAGAAGAAGACTTAAAAATCATATTCTATAGAGTTGACGTCCCTGAAAACAAGGACGAAATTTTAGAAGTAGTTAGTAAATTCAAATAACGCTTTTCTACCATTTTATTATTGAACCAATTAGTTTTTTATTGAATTAACTCGATATTAAGTAATGTTATTTTAATTTTCAACATTGATAGGTGTAAGTATGAGAGAGGGGCATGAACAAAATAAACGAGAGTTTGAAGATTACGCATACGTTTTAGACTTCTTAGAATATGGTTACCCTGAAGATACTAGGCCACTTCATCAAAAAAAACCAATTGCACAAGCTTTTGGCGAAAAACAGTTTGTAATGATGGAATTAACTTTTAAGGATAATCAGGTTGCAGATCTTGCAGAAAAACTCTACATAGGGAAAGGTAAACGGGAAAAAGTAGAATTCGTATCAAAAATGCTAAAATACGAACAATTAACACCTACTGCAAAAACAGAACTTCTTCACGTTATAAAAGAAGCTGTTAAAGCACAGGAAGAAAGATTTATCGAATTTTTAAACAATTGCGGGCCAATTACAAACAGGATGCATACATTACAACTGCTTCCGGGAATTGGTAAAACTTCAATGTGGAAAGTAATTGAAGAAAGGGAAATAAAAAAATTTGAAAGCTTTAAGGATTTTGAAGACAGGGTTAGAAAAAATATAGTTGATCCGTTAGCAAAAAGAATAGAAGAGGAATTAAAAGAGCCTCAAAAACACTATGTCCTTGTAAAGTGGAAAACTACCCACTAATCTCTTTTTTTTTGGTGTTATTTTGAAAATATTACTTCCCTCCATATATTATCCATTTATTGGAGGAGTTTCAATACATGTTGAAAATTTAATAAAAAATTTAAACAAACTAGACGATTTTGAATTCCATATTTTAAACTACAATTTTGATGAAACCATTAATAATTCTTTTGAAAACGTTACAATCCATAAAGTTCCGTACTTTTCAAAATTAAGGGGCCCTAGCTACATTTTAAATGGGTATAAAATCGGGAAAAAAATAATTAAAGACGAAAAAATAGATTTAATTCACAGCCACTATGCAGCACCCCAAGGATTTTTAGGGGCAACTTTAGGAAAAAAATGCAGTATTCCAACAGTTTTAACACTTCATGGAAGCGATGTATTGAATTTATCAAAAAATACTTTTGGAAAATACTTTTTTAATTATGCAGTTTATAATTCTGAAAAAATAATCTGCGTTAGCGAATTTTTAAAAAATAATTTAAAAACAAATTTTAATCTTGATTCAGACGTCATATACAACGGATTTGATGAAGAATTGTTTAATCCATCGGATAACGATAAAAATTATGGATTATTTGTCGGATCATTGGTTGAACAAAAAGGAATCTTTTATTTTTTAGAAAGTATCAAAAATATTGATTTTAATTTTAAAATCATTGGTAATGGCCCACTTTATACTAAAATAATGGATTTTATAAAAGTAAACGACATTAAAAACGTTGAATTGCTTGGTACAAAAACGCAAAGCCAAGTTTCAGAATATTTAAAAAATTGCAGTTTTTTGGTGCTTCCTTCGATTTCAGAAGGTCTTGGAATGACCATCATAGAAGCTTTTGCATGCAAAAAAGCAGTTATTGGATCTAATGTTGGCGGAATTCCTGAATTGATTAAAGATGAAATAAATGGGTACATTGTTCCTCCAAAAAATACAAAAATCCTCGAAGATAAAATAAATATGCTTGTTAATGATAAAAATTTAAGAAAATCTCTTGGAAATGAAGGTTTGAATTATTCAAAAAACTTTTCCTGGAGATTATCTTCAAAAAAAACTTATGATATATATGATTCACTATTGAATAGATAAATTGCTTGTGAAAATATGATTCCTGTTTTTTTAGATTTGAGCGGATTTAATGTTTTGATTTTTGGATTTGGAAGCGTTGGAAAAAGAAGATTTGAAAAATTCCTAAATAGCAATGCAAAAATTACCATTTATTCCAAAAATATTGATAAACTTGATATTTCAAAATACGAAAATGCGAGATTTTTTGAATCCGATGTAACTAATTTAAGTGATGAAGAACTATATTCAATAATAAAAAGTCACGATATTATAATAACCGCGATCGACGAAAAAAACAATAAACGGATTGTTTCGATTGCAAAAAGTATAAAAAAATTCATAAATTCTTCAACTTTTGAAAAAGAATCTAATTTGATAGTTCCTGCATGCTGTGAGGTTGATGGTGTCTCATTTGCAGTATATACTGGCGGAAAAAGTCCGATTATTGCAAGGGAAATTCGAAAGAATGTTGAAGGATATTTAAAAAATTCTGAATTTGAACTTGATTTCCAAAATAAACTTCGTGATTTTTTAAAAAGTGAAATTGAAGATCAGAACGAAAGAAAAAAAGTTCTTGAAACCGTATTTAATGATGAAAAATTTAAAAAAGAACTTTTAGAACTTATTGAAAAACATAGGTGAATCTATGTTGGTTGTTAGAGCAGATTACAAAAAATATCCGATACCAGTTCTTGAAAAAATGAGAATTGACGAGGATGAATTTTATAAAAAATATGATGCATGTGTTGTAGTTCAAACTTGTAACAGGATTGAAGCTTACTTTGATACTGAAGTAAATTCTGATGTAGATTGTATTTTGAGCGATTTTTCAGGATTTGACATTTTAAAAGGAAAAAATGCAACTTTTCATTTTTTAAAAGTGTCTTGTGGAATGGACTCGATGATACTTGGGGAAAACCAGATTTTGGGCCAGATTAAAACAAGTTTTCAAAAAGCGCGAGAACTTAAAAAAACAAGCCGTTATTTGGACAGCGTTTTTTTAAAAGCAATACACGTTGGACAGCGTGCAAGAACTGAAACCAAAATTAACGAAGGCAGTGTTTCAATTGGAAGTGCAGCAGTCGAACTTGCGGAAAAAAACTTCGGACTTGCAAACAAAAATGTATTACTAATCGGTGCAGGAGAAATTGGAACTTTGGTTGCAAAAGCACTCATGGAAAAACATATAAAAGCTGTAATTGTTGCAAATAGAACTTACGAACGTGCGGAAACACTCGCAAAAGAATTAAAAGGAATGGCAGTTCATTTTGACAAATTAAAAGAAGCAATTAACTTTAGTGATGTTATAATCTGTGCTACATCTTCACCCCACTACATTTTAAAAAAAGAAGATTTAATTGACGTTGGAAACAAGATTATAATTGATATAGCAAACCCTAGAGACGTTGACGATGCGGTAAGGGAATTTGAAAATATAAATCTATATACTATTGACGATTTAAGAAATATATCTGATAAAAATCTTCAAAAACGAATTGGAGAAGTTCCCACCGTTGAAAAAATTATTAATGAAGAATACAATGTTCTTATGAAACAGATTGAAAAAATCAATGTTGAAGAAGTTTTAAAAGATTTTAATAATTATATTGAAGAAATTCGAGTAAAAGAGCTTGAAAAAGCAATTAAACTTTCTAAAACCAAAAATCCCGAAGAAATTATGGAAAACTTCTCTAAAGCGTTTGCAAAAAGAATAACCCATGATTTTGTATCCTACTCAATTAATACTTCAAAAGAAGACCTTATGAACTCGGCATGGTGGAAAAATGGAAAATAACGTTAATATCGATGAAATCGTTGAAAAACTACTTAAAAAAGAAATAAAAGTTTACCAGCTTGATTCAGAATTTGGAGAAAGAAATGCAGTTATTGCAAGGCGAAAATACGTTGAAAAACTATCAAACGTTGAAACAAGGCATATTCAGGAATACACGCTTGACGAAAAACTTGCAATGCAAAAAAACATTGAAAACATGATTGGTGCAGTCCAGATTCCACTCGGGTTTGCAGGCCCAATTTCAATCAATGGAAAATATGCACAAGGTGAGTTTAACGTGCCTCTCGCAACTACAGAGGGTGCTCTCGTTGCATCAATTAATCGAGGGTGCAGTATTATTACAAAATGTGGTGGTGCAACAGTACGCGTGATCGACGACAAGATGACGCGTGCGCCAATAATTAAAACGAACTCTGTAGTTGATGCTTTAAAATTAAAAGAGTGGATATTAGACAACTTCGCAAAGATAAAAGAAATTGCGGAATCCACAACAAGACATGGTAAGCTAATTCAGATAAGTCCGATTTTGATAGTTGGAAAAAACGTGTACCCGAGGTTTACTTTTAAAACAGGGGATGCAATGGGAATGAACATGGTAACAATTGCAACCGAAAAAGCCTGCTCATTTATCGAATCAGAACTTAAAAAAGAAGGAATAATTATAGATACGGTTGCATTAAGCGGTAATGTCTGTGTTGATAAAAAACCTGCTGCAATAAACCTGATCGAAGGACGGGGAAAAAGTGTTGTTGCAGAAGTATTTTTAAAAGAAGAATACGTTGAAAAATATCTAAAAACCACTTCAAAAGCAATTGAACAGGTAAACACTTACAAAAATTTAATTGGTTCAGCAATAAGTTCATCATTAGGGTTTAACGCACAGTACGCAAATATTGTTGGTGCATTATTCTTAGCAACCGGGCAGGACGAAGCACATATTGTTGAAGGAAGTATGGGAATTACAACTGCAGAATGTACTGGTGATGGCCTTTATTTCTCAGTTACACTTCCAGATTTGCCTGTTGCAACAATTGGCGGTGGAACAAGAGTTGAAACTCAGAGGGAATGTCTCGAAATACTCGGATGTGCAGGTGCTGAAAAAGCAGTTAAATTTGCAGAAATTGCAGGTGCCGCTGTTTTAGCAGGTGAATTATCACTTATTGGCGCCCTTGCTGCAGGACATCTTGCAAAAGCGCATTCTGAACTTGGAAGATAATTTTTCATTTCTAAAAACTTTTTTTGAATTTTTAAAGAATAAATCATTTCACAAACTAAAAAAACATTTAAATCATTTATTTTATATACCAATTTTAAGATAATATATGATAATTACTTATGAAAAGTGGAACTATGGAATCGTTTTTGACAGAAATTCAGATAAATGTGCTAAACCTCAGGAAAAGAGGCCACACTCAAGATGAAATTGCCAATATTATGGGGACAAGTAGGGCAAACATCAGCATGATCGAGAAAAGAGCTCGCGAAAACATTGAAAAAGCGCGGAATACATTGAGTATCTATAACGATATAATCGCACCTTCTAAGATTAAAATAGATAAGGGAACTGACGTATTTAGTATCCCAAAAATTATTTTTTCAAAGTCCGATCAGGAAGAAATACATGTAAACTACTCTTCACTTCAAATCATGGAGTTTGTAAACCAGAATGCTCAAAGGTACATCAAAAACAGAATGGTAGTAGAACCATTTGTTGTGACCATACTTCAAAACGGAGATATATTCGTTCACGATTACGAAGAAAGTGAAGAAAACGAGAAAATGCCTAAAAAAGAGATATAATGAAGATCATTCAAGAGATACCTGAAAAAAACATAATAAAATTAATTCCAGAAAATTTAGATGATTTATGGCATTTGTCACATATAATACAGCCATACAATGCAATTTACGCGGTAACCGAGCGAAGAACGGAAGATAAAGGTGACAAACTACGTGCCGACAGAGGGACTAAAAGAAGAGTTTTTTTAGGAATAAAAGCTGAAAAAATTAATTTTCACGAAGATTTCAACAGGCTTAGAGTCAGTGGAAAAATTATCCATGCACCTGACGACATTCCAATTGGATCATACCATACAATTGATATTGAACCACTTTTACAGGTTTCAGTTCAAAAAAATTGGAAAAAATGGGATATTGAAAGATTAAAAGAGGCAGAAGACTCTTCTAAAAAGCCAAAAGTAGTAGTCGTTATTATGGATGATAGCGAAGCTGACATCTTTTTAGTTCGTGAATTTGGAATTAAGGAACTTGCAAGCATTAAATCGGGCGTTTCTAAAAAATTGGATTACAAACAAAATGAACAGGCTAAATTTAGCTATTATTCGGATATTATCAATTCGATTTCGGAATTTGAAGGAAAAATACTCTTTGCAGGCCCAGGATTTGGAAAAAACAATATTCAAAATTACATTTCTGAAAAATATAAAAGTTTGGCTCCAAATGTAGTTGTAGAATCTGCAAACCATACTGGAAAATCAGGGCTTTCTGAAATTTTAAAATCAGGAATTATTGATAAAATTTACGGCGAAGCAAGAATCAGCAAAGAAACGCAAGTAGTGGAAAAATTACTCGAAGAAATATCTAAAAAAGGTCTTGCGGCGTATGGAATTGAAAGTGTTAACAATGCAATGAACTTCTCTGCAATTGATACACTTTTATTAACTGACGAATATTTAAGAAGAAACAGGCGAAGTGTTGAAAATTTAATGAACAGTGTTGAAAATATTAATGGAAATATAATTATTGTTTCAACGGAACACGATGCAGGAAAACAGTTAAAAGCACTCGGTGGAATTTCAGCATTATTAAGGTTTCCAATAGAATAGGTGATATTTTGAGCGATACTAAATGGGAAATAGGAATTGCAGTGACTTTGGTTGCACTATCAACTGTGTTATACTACATTCATTTTTTAATATTCCACGATATTCACCATATTTCAATATATCTCTTAGGAGACATCGCATTTACACCAATAGAAGTTTTACTTGTAACTTTGATTCTTCACAGGTTGCTTGAACACAGGGATAAAAAACAGACTCTTGAAAAATTAAATATGGTTATTGGTTCATTTTTTTCAGAAGTTGGAGAAGAGCTTTTAACTTACTTTTCTGATAATGACCCGGATTTAAAAGAAATTCGAAAAAATTTAATAGTAAACAATAACTGGGATGACAGGGAATTTAAAAATGCCCATAAAATTTTAAAAAATTATAATTACCATGTAAAAATAAATTCAGACAATATTAAAGAATTAAAAGAGTTTTTAAACAGTGAATCACCATTTATACTTAGATTAATGGAAAATCCGGCACTTTTAGAACATGAAAAATTTACGGGACTCTTAAGAGCAATTTCACACCTTTCTGAAGAACTCATGAAAAGAAAAGATATCGATAATTTACCGCAATCAGATATTGACCATATTTCTGGAGACATTGTAAGAGTGTACGAAAGACTCGTATCAGAATGGTTAGACTACATGATGTATTTAAAAAATAACTATCCATATTTATTTTCACTTGCAATGCGGTCAAATCCTTTCGATTTAACGTCAGAAATAATTGTAAAATAAATCTTTTAAAGGTACATGGGGTTTATCCCATGTACTTAAAGAGTGCCAATTTATTTTTGAGTAAACTATTTTTACGAGAGTGTCTTTGTGCCAAGTTACGAAGTACGGCAACTATGGACAAATATTTCAAACACCGTTAACACGATATTTAACAGTATATTTCGCTTATCATACGATAAGCAACAAATATACCTTTTTTTAATATATATTGTTTTTGGCAGGACTTTTTATGTAAATCGTCTTTTTAACATTTTATAAGGTTAAATTTTAGTTAATCAAATTTATTTCTAAAAAAGTAAGTTTATTAAAAATTAAAAGGAATTAAAATTCAATATCTTCTCTTTCCATTTTCTTTTTTGAAAGTGATATTACTGGGTTTATTGATGCTTCTCCTTCAACTGAAACGTATCCGTTGATTACAGTTCTATCGAAGAATCCTTTACCCCATTTGTTTCTTACTAAAACTGTGGAGTATCCTTCAGGAGTTCCAACGTTTCCAACTGAAATATCCGAAGAAATTCCTGTAAAGTCCCTACAGACTTTGCATCCTTTTCTGACATATTCATCCATTTCATCAATTTTAAAATTGAATACGTTGCCATGTATTGTTGAAACTATGAGTTTTCCCTTGTCAATTTCCATTTTTTTAATATCCCAAGGGTTTACTTCAACTTCTTTTAGCTTTTTGAGCATTTTATCATAGTCAAAGGTTTCAAAACAGAACAGTGATATTTTTAACCTTATTGCCTTTTTGAAAGGTTCAACTAAATCGTTGTTTGTTGCCATCATCTGGTAAACTGCATTAATAACACAAGGTGTTCCAACAACTGCAATTTTGTTTAATTTTTTTACCATTACAGCTTCTTTTAAAACTTCGAGTATTGGGACGTTCCAGTTGTATCTACTTCCAGCAGTTTTTAAAACGTCTTCTTTCGATGTTGCAAGGTATGATTTTGGATCCATTGTCCATTTATCTTCCATCATAACAATTGCGCCGTCAATTAAGTCTTCATCGAAGGCATTTGCTAAAATTGCGGTTACAACACCACCACTTTGAATATTTTTAGTTTCGAGTGTTGATTTTGCTTTATAATTTTCAATAACTCTTCCTGGAACTTTTTCTAAATTAAAGATGTGTCTTTCTTTTGTTCTTGGACATGCATTGTAACATGCACCGCAATTTACATCGTAGAGAGTTACTTTACAGAATTCCGCTGAAATTGGAGACTCCCCATTTTCAGTTGGCACAATAATACATGCGCATTCGTCACAGTCAAACTGCACGGGACTTTGCTGTTTAAAGTATATATTTTCAGTAGGACATACAGAAACGCACGCTCCGCAACCAGAGCATGTTTCTCTATCCCATACTTCTTCTTTTAAGTTCAAGTATGACTTCATAATTTCCACCTAAATCTCTTAAAGTATTTTAATTATCTCAAATCAGGTGTGTACAGTTTCTGGAATGGCCTGCTTGAAATTGGAGCGATTTTTGTATATTTTGAATTGATAAGTTTTTCTTTGATTTCGTTAGAATAACCAAATTCTGCACAGAATTCTTCGATGTATGGAGTAATTTTTTCAATGTCTTCTTCAGTAAAGTCCTTGATGTCTGCTGCAATTCCAAGTTGGGAACTTTCGACAATTCCCCTGATGTAAATTACACCGCCGTGAATTCCTGTTGCAATCATTCTTCCTTCGATATTTTCAGTATCTTCTTTATCCATGTTGAAGTTTAAAATAATTCCTCCAGCCATGTATTCCCCAAGGAAGTCTTTTGCAGCTCCACCGATAACTAAAACAGGGAATTTGTATTTGTATTCTTTCATGTGGATTCCGCTTCTGTATCCAACATTTCCTTGAACGTAAACTTTTCCGCCTCTCATCGAGTGGCCGGTTACATCCCCACTACTTCCGTGAATTACGACAAATCCTTCATCCATTGTATTTCCCGGAGCATGGTCCGCATTTCCATTTACAACTACTTTAGGGCCTTTCATAAACATTCCGAGGTCTCCACCAGGAACTCCGTTTACGATTATCGTTAAATCTTTTCTTGAAACTCCGTTTCCAATAAATCTCTGGCCTAAAACATTTTCAAGTACTAATTTTTCCAAGTCTTTGTTTTCGTCCAAAACTTCGTGGATTTTCTCGTTTAATTCCCTGTAGTCCATGTCCTTGGCGTCAATTTTAAGTTCTTTCATTCTTTCACCTAGACTGGCCATTACATTCCTGCCTGTTTTATTCCTAATGTATTTAATTCAATCTCGCTGAGTCCTACGCCCCTCAATCTGTCTCTGTTTCCTCTGAGACTTTCTATAGAGTTAATTCCTGCAGCTCCGAGTAATTCTTGGATTTCGTGAGTCCATGCGTGTATTAAATTAGCGACTCTTCTTGCAGCGTCATCTACTTCCAATCTTTTTACGAGTTCAGGTTTTTGAGTTGCAATACCCCATGCACACTGTCCCGTGTAGCATCTTCCACATACTGTACAGCCCATTGCAACCATTGCAGCGGTTCCAATGTACACTGCATCAGCACCAAGTGCAATTGACTTGAATACATCAGCGGAGTTTCTAATACCTCCACTTGCAATGATGCTTATTTTATGCCTGTTTCCTTGCTCTCTTAATCTATCATCTACTGCTGCGATTGCAACTTCGATTGGAATACCAACGTTATCCCTAAATACTTTAGGTGCAGCACCAGTTCCACCCTTAAATCCATCGATAACAACTGCATCTGCATCTGATGTTGCAATACCGTTTGCAATTGCTGATACATTGTGCACTGCAGAAATTTTAACAAATACTGGCATTTTCCATCTTGTAGCTTCTTTCAAACTTCTGATGAGTTGTGCAAGATCTTCAATTGAGTAGATATCGTGGTGAGGTGCTGGCGAAATTGCATCTGAACCTTGAGGAATCATTCTCGTCATTGAAACTTCTGCTGACACTTTTTCTCCAGGTAAGTGCCCTCCGATTCCAGGTTTTGCACCTTGACCGATTTTGATTTCAATTGCAGCCCCTTTGTTTAAATATTCACTGTTTACACCAAATCTACCACTTGCAACTTGTGTGATGATGTTATCTGAATATCCATACAAATCCCTGTGAAGTCCGCCTTCACCTGTTCCCATGAACGTTCCACATTCTTTTACAGCTTTTGCCATTGCTTTGTGGGAATTTAATGAAAGTGCACCGTATGACATGTGTCCGATCATTATTGGAGTATCTAACTTAAGATTTGGAGCAATTTTTGTTTTTAATTTTGCTTTTTTGACTTTTTTACCGTCGATTTCTTCTTCAACGTAGTCAAATTCTAATTTTTCTGGTTTTTTACCAACGTATGTTCTAAGTTCCATAGGTTCTCTTAATGGATCTATTGAAGGGTTCGTTACCTGACATGCATCAAGAACAATTTTATCGAAGTATATCGGGTACTCTTTTGCATTGCCCATACCGCTTAATAGAATACATCCTGATTTCGCCTGTGTTACAACATCCTGTTTTACTTCAGGTGTCCATACGGGGTGTTCCCTACCGCATGATTGATTTAATGTAACGGTAATAGCATCTCTAGGGCACAGTGAAGCACATCTTAAACATGCCCCACATCTGTTAGGGTACGTTAAAATTTTATTTCCCTGTCTTCTGTAAACGCCCCATGAACACTCAGTAGTACATCGTTCACAAAGCATGCATCTTTCCGGATCCACAAAAACTTTGTATTTTGGCGGAACTGTTGAAGGTATCATCTTTTCTCACCTAATTATTAACTTAAATTAAATTTTTTTCTCTAATTTTGCAATAACCATTCTTCCTGCGTCTGGCATCCATACTCGATCCAATTCAGGGCATATTTTCCTAATTGCTGATTCTTCACTTGATACAAATAACAAGTCATCTTTTTCTGCAGCAACTAATGGTCTTAATTTAATTCTGTCAGTTAAACCAACCATTGTATTTCCTTCTTCGACTTCACCATTCATGAAAGCCATTCCTTCTTGTGTTCCAACAACAATTCCGAAAGGACCGTTCATTGTTGCACCGCCATAGGTCATACGGATTGCTTCGTGTATTTTTTTATCTTCTTTGGACATACTCTCGATTTCATCCCAGAATCTTGGAGCTAATGCACTCATTGCATATTCTACAGGGATTTTGTGTTTCCTGATGAGTAAATCGAAGAGATATGCAACAACTTCTGTGTCGGTTAAAAGTTTACATTTGTATCCAAAACTTTCAACGTATCTTTTGTTTGCACCGTAGCTTGTAATTTCTCCGTTGTGAACTACAGACCATCCTAACAGGTTGAATGGGTGCGCACCTCCCCACCATCCTTTCGTGTTTGTAGGGTATCTTGCATGTGAAAGCCATTGGAAACCTTTGTACTGGTCAATTTTAAAGTATTCTGCAACTTCTAAAGGCCATGCAGCGGCTTTAAATACGCCCATATTTTTACCGCTTGAAAATACAAATGCTCCGTCGATTTTAGCGTTGATATCCATTACGATATCCACCATCATGTCTTCTTCGACTGATTTGTATTTTTCATCAAACCTGTAGAAAAATCTCCACGAAACCTGTTCTTTTTTGATAATTCCTTCTTCTGTTGGAATTTCTTCATCTTTTAAGATGTATCCGTATTTTACAAGAACTTCTTCGACTTCGTGTCTAATTTTATCGTAATCTTTGGTTGCATCTAAAAAAACGTGTATTGCATAGTCATCTTTATAGTCTGGGTAGATTCCATATCCTACATAACCTGAACCTTCACCATTTCCTCTTTCCTTTAAACAATTCAAGGCTGTAGCAATCCTGTCTCCACTGATAAGTCTTCCAGTTCTACTCATAAATCCGATAATTCCGCACATGATAAGCCTCCAACTTTAGGTTATCCTATTATGAAAAAAGTCATTTATATACATTATTGAATATAAAAGAGCCAATATACTCTGAAAAATTATTTTTTATAGGTTAATCCAAGTATTTATTCAATTATTTTAAAAAATATAAAAAATTATTTTTTAATATCAACAACACCAGTTCTAAACAAGTGTTCTATACTAACGCCTTCGATTTCATCGATTCCACTTTTATCCATTACCACGAATACTTTTTTAGGGTTAGCAATACCTTTTAAGTATTTTATTGTTTCTTTTACAGAATTTCCAGATGTCATTACATCATCAACAATAATAACGTCCTTTCCAACAATACTGGACATGTTTTGACCGATAAATCCTGTTGTTTTCTCTTTTTCAGTATGGATGTGTTTTTTTGGAACATATATAGAGAAATTTTTATCAAGTTCATCCGAAATCAGCGTTGCAAGAGGAACCCCGCCTGAAGAAATTCCGACAACACCGTCAAATTCAACATCTGAAAGCATGTCGCAGATTATTTTTGAAATATTTCTAAGCCTTCTTGATGAAGCCCGAACGTTGTCCCATTCTAAAAAGATATCCAACTTTTCAGAATCCTCTTTAGGACTTTCTTCAGCCTTTAAAAGTTCTTCACCATTTAGTGTAAGATATAATGCCGTTTTAACTGATATGTTTAGTTCTTCTGCAATATCCCCACTTGGAAAACCCATATCCCTTAATTTTAAAGCCTTAAGTATGAGTTCTTTTTTCATGATATCACCACGTTACCAGATAATACTCTTTTATATTATTTTTATATTTCGCTAGATTTTGATTGATGCCAAAGAATGACATATATTCTCAGAAATTCATGAAATATTTTTATCAGATAGATTTATAAAATGCCGTTTTAGATTATAAAACAATATTCAGTTTATTAAACCCAAATACTAATTTAGATGGTAATATGAACAAAAATGAAATAGCTAATCTGAAAATGCAAGGTTTTATCCTTCAAAACGATGGAAAACATTTTGCATTAAGAATAAAAACCGATGCAGGATGCATGGATTCAGAAAAAATTGACAAATTGTCAGAAATATCAAAAAAATACGGTAGAAATTATATTAGTTTCACCGTCAGGCTTTGTGTAGAAATTCCTTGGATAAACTACGAAGATATACCTAAAATAAAAGAAGAACTTAAAAATTCAAGCCTGATATCCGGTGGAACTGGAAACACTGTAAGGCCCCTTGTCGCTTGTAAGGGAACTGTTTGCACTCACGGACTTATTGACAGTCAAAAGATTTGTAACGAACTTGATTCATTATTTTTTGGAAAAAAATTACCGCATAAATTTAAGATAGGAATTTCAGGATGTCCAAATAACTGTGCAAAAGCGCAGTTAAACGATGTAGGAATTATTGGACAGAGAATACCAAAAATAAATGAAGAAAACTGTAATGGATGCACACTGTGCTTAAAATCCTGCAGTGTCGATGCAATCACAATCGTTGATAAAAAAGCAGTTATAGATTATGAAAAGTGCGTTAACTGCGGAAAATGCGGGGAATCGTGCAAAAGAAAATGTATTTCTTTAAAAGATGGTGTATTGATATCCGTTGGCGGAAAATTCGGTAAAAAATATAAAATTGGCGAAAATATAGGAATATACGATGCTCCAAATCTTGAAAAGATAGTTTCTGAGATTATGGATTATTTCGAGGAAAATGCAGATTCTCATGAAAGATTTGGCGATACAATCGATAGAACGGGAATTAGTTCTTTAAAAGAAAAATTAAAAGGTTATTAATAAATATTAACCAGTTATTATAACATTCCCATCCATTTGTGGATTTGTGGCGTGCACATTACATCCACATACTTGCCACAAATGGCCATTAATTCAAATATCTTTTTTTTCGAAGTAGTTGTTTTTATTTTATCAGTTGGTGATACCGGCTGAATACATAGCGTTATATTTCCAATTTTTGATAAATCTATTGCAATTCTTTCAATTAATTCTTCAGAAGTTTCTTCAAACACGACAATTTTTGCATAAACGTCAGTTCCTGCCAGATAGAGTCTTTCAATCGTTTCAAGTTCTTTTTTATACAATCCATACCAGAAATCGTCGTCTTTATTTTCAAAGTGTTCTGGCAACTTTATATCTATTGAAGCATAATCGTAGCTACCCAATCGTTCTGGAAACATTCCATTGCTCTCTAAAAACGTCTTATAACCTTTATGTTTTAAAATCTCAGAATATTCTTTTATTTTATTTGAATATACCAGAGGTTCTCCTCCAGTAAAAGAAACTGCAAAAAGGTCAGGAGTCCTCAATTTTTCAATAATTTCGATAAGTTCATGTTCAATTTCTAGATATTCCATAAATTCGCCTGATCCGGAAATTTCTTCGACTCTTGCAGTTCCCCCTGGAGCATTTGGCTCGTCACAATATATGCAGTCAAGGGGGCATTCTTTAAATCTCACAAAAATAAATCTTTTACCAATAAACTTCCCCTCCCCCATAATTGAGGAAAACACTTCTCTAATCATTTAACCACCGATAAATCGTTTTTAAAATTTAAAACGTATTTAATATTAAGTTCTCAAATAATGAACTCAGATACTTATATATACTATCAAAAGCAGTGTAATATTGCATCAATATAAGAGATGTATATAATACTAGGTGAATAAATATGGCTTTCGGTAAACCCGCAATGAAAAATGTTCCTGTTGAAGCAGGAAAAGAATATGAAGTAACAATTGAAGACATGGGTAAAGGTGGAGACGGAATCGCTAGAATCGATGGATTCGTTGTTTTCGTACCTAACGCAGAAAAAGGTAGCGTTATTAACGTTAAAGTTACCGCTGTAAAAGAAAAATTCGCTTTCGCAGAAAGAGTATAAGTGTTTCACGTCTTCCCTTAATACCTGTGGGCTTTTATCGGAAACCCCAGTAGTTAAGCAGTGATAAAGATGATCGAATCACTCATTCGATTCTTTTATTTTTTTATTAGTCTAGTTATATACTGGATCAATTTAATCCGTGCATTTAATCTGGAACTTATTGAAAAACGTACTCTTGACATTATTTTTGTTTTCAACTTATCAGTACTTTTCTTTTCGATATATTTTATGTCTGATGTAAATTATGTTTTTGGACTTTCTGTTTATGCTGCTTCTTTTTTGAGCGTTTTACTGATTAGAAATCAGGTCTTTTTTGAAAAATTTACAAAACTTTTAAAAATGGATCTTTCGTTTGACAATCCGATTCATAAGATTTCACTTTCGCTTTCTACATACATTTTATTAAATCCAATAATCGCTTTTGCATCGGGAGCAGGTCTTATAATCATCCTTTCTGACTTTTTAGAAATATTAGATATTGCCGCATTTCAGCTTATAATTTTAGTCTACGCATTTGTTGGAATAGGCTTTGGAACGAGAAAAAACTTAAAACAGTCTATTAAAAGGCTTGATATAAAACGTCCATCCTTAAAATACGCAATTTTTGGAGTAATCCTTCTATTAATGGTTGATAAATTTATATGGGGACTTTTTGACTTTTTTATATATGTCTTCCAGTCAATGGATCCGGCAATTTCAGAACATATTGCAGAACAGGCTGTTGTTGAAAATTCAAATGTCAATGAAGTTGTAAGTACAATAAAAACTTCAGCATCTACGCCATTAAAAATAGTATTTTTATCAATAATAGTTGGAATAAGCGAAGAAGTAATGTTTAGAGGGGCGTTACAGCCGAGATTTGGAAACATTTATACAAGCTTACTTTTTGCAAGTCTTCACGCCCAGTATCTATCATCAATGGTACTTTTAGATGTATTTATAATAAGCTATATCCTTGGAATGATAAAAGAGAGGAAATCTACATCCACTACAATATTAATTCATATATTTTACGATATTTTATCATTAATCTTTTGATTCTGACCTTAAACAGTCGTAAAACCACGGTTCTTCATAAGATTCATAATTTTTAACATAAGGGCAGTCTTTTGGAAGTGCAGAAACCATTATAGCTTCGAGCATTGAAAGGCACTTTTTTTCTTTTTTAAACCGGTTTTTATAAATTTTACAGCGTTTTGTTTCAGTATCAAGGTGGTTGCAGTATACAACTTCAGGTTCACTGCATTCGGTTGAATTAAAAACGTGGATTATACAGCACCTTCCGCACTGCTCGCAGAGATCGTCGGGAAACATTTCCGAACTTAATTTTATTATTTTTTCTTTTTCATACTTTATTGTACCTTTTGAAGTAAAAATGTTCATAATATCACGTGGAAATTTAAAATAAATTTTTAAAAGGGGAAATATTAAAAAAAATAATTAAAAAAGTAATTATTTTCTTGTTAATCCTTCATAGATTGCTGCTTGGAGACCGTGGAATTTAACCATTCCAACAATTTCTCTCTGGTCCATTTCTTTGTTTTCGAATGAAACCATTTCTTCGTTGTAGATTGCATCTTTGCTTTCTCTTCCAGCGATTCTCATTGAACCTTTGTAGAGTTTTAAAACTACTTTTCCGTTCATTCTTGTTTGTGTTTTATCAATAAAAGCATCCAAATCGAGTCTTAATGGTTCGTGCCAGAGTCCTTTGTATACCAAATCTGCGTATTTTGCGTCAACCATTTCTTTGAATACGAGTTCTTCTCTTGTTAAAACGAGCTGTTCAAGAGCTTTGTGTGCAGTTATTAAAAGCATTGCACCGGGGCATTCATAGTTTTCTCTTGATTTTAGACCTAAAACTCTATCCTCAACAATATCTACTCTTCCAACCCCATTTCTTCCTGCAATTTCGTTTGCTTTTCTTATTAATGAAACTGCTTCCAATGAATCCCCGTTGATTGCTACAGGAACTCCTTCTTCAAATTCGATTTCTACGTATTCTTCTTTGTCTTGCGCATCTGTTGGGTCAACAGTCCATGCAAAACATTCTTTTGGAGTTTCGGTCATAGGGTCTTCTAAAATTCCGCCCTCAATACTTCTTCCCCATAAGTTTTCATCGATACTGAATGGTTTTTCTAAGTCTACTGGAACTGGAATACCTTTTTCTTTTGCATATGCTATTTCTTCAGTTCTTGTAAGGTTTAAATCTCTGATTGGTGCTACAATTTCAATTTCAGGTGTTTTTGCCCTCATTACTGATTCAAATCTGAACTGGTCGTTTCCTTTTCCAGTGCATCCGTGTGAAATTGCGCTTGCTCCAACTTCTTGTGCAAGTTCTGCAATTTTTATAGCAATTAAAGGTCTTGCAAGAGCGGTTGATAATGGGTATCCTTCGTAAAGTGCATTTGCTTTAATAGCTCTGAAAATGTAATCTTTTGCAAATTCTTCTTTTGCATCGATTGTGTAGTGTTTTAATACGCCGAATTTTTTTGCTTTTTCTTCTGGTTCTTTTAAATCGTCTTCAGGCTGGCCTACATCAACTGCTACTGAAATTACTTTGTAGTCGTATTTGTCTTCGAGTAATTTTAAACAGCAGCTCGTGTCAAGCCCTCCAGAATATGCCAAAACTGCAATTTTTTCTTGCATGATTATCACCTGTGTTTTATTTTTCCGTTCTATTTTTGATGTAAATAAATTGTAATCTAAAATTTATTCAATATATTATCTAAATAGTTATAAACTTTATTGTAAAAAAATGTGAAAATAAAATTTGAGTTATTAAAGTTCATTTTTAAGAAGTTCTGCAACTGCAAAACTAGGTGTTGCAAGGGAAACGTCTTTTCCATACCTTTCTGCAACAGAAATTACTTCAAAATCCGCTAATGCATCTTTTAAAATATTTTCTCCAAGTCCTGTTATTACAACTTTTTTGGAACCGTATTTTTCTGCCACATTTTCCACGTTTTCTAAAATTAACTCTTTCCATAATTCATAATAATTTTTTGCGATATTTTCTGCATCAATTTCTGAAATCTGATTCAAATCTGAGCATAAAACTTTTGAAATTCTAACTAAACTGCTTCTTTTATCTGTTCCTTTGCCGTCAGGTGTATCGCATGTGTATTCTTCAGTTGTTACTTTTTCCAAAACTACCGAAATATCCGCAGTTATTGCAAAATATTCTGAAGAAACGTTTGTATCTACGCCTTTAAACGATATCGTGTTTCCAAGATGTGAAATTGGGGTTCTGAGCGTTCCAACATACAACAATTCATGATTCATGAGTCTTTCAAGGTCTGTTTTTTCTGCAACCACTTTTCCCTCCACGATAGGGATAATGTCAGTTGTTGTTGAACCCATATCTACTAAAATACAGTTTTCTTCGATATTTTTTGAAACCCATTTTGCAGTTCCGCACCAGTTTGATGCAGAAACTTTCATGTAATTTGTTTTTGCGCTCTCAAGAGAAATAAAATTTCCATTACTATCAAAAACGGATATATTACTACCAAAAGCAGATTCTGCGGCATTTAATATATTATCTACGCCTTCTTTTTTTGTTTCATAAGAATCTGCAAGTTCTGCGGTCGTAACAAGTGCTACATGCGATACATCGTTTGAATACGTCTTTAAAACTTCTGCTAATTTATCGTTATTCTTCCACATTGGAAAATAAAGGTGGTGAACCTTAAATTCACCGTTTTCGTGAAGTTCTGTTATTTTTGTATTTGCTCCGCCAATATCTATTCCCAAAATCATTTTCACACCATAGTTAAATAAAAATAAAAAATCATTTTTAAAAGATAAGTTTAATTATAGATAATCACAATATTATTTAAAGTTAATTTGGTTAATTAAGCGTTATGTGAAATTATGAACGACAATCCTGCCACAAATAAGGTTTTTAAAGAAGTTTCGAGCCTATATAAACAATACTTTGAATATGCCATACTTGTTCGAAAATGGCTTGAAATTCCTGATGATTTAAGTCATAGGGAAATTGGCTACGGGATGTTAAAAAAAGTAGACAATAGAAATATGTCTTTTAACACAGAAAGAGACTATTTAGCTTGGGTTTTAAAAGAATCCCCATTTCACTTGTATAAATCACTTTCTTACATGGAATACCCAGATATTGTTGGGGGCGCTGCAAAAAAAGGTCTGTTTAAAAGAGAAGTTGCATTTGATATTGATACGCATAAAACAGAAAAGTGTACTCATGACGATTCATGGATATGCGAAGAGTGTTTGGGTGAAGCTAGAAATCAGGTTTTAATTTTAATTGAAGATTTTTTATTTCCTGATTTTGGACTCGACAAAAAAGATTTAAAAATAGTATTTACTGGAAACCGAGGCTACCACATATATCTAAAACCCGAAGACCCCGAATTGCTTAAAAGAATAGAAAAATGGGGAAAAAACGAAAGAAGATACTTTATTGAATATATTTTGGGAAAAAATCTAAATTTAAGGAATATGGGAAGTCGGTGGAAAAATATACTGATAAGAGAATTTAATAAAAACAAGATTGCAACAAAAAAGTTTGAAAAAACTTCAGACTGGAAAACTGAAATCGATAATAGGAAAGACAATACAAGGCGGAAAATATACGAAACGATCGATAAAGTAAAAAGCAGGCTTGAACTCGACGAAAAAGTTATGGATGATGATATCCGGCTTCTTAGAACCATTGGATCACTTCACGGGTACACTGGACTTATGGTAAAAGAAATAACTTATAATTCATTGAAAAATAACCAGTTCGATCCATTAAATCATGGCGTATTTGCCAAATTCCATAAAAAAATGTACAATGTAAAAATAAAACAGGAACTTGATCCTTTAACACTAAAAGGAGATACTTTTGACCACAATTCAACAGAAATTCCTGCAAGCTATTTATTATTCCTCTTTGGACACGGTATCGACTTTGAAATCTTAGAATAATTTTTATTTTTTTAAAAAATTAAAATAGTATATCTAAATTTATAAATTAATTTGCCTAAAATAAAAATGGTAGCCCAGCGCGGATTCGAACCGCGGTCCCATGCTCCAAAGGCACGGATGATTGGCCACTACACTACTGGGCTTCTTTAATAGTTGCACTAATTAGATTGGAATTACGGTATATAAAGTTTTCGGTAAAATTCATTCTTTTAAAAGCGTTTGAAATATTGATTAAATAGAGATATTCGGATTAATTCTAAAAATAGACTTTATTAATGAGTTAAATAATTTCAAAAAATTGGATTTAATTTTATAAAAAAATTAATAAAAAATATGAACAATACCAAAAAGTTTATATATTGTTTTTGAGTTAGTTGATATGCAAATTGTAGGTTTAAGTGTGCTTCAGTGGCTCAGCCTGGTAGAGCGCCTGCTTGGTAAGCAGGAGGCCGCGGGTTCAAACCCCGCCTGAAGCTCGTTTTTTATTTTGGGAAAATATATTTATACATTCAAATATATTTTAAAATTTTACAAACTCCCCGAAAAATCCATTTTTAGAAAGTAGTTCTTTATCTTTTGAATTTAACGACTGTTTTTTTAAAGGAGGGATTGCCGAACCATCCTTCGCATAAATTACCCCTTTTTTCTTTTTTGAGCCTAAAAATTTACCTGCATTTCCATCAATAATTATTGTTCCAGATATCATGTCAGAAGCAGTGAAATCTCCTGTGTTTCCAGTTATAATTACAGTTCCACCTCTTAACACTGATCCAGTATTTTTTCCAGCATTTCCATTAACCAAAACAGTTCCATTCTTCATTAAAATTCCTGTGCTCAAATCCACATTTCCATTTACAGTGATTTTTGATCCATTTTCAAGTCTGGCACCAATCGTGTCTCTAATTACATTATCATTTAAAATTAATTCGTTGTTCTTAAAAACGTTTGGTTTTAAAACTTTTTCTTGTGAATTAGATTCCATTAATTCAGTGATTGAAATATATTTTTTATATCCTGAAATATCGCTTTCAACTTCAATTATATTTCCAATGGGCTCTTTTAAGCTAAATTTTTCGTTTAAATAAACAGTTCCAGAAACCATGCTTATCCCAAATCTCGTGTCAATGTTTCCATCAACAATAACAGTACCGGTTTGAATTTTACCTCCCGATCCTCCAAAATACTTTAAATCGGCACCCATCGAACTGCAAAACCGGTGTCCCACATCCCCCTTAATATAAACTACATTTTCAGGATTTTTTATGTGGTTTACTAATTTTTCGTAAGATATTCCACCAGATACATCACCTTTGATGTCAAAATTACTCTGCCATATAAAGTTGTAAGTAAAATCAAGAATACAATCTTTAGAATCATTTAATATAAGTTCCAGTACATTTTTATCGTTTAAATAGTCCTCGACTGCCTTTTTTTTCTTTTTAAATATTCCAAAGACCATGAAACCACCCTGGACAAAATTATACTTATAAATCTTTAATTAAAAGTATTAAAATTAGGCTTTTTTGATTTTAAAAAATAATATTTATTAAATTCCCCATTAAGCAACTTTATATATTATGAAAATATAGTAAACTGTGTGGACAATACCCCACAATGAATATTAAACCCCTCAAAAAAATATTTGCTGAAAACAGTTAAAATCATTATTGTCGACAGTTAAATGACCCAATAAAGATCCAACGATAATAGACCTAAAACACGAATAAATATTTCTTTAAATCGGTTATTTTACCCCCAGAAATAACCAACCCCTCGTTTTTTAAAATTTCTATCTTTTTTTCAACCCCGTTGACATATCCTCCAACGTAGCCGTTAGAATTTACAACCCTGTGGCACGGCACTGTTAAAATTTTTGGATTATTTTTCATCGCATTTCCTACAGCCCTATAAGCTTTAGTATTTAGAGCTTCTGCTATTATCTTGTACGTGGTGACTTTTCCTCTTGGAATCTGCATTATAAGGTCGTAGCACTGTTCATTGAATGTTTTCATGAAAAATACTCTGATTTTAACATATAAAAATAAATTTCTAAAAAAGTAAAAGTAAATATTTAGTTTTCTTTAGGGTATGCAGGAAGTTTGTGGATTGAAATATCAAGCCCTGCTTTTTCTTCAGATTCTTTAACTCTTAAACCGCCAGTAACTGCTCCAACAAGTTTTCCGAGAATAAATCCTGCACCAGTTCCATAAACTGCACAAATTAATGTTGCAATTATCTGTTCGGTAAGGCTGACCCCACCAACACCGCCAAATGCAGTCATTCCAAATATCCCTGCCAAAATTGCACCAAGTGCTCCAGATGTTGCGTGTACAGGAATTACACCACATACATCGTCCAATCCCAATTTTTCAACAATTTTAAATATTAATGGTACCTGGGATCCTGCGATAAATCCAATTATTAAAGCTCCAAGCGGGCTTACAATATCAGTTCCTGCACAAATTGCAACAGTTCCTGCTAAAAGACCGTTTGCAGTATATAACACATCGTTTTTAGAGAATAAACATCCTCCAAGACCCCCACCTGCCATTGCAAGCGTTGTTGTTGCACATACTAATCCTGAAATATCACTCAATGCAAGTGAACTTCCAACGTTAAATCCGTACCATCCAAATGCAAGAATGTATGCACCTAGAATCGACATTGGGATGTTGTGTCCCGGAATTGTTATTGCTTTTTTATTTACGAATCTACCAACTCTTGGACCGATTGCTGCAATTAAACCAAGTGCTAAAAATCCGCCAACACCGTGAACCATTAAACTTCCTGCATAGTCGTGGAATGGAATTACTCCTGCACCCCACGGCCCAAGATAACTAAAGAATGGGTACAACAAAGCCGTTATAACGATTGAAATTAAAATATATGATTTAAATTTAATTCTCTCTGCAATTCCTCCTGCAACAATAGTTGCCGCAGTTGCCGCAAATACGAGTCCTAAAAACCAGTTTGCAAGTTCCAGCCCATTGTTTGAAAGGAATGGAGTTGCACTTGCAATTTTTCCCCACCAAATAAAGAAATCTGCAGGGTTTAATGTTCTAGCAATTACTGAACCGACTAAAAGCCAAGAAATACATCCAATGATCCAGTCGCCCATGTTCTTCATCATTGCATTGTTTACGTTCTTTTCTCGAACCTGACCGCCTTCAAGCATTGCAAATCCAAGGTGCATTATGAAGATAAAAGCACCAGTAAAAATTAAAAACATTACATCGCTTGAGTTTGCAAGCGTATTTAACGCATCCATAATATTTGTAGGGTTATTGAATAAATCTGCCGTCACCATATTTACGCACCATTAAAATTTAATAATATTATATAGCTGCTGGACCCATTTCACCAGTTCTTACACGACATACGTCTTCGACCGGAATTACGAAGATTTTTCCGTCTCCAGGTTTTCCAGTATATGCATTTTCTGCAATTATTTTTATTACAGAGTCTACGTCTTTTTCATTGACTACGAGCTCTATTTTGACTTTTGGAAGTAGGTCTACCACATGTTCTGTTCCGCGATATCTTTCAACAATTCCGCCCTGAACTCCTCTTCCCTTTACTTCTGTTAACGTTAAACTAGCATGCCCGCGTTTGTAAAGGGCATTTTTAACGAGTCCTACTCTTTCCATTCTTATTATTGCTTCTAGTTTCTTCATTATTGCACCATTAACTAAACCAGCTAAAATGAAATTTAGGATTAAAATCGAAATTTAAGGAAAACCCATACCTTGAAAAATGTATGATATAGGAACCGGAATTCTTATTCTTACTTAAAAATAAAACTGATATAAATATTCCTATCAAAATAGATAAATTTGAATATTTGAAAAAAAGAATAAAAAATATTTTTAGAAGTTAAATAGCGTCTTTTCCTGTTTCGTTAGTTCTGATTCTAATTACATCCTCAACAGGGATTACGAAGATTTTTCCGTCTCCAGGTTTTCCAGTAACTGCGTTTTCAGAAATAAGTTTAACTATTTTTTCAACATCGCTGTCATTAGAAACAATCTCAATTTTAACTTTAGGAAGTAAATCTACCAAATACTCGTTTCCACGGTATCTTTCAACAATTCCGCCCTGAACTCCTCTTCCTTTTACTTCTGTAAGCGTTAAACTGATAAATCCTTCTTCAAAAAGAGCATTTTTAACTGCTAAAAGTCTTTCAGGTCTGAATATCGCTTCTATTTTTCTCATACTAACACCGCCAAAATAGTAAATATATTCAACATTTTGAAAAATATATTTTGAAAAATATATAATAGTATCTATTTTTCAATAAAAAAAAGTAAAAAATTAATTATTCGTCAGGGTAAGCTGGCAATTTGTGTTCTGCAAGATCGAGACCCATTTTTTCTTCTTCTTCAGTAACTCTGAGTCCACCTGTGAATCCACCAACTAATTTTCCAAGACCGAATCCTAATCCTGTACCGTATACTACTGTTAATCCTGCTGCAATAAGCTGGTTTACCAAACTTACTCCACCAGCACCACCAAGAGCAACCATTCCAAAGACACCTGTTAAGACACCTCCTAAAATACCTGCTGTACCGTGTACTGGAATTACACCACATACGTCATCCAATCCCATTTTTTCAACGATTTTGTAGACGATTGGTACCTGAATTCCTGCAACAAGCCCGATAATTAATGCTCCTATTGGGCTTACAACATCCGTTCCTGAACAGATTGCAACTAAACCTGCCACAATACCGTTTGCTGTGAATAATACATCATCTTTTGACGCTAGGAGTGCTCCAATACCTCCACCTGCCATTGCAAGTGTTGTTGTTGCACATACTAATCCAGAAATATCTGCAACTGCAAATGAACTTCCTACGTTAAATCCGTACCATCCGATTGCAAGAACAAATGCCCCGAATACTGACATTGGGATATTGTGTCCTGGAATTGAAATTGCTTTTTTGTTAACGAATTTTCCAATCCTAGGTCCAAGAGCCGCAATTGCTCCAAGTGCTAAGAAACCACCTAGACCGTGTACAACGAAACTTCCAGCGTAATCGTTGAATGGAATCATTCCTGAACCCCAAGGTCCAAGGTACACAAACAGCGGGTATAGTATCGCAGTTATGATTATTGACATTAATAAGTATGATTTAAATTTAATCCTTTCTGCAACACCACCTGATACAATTGTAGCTGCAGTTGCTGCGAATACCAGTCCAAAGAACCAGTTTGCTAAGTCTATTCCATTATTTGCAAAGTTTGTTGTAAATATTTGTCCCCACCAGCTGAAGAAGTCCGCAGGAACAAGTGAAACTGAAAGAACACCACCTATGAAAAGCCATGAAACTGCTCCAATTAACCAGTCTGCCATGTTTTTCATCATTACGTTGTTAACATTTTTCTTTCTGACCTGACCGCCTTCGAGAAGTGCAAATCCTAACTGCATTGCAAACACAAGTACTCCCATTAATACTAAGAACATTACATCTCCAGAAGTTGCCAATGTACTGAGCCCTGTTACGATGTTTGTGGGGTCAGCAAATAAATCTGCCGTTGCCATAATTTTCACCTGATTTTATTTTTAATTTAAATAGCTTTTATGCCTGATTCGCCTGTTCTAATTCTTACTGCGTCTTCTACTGGAATAATAAAGATTTTTCCATCTCCTGGTTTTCCAGTTTCTGCATTTTCACGAATTATTGTAATTACTTCGTCAATATCCTTATCATCAACGACCATTTCAAGTTTAACTTTCGGAAGAAGGTCAACTACGTATTCTGTTCCTCTGTATCGTTCAGTTATTCCACCCTGAACTCCTCTTCCTTTTACTTCAGAAATTGTCAAACTTAAAAAGCCATTCTCAGAAAGAATACCTTTTACGATATCCAATCTTTCTATTCTGATTATAGCTTCAATTTTTTTCATTTAAACACCCCTTCGTGTCTTTGATATTTTTTAAGATTGATAAAGTGGTAATCATGATTCACGCGTATGAAATTTCGATTTTTATAGGTCATTTAATATTTTGTAAATAGGGGTATATTACCTTATTTTTCAACAAGGTAATGTCGGTTATTTGGTTTTTTAATGGTTTTTGGCTATTTTAAGGTTAATGGTGCGATATAGTGATTTGGTTGGTGCGTCTCGGAAGGAACCGGAATTCCTTTTCCGATGATACTACATAGACATACATCCTATATAAAGATAATTTAAATCTAAAAATTTAAATCTTTTTTAATCCAAATAGACCAATAAATAGATATATTTTTCAGATAAAAGAAGAATTTAAAGAGTTTGAAAAATTAAAAAAAGAAAGTTATTCTCTTACGACCATTGTACCCACGCCATCTTCCGTGAAAATTTCAAGAAGAACTGCATGAGGTGTTTTTCCATTTACTATGTGCACACTTTGAACGCCTTTGTTTAATGCATTGATACATGCTTCAATTTTTGGAATCATACCGCCAGTAATAAGTCCTTTTTCAATCATGTCTTCAATTTGAGGAATGGTTAATCTTCTGTGAAGTGTAGACGGATCATTTATATCATCCATTATTCCATCGACATCGGTAACCATTATAAGTTTTTCTGCATCCATTGCACCCGCAATGTCTCCTGCAGCAATGTCTGCGTTTAGATTCAAGTCATTTCCCTGGTGATCGACACCTATTGGTGAAATTACCGGAATGTACCTTTTTTCAACCAGTATGTCTATTAATTTTGTATCGACGTGTTCGACTTCCCCGACCATTCCAAGATCTACTTCGATTTTTTGACTGTCTTTCATTAAATACTGGATTTTTTTCTTTGCTTTAATTAATTGACCTGATTTTCCAGAAAGACCGACAGATTTTCCGCCGTATCGTTCTAATTTTGAAACAATGTCGCCATTTATTTTACCAATAAGAACCATTTTAACAATATCAAGTGTTTCTTCATCAGTTACACGAAGCCCGTGAATAAATTCAGGGGTTTTTCCCATTTTTTCCATCGCACGATTGATTTCAGGGCCGCCACCGTGTACTACTATCGGGTTTATGCCAACATATTTCAAAAGCACGAGGTCTTTTGCAATCCAGTTCTTTGCCTGCTCGTTTACCATAGCGTGGCCGCCGTACTTAATTAAAATCTTCTGATCGTGAAATTTACAGATGTAAGGCAGGGCTTCGATTAAAATTTCTGCTTTTGTGTAGTCTTCCATGTTACCCGCTCACCAAAATATTTAAATATTGTTTTTTCATATTCTATATGATTTAATATTTATACATTTTTTAATCCATGCGGAGGTGCATACTATGGAAGAAGAAAGAATCTATACAATCCCTTTGAGAGACGTAACAAACAAAAGCCCTACAACAAAAAGAGCTCCAAGAGCTATAAGGGCAATTAGGGAGTTCTTGAAGAAACACATGAAATCAGATATTGTAAAACTTGACAATACAATAAACGAAAAAGTATGGGAAAGAAGCTTAAACAAAATCCCTGCTAAAGTTAGAGTTAAAGTTGTAAAAGAAGGAGATGTTGTTAAAGCAACATTAGTAGAATAATCTACCTGCTTCTTTCTTTAGAAACACTGTGGTACTATGATAATGAAAACATATTTTTCTGGAGTGTCCACACCAGGAGTACATTCACTCGCAACTGAAGATTATGGGTTTTTTCCTCTTTCAGTTGATCAAAAAACGATGGAACGTATGAAAAACGTACTCGACATTCCTGCAACCCAATTAAACATTTCAAACAGCTCTTTAATAGGCTCCTTATGTGTTGGAAACTCCAACGGACTTTTAGTACCTAACATAACGACTGAAAAAGAACTTGAATTAATTAAAATGTTTTTAAAAGAAAACAGTCTGGACGTTAATTTAGAAAGACTTAAAGCTAAAAACACGGCATTTGGTAACTTAATATTAACTAACAATAAAGGATGCATAATTTCGGAAGAATTATCCAGATTTAGAAAAACTATTGAGGATGTACTAGACGTAGAATCCGGAGTAGGAAACTACGCTGAACTCCCAACAGTTGGTTCAAATGGAGTTGCAACCGATAAAGGATGCCTGGTTCACCCACTAACTGATGAATTAGAATTAGAATGGATTCAAGACATTTTAAGAGTGGACTATGTTGAAAGAGGCACTGCAAATAGGGGCGTAACTTCAGTTGGCGCGTGCATTCTCGCAAACACCAAAGGAGCTGTTGTCGGAGGCGACACGTCAGGTCCTGAAATCTTAAAAATTGAAGAAGCTCTAGATTTAATAGATTAATATTATTTTGGTGATAATATGGCAAAAATCGTAAGAATAAAAGGAGAAATCGTTGGAAAAGATGAACCAATGGTATTTACAAAAGAATACAACGTTTTAAAAGAAAATGATGCTTTAGAAACCATGTATTCAGAAATTGGCAGCAAACATGCTGTAAAAAGAGCAAATATCAAAGTTGTAGAAATTTCAGAAATTTCTGTAGAAGAAATTCAAAGCCCGATTTTGAAAAAAACTCTTGAAATGAACTAATTATTTTACTCTTTTTAAATTGTTTTGATTTCAATTGAAACTATTTTATATAATTTAAACAGAATATAATTTTACGATTATATTAACTTGTTTTATTCAGGTGATTTTATGTCTGAAGAACGGATACAGTTTAACGCTAAAAAAGGAAAATGGTACGTTTCTAAAAAAATCAAAATTGATGAAAATACATCCAACGAAGAAATTGCTAGAGTTTTAGCTTCGATCGAAGAAACACTCTCTATAAAAATAAAAGATTTTTTGCCGTTTGACATGGAAAAACTCAGGGCAATTGCTGATGAAATATACGAAAAGAAAAAGGGAAGAGTTAAAGAAGAAGATATTTCAGGAGCATTAACAAAATTAAAGTCTCCAGGAACTACAAAAAAATTGGGAACAATTGATGATACAAAAGAAGGAAAAGAAATTTTAAAAAGACTTCTTACAGAAATTGTTTTAGAAAGACTAGGAATAACTTCAAAAATCGAAGCTAAAATGATTGAAAAATACATTGAAAAATCAAAGGCCAAATAAACCTTTAAAACTAAAATAAAACTCTTTTTTTGAAATTTAAAAAATTTAAAAAAGTTATTTAATTATTGGAATTCTTTAATGATTTTTCCAATTAATTTGATGCTGCTGTCTTTATTTGGTCCGATTGGGGATCCAGCAACAACTTGGGTTACACCCATTTTTTCTAATGCTTTTACTTTTTCTACAACTTCTTCAGGTGTACCGTATAAAGCAAATCCTTCTAACATGTTTTCATCAACATTTCCGAATGCTGCACCGAAGTTTCCTTCTTTCAATCCTGCTCTGATTGCATCAACTTTAGCAGGGTCGATTCCGTGTCTTTCTAAGATCATAGGAGGTGAACCAGCTGCAATGAATGCTACAACTGGGATTGCTGCTTGTTTAGCTTTTTCTGCTTTTTTGTCTACTGACATGCATGCGTATGCTGCAACGTCAATTTCTGACATGCTTCTTCCTGCTGCTTCTGCTCCTTTTTTAATTAAAGGAACTGCTGCTTCGAAGTCTTTTGGGTTTGAAGCGTTGATTAAAACACCGTCAGCAATTTCTCCTGCGGTTTCTAACATTTTAGGGCCTTGTGCTCCCATGTAAATTGGAATTTTTGCTGAAGGTTTAACTGCAAGTTGTGCACCTTCTGCCATTCTTTTTCCAGCGGTTAATTCTTTAAAGTCTGCGATTGCTTTTTTGATGGTTCCGACAGGTTTTGTCCATTCAATACCTAATGCATCAAATGTTGCTTTGTCACCAGGGCCGATACCAAATGTAGCTCTACCACCTGATAATTCATCTACTGTAGCCATTGCGGATGCTGCGATTGCAGGGCTTCTTACGTATGGGTTTGTAACACCAGGACCTAATTTGATTTTGTTTGTTGCTGCTGCAAGGTTTCCTAAGGTCATGTATACGTTTCTGTTGTTGTAGTGGTCTGTAATCCAGCAGAATTCAAATCCGTTGTCTTCTGCTAATTTAACGTAGTATGCTAGTTTGGTTATTGGTTCGTTTGGAACAAATTCGATACCAAATTTCATTCTGCCACCTTCCTATTTCTAGAGTTTTAATATAACAAGTATAATTACTAATCAGCAATATAATGTACTTTCTATTCTCAATAAATAGAAAATTATATATATTAAAGGAGCTACAGCGAAATTTTGACCGATTAATAAACGTATTACCCCAATTAACGTATTAATTAGCTATACTCAATTTTATATACGAAAAAGCCCAATTGGAACTTAGAAATTATCCGGTGATTTGATGGATTTAATGTCCTTTAAAGAAAGAGAAATCTCAAAAAAAGACTGCGTTGAATTATTTGAAGATACAGAAAACTTTTTTGATATCTTAAAACTTGCAGATTCCATTAGAAAAGATATTGTCGGGGATACGGTTACTTTTGTAAAAAACACAAATATCGAAACCACAAACGTCTGTACCATGGGATGTAAATTCTGTGCATTCAGCGTTTCAAAAAACAGCCCCGAAGCTTTCAAATTGGATGCGGATGAGATTGCTAAAAAAGCAGTTATTGCTAAAAAATCAGGACTTACAGAAGTTACAATCCACGGCGGAATTCACCCTGATGTCGATACACACTTCCAAGTTGAAACAATAAATAAAGTAAACAGCGCAACTTCGAAACTCGGTGGAATATATACCCACGCATACTCCCCACAGGAAATATTAAATGGCGCCGAAAATGCAGGACTTAGTATAAACGAAGCCTTAAAAATGTTAAATGAAGCAGGTTTAAGAACAATTCCTGGAACTGCTGCTGAAATACTCGATGATGAAGTAAGATCTGACATCTGTCCTTTGAAAATGTCTACTAAAAAATGGATAGATATCATGAAAACTGCGCATAAAACCGGAATTAAAACAACTTCTACAATAATCTACGGTCATGTTGAAGAATACAAACATATTGTAGATCATTTATCAATCTTAAAAGAAATCCAGAAAGAAACCGGCGGTATTACAGAATTTATTCCAATGTCATTTTTACATGAAAATACGCCCCTTTACAAATCCGGAAGAGTTACAGACGGTGCATCTGGACTTTATGAGTTAAAACTCTATGCAATTGCTAGAATTTTATTTAAGGAAACTATCAAAAATATTCAGGCACCAAGAGTAAAAATTGGAACGAAATTGAGTCAGTTAATTTTAAAATCCGGTGCAAACGATCTTGGTGGAACTTTAGTAGAAGATAAAGTTTCAAAAGCTGCAGGAAGTATCTATGAAGATGCAAGCGTAGATTTAATGAGAAATGCAATTACAAGCATTGGAAGAATTCCAAAAGAAAGAACAACACTTTATGAAATAATTGAATAAAATCCCTATTTTCCGTTTTTTAATGATTTAGTCCTGAATTAGCAGTTAATATCATCGAAATATTTAAATATTAAAAAATAGTCTTGAAGATATTTATAGATCGATTGGTGATTTGATGGATTTGATGTCTTTTAAAGAAAAAGAAATCTCAAAAAAAGACTGCGTTGAATTATTTGAAGATACTGAAAACTTTTTTGATATATTGAAACTTGCAGATTCTCTTAGAAAGGATATTGCAGGTGACACGGTTACTTACGTTGTTAATGCAAATATTAACTTTACAAATGTCTGTAGTGGAACATGCAAATTCTGTGCATTTAAAGCAGAACACGGCGATCCAAACGCGTTTTTTTTAAGTCCTGAACAAGTTGCTAAAAAAGCACTCGAAGCTAGAAAAACGGGTGCTACTGAAGTTTGTATTCAAGGCGGCCTTTTAAAAGAAATTGATACCTATTTTCAAGCTGAAATCCTAAAAAAAGTCAAAGAAATCACCAAAACCTATGGGGGAATTGATGTGCATGCATTTTCCCCAATGGAAGTTAAATCCGCTGCAGAAAATGCGGGATTAAGTGTAAAAGAAGCTTTAAAAATTTTAAAAGAAAATGGTTTAAACAGCATGCCTGGAACTGCTGCTGAGATTCTGGATGATGAAGTAAGGTCTGAAATCTGCCCTACAAAATTAAAAACTTCTGAATGGATTGATGTTGTATCAACTGCACATAAAACTGGAATTAATACAACTTGCACAATGATGTACGGCCATATCGAAGAAAATAAGCATCTTGCAGAACATTTATCAATTTTAAGAAAAATCCAAAAAGAAACTGGCGGTTTTACAGAATTTGTGCCATTAACCTTTTTACATGAAAATGCGCCACTTCACCACATGGACCGAGTAAAAAGTGGAGCTTCTGGAATGCTTGATTTAAAAGTTTACGCAATTTCAAGAATTTTCTTTAAAGATTATATCAAAAACATACAAACCTCCTGGGTAAAACTTGGAACAAAATTAAGCCAGATTTCATTGAATTGTGGTGCAAACGATATCGGTGGAACTTTAATGGAAGAAAGCATTTCAAAAGCTGCTGGCGGAAGCTACGGAACGTACATGAGCGAAGAAAAATTAAAAGACATGGTTTTAGCAGTTGGAAGAATTCCAAAACAGAGAAACACATGTTACGAAATTATAGAATAAATAAAATAGATTTCCCCAATTTACTTTTCTTAACCTAAACTTACTTATTCTTTAAAACACTATTTTAAACTGTTTTTAAATCTTAAAAAATATTTAACTGTGAAAATATGGAAATAAAAAGAAGATACATGTTAAAAAAGAAAGAATTAAAGGAATTAAAAGAAGAACTTGGAAATATTTTTGACGTTGAAAAAATAATTCCAAAAAAAGCAGTTGTTGAAAAAGCTGTAACCGAAGAAGGCGAAATAATCCTTTTAGACGGAACTCCTCTTGCAATGGTAAACAGCGGGAGAATATTTCCAACACTCAAATTCCTTTTAGAAATGGATATTGAAAACAACAGGGTTATTGTAGACATGGGTGCTGTAAAATTCATCGCAAACGGTGCAGACATTATGGCCCCTGGAATCGTCGGAGCTGACGAAGATATAAAAGAAGGGGACATTGTTTTTGTAGTTGACGTAACTCACAAAAAGCCATTATCTGTTGGAGAAGCTTTAATGGATGGAAAAACAATGGTTGAAGAAAAAAAAGGAAAAGCGATCAAAACCATTCATTTTATTGGCGATGAAATCTGGAAAATGTAAAAAATAGATTATTATGATAGAAATAATTGAAATAAATGGGATAAAGATAAAAACACACCCTAAAGTATACGTTCCTGCGGAAGACAGCGAACTTTTAATAGAAAATTTAGTCGATGTACAAAATAAAACAGTCCTTGACGTGGGAACTGGAAGCGGAATTCAGGCAATAAATGCCGTAAAACAGGGTGCTTTAAAAGTTATTGGGATCGATATAAATCCATATGCAGTAGAGTGTGCAAAAATCAATTCAGAATTAAACGAAATTGATTCCAAAAAACTTTCCTTTAAAACAGGCGACCTCTTCAAAAATATTGATGAAAAATTTGACGTAATTTTATTCAATGCACCATACCTTCCAACTTCTGACGAGGAAAAATTAGAAAAATATTTAAATTACGCTTTTGATGGCGGAAAAGACGGAAGAGAAGTTTTGGATAAGTTTTTAGATGAAGTAGCCAACTATTTAAAAAAAGATGGAATTATTCAGATTCTTCAATCATCACTTACCGATGGAAATAAAACCATTGAAAAAATGGAAAAATTAGGATTTGTTGCGAAACAAACCGGGTCTTTAAAATTTTCATTTGAAGAATTACAGGTGATTACAGGGTGGAAAAAATGAAAGCTTTTGAAATCATAGAACTAATTGAAAAGTTTGCTCCAAAAGAACTTGCCGTACCCAGGGACAATATCGGCCTTCAGGTTGGATTAAACCTTGAAAAGGAAGTTGAAACATTAGGAATTGCACTTGACCCGTCCTTAGAAGTTATAAAAAAAGCAGAATCTGAAAACGTGGACTTTTTGTTTACCCACCACCCGATTTTAAAAGATCCAATAAGAAATTTTACAGGGCCAATTTACAAAAAACTCAAAATATTAACTAAAAAAGATATTCCACTTTACAGTGCACATACAAACCTGGATATTTGTAAAAACGGACTTAATGACTGTTTAGCTGAATTATATAATTTAAAAGATGTTAAAAATTTATATGAAGATGGTCTTGGAAGAGTTGGAACATTTGATGGAACTTTTGAAGATATTTTAAAAATTACGAAAGAAAATATATTCGCAGTTCCACAAACTGTCGTTCCTAAAAGCATATATGATAAAAAACAGTTAAAAGTGGCAGTTCTTTCAGGATACGGGCTTTCGCAAGATTCTATTAAATATGTATCAAATTTTGCAGATGTTTACATTTCTGGAGATTTAACTCACCACTCAAAAATCATTGCAGAAGAACTAGGGATAACAGTTATCGATGGAACTCACTACGGAACCGAAGTTTACGGCTTAAAATCATTTTTAAAATATTTAGAAAAGAACATTCCTTGTAAAACAGTATCATTAGATTTTTAAATATATTTAAGCTCTTTTTTGCAGATTTTCTACTTAAATTAAATCATAAATTTATTATACCAATTAAAAACCATAATATATATGTCACTATTTATAATCACCATTTATAATCATTTTTAACGGTGTAACTATGGAACTTACAATAGTTCAGAAAGAAATACTTCAAGAATTAATTTCAATTTATAGGGAAAAAAATAAAGCTGTAAAGGGAACAGAAATTGCAGTTAAATTAAGTAGAAACCCAGGAACGATTAGAAACCAGATGCAGGCTTTAAGAGCACTAAATCTTGTTGATGGGGTTCCAGGTCCAAAAGGAGGATACATTCCAACGAGTTTAACCTACCGTTCACTCGGACTTGAAACAGAAGAAGAAATTACAGTTCCAATTTACAAAAGAGACGACCTCGTTGAAGGAGTTAGTGTCATAAAAATCGTATTTGACACAGTTACAAGAGAAAAATCATGCTCTTCAAAAATTTACGTTAATGGGGACACTAGGAAATTTTCAGAAGGAGATGTTGTAAAAGTTGGGCCAACGCACCACAACAAAATTGTGATTTTGGGTAGGGTCGTTGGAAGAGATGATATAAACCATATCCTTTTAATGGATGTAATAAGTGTTGCAAGCGTTCCAGGAATCACTGTTGGGGATGTTGGAATAAAAGAAGAATTGATATACATAACTCCTGAAAAAACGATTCGAGATGCCGCAAAACTACTTTCAGATGCAAATATCAGTGGAATTCCTGTAATGGATGGAAAAAAACTTCTTGGAGTATTGAGTCTTCATGATGTCGCAGATGCAGTTTCAAGAGGCCTTGAAAATGAAAATGTGACAAAATTAATGGCTGAAACGATACACACAATCTCAAAAAACGAGAAAATATATGATGCATTAATTTTAATGGAAAAACATAATGTAGGACGGTTAATTGTACTGGATAATGAAGAAATCGCAATTGGAATTCTTACAAGAACAGATATTCTGAATTTAATCGAAGGTACAATCTTTCCAAAAATTCTAAAAAAGTATTTAAAATAAGTTATTTCATTCTTTTCTTGAATTCTTCACTTAATTCTTCATAGGTAATTCCTGATTTTGCAAGAAGGACCATTGTATGAAAAATTAAATCCGCGCTTTCGTAAATTATTTCTGCTTTATCGTTGTCTTTTGCTGCAATAATAACTTCTGCAGCTTCTTCACCGACTTTTTCACAGATTTTATTTACTGCAGTTTTTTTGCCATCCGTTGTTAATTTAGCAACGTAAGAGCCTTCGGGTTTTTCTTCGATTCTTTTTTCGATCGTAGCATATACTTCTTTTAAAACATTCATAAAATCACTAAAAAAGATTTATAAATTTAATTTTAAATTATTGAATTTCTTTAAGTCTTTTTACCATTTTAACAGCAGCTTCTACTGCGTTTTTACCGTAATCAATTCTATCTTCAGCCTGCATTCTTGTCATTCCAGGTCCCGCAATTCCAAGTGCAACTGGTTTTCCAAAGTCTAAAGATAAATCTGCAATTTTTCTTGCCGCGTTTTGAACTACAATTTCATCGTGTTCAGTATCTCCTTCGATAACGCATCCAATTGTAACAACTGCATCGATGTCGTCTTTTTGAAGAAGTGTTTTGATTGCAAGAGGCATGTCAAATGATCCTGGAACCATTATTTTGTGGGAAACATTTGCACCTAAAAATTCAGCATGTTCTTCTGCCATTTTTTCCATCATGAATGTTAAATCCCTGTTGAATTCTGCGATAACAAATCCTAAGTTGACCATTTTTTCACCCTATTGATTTACAATAATAGTCTCATTGATTTTTAAACATTATAAGTTTTTTGATAGTTCAAGATAGTTTTTTGCATTCTCTTTTATAGAATTTATTTCTTCATCAGTTAAAGTTCTTACAACTTTTCCAGGAACCCCTAAAACCATGCTATTTGGTGGAATTTCTTTATTTTGTGATACAAGTGCATTTGCGCCAATTATTGAGTTTTTACCGATTTTTGCGCCGTTTAGTACAGTTGAATTCATTCCAACGAGTACATTGTCTTCAATGGTACACCCGTGAATTACTGCACCATGCCCTACTGAAACGCCTTTTCCAATAAAAACAGGATAATCTTTTGAACAGTGCACAGTACAGTTATCCTGCACGTTTGAATCATCATCTATTTTTATTTTATTAATATCTGCCCGTAATACTGCTCCATACCAGATATTTACGTTTTTACCGAGTTCAACATCCCCAATAACAACCGCATTTTTCGCAATCTTCGCCATTATATCACCAATACATCCAATCAATATAAAAATTAAAATTACCTTGTTTTATAAACTTTATCCCATTCTCGCTCAAATTCGTCCATGAACATCAGGGTTTTATCGACTTCTATTGCACAAACTTGTTGAAAATTAACCACTGCAAAGTTTTTCTTGTCTTCGTTGAATAACAGCGTGCCAGTTCCTTTTCCAGTTTCTAAATATTTAATATACTTATTTTTAAGTTTTACTACCGCTTCGTAGTCGTATTCTCCTTCCAAGATACTTCCAGGGTAGTGTATCTTGATATATAGAGTTGGTCTTTTTTTCAAAAAAGCACCTCCAATTCTACTGTCAATTTTATATACCAATCATAATTATTTAAGGTTATGATCGGATTTAGAATGACTTCAAAAAACAAGTACAGTATTTCAAAATTATATCCTCTAGTAGGTGGGACACTATTCAAAGAATTTAGCGAAATAATTGAAAATCTGGATTCTTTAGATATTTTAATATATTCATTTATGAGTATGCAGGAAAAAGAAGTTTTAAACGAAATAAATGAATTAAAAAAACTAAAAAAAGATGTTATATTAATTGCGGGAGGAGCTCACCCATCAGGATGTCCAGAAGATACATTAAACATGGGATTTGACCACGTAATAATTGGTGAAGGGGAAATTTCACTACCAAATCTTATAAATTCTATAAAATCTGGAAAAACTTCTGAAAAAATAATTAAAGGAATAATAATTGAGAATTTTGACAATTATGAAAAAATATGGCCCCTTGCACCAATAGAAATTACAAGAGGGTGTCCCTACAACTGTAGATTCTGCCAGACTCCCCAAATATTTGGAAAAAATATAAGGCATAGAAGTATTGAAAGTATCGTAAAAATTGTAAAAACTATGGGCGATATCCGGTTTGTAACCCCAAACGCGTTTTCATATGGGTCCAAAACAGGAACAAAACCAGATATTGAAAAACTTGAAAAATTGATGAAAAGTCTCTTTGAAATTAAAAAAAGGCTCTTTTTTGGAACTTTTCCATCAGAAGTAAGGCCGGAATTTGTAAAATTTGAAACACTTGATTTAGTAAATAAGTATTGCGACAATAGATACATTCATTTTGGAGCGCAGAGCGGAAGCGATGAAGTTTTAAAACATATAAGACGCGGTCACACAGTTTCAGATGTTATAAATGCTGTTGAAACGTCTAAAGAATGTGATTTAATTCCAAAAGTTGATTTTATATTTGGTTTTCCAGACGAAACAAAAGATCAAAGAAAAGAAAGCATTGATCTGATGAAATACATTATAAAAAAGAATGGAAAAGTCCATGCACACTATTTTATGCCCCTTTGTGGAACTTACTTTGAAAACAGCACCCCAGAATTACTTGAAAAAGAAACCTTAGATATTTTAGGAAAAATGGCAAAAAAAGGACAGATTACTGGTTCGTGGGGATACCAGTACTCCAAAAATTTAGAATGAAAATTTATTCTTCGAGCATATAAAATACATAATTTGCTCTTTCTGATGGGATTTCGTTCATAAATATGACCGTTCCGCTTACTGGAGAATTAACGTACCTTAAATCTCCCTTTTTACTTTCAAGTGTTGCAAGCCTGTATCCTTTTAAAACCCTGAAACCAAAATCCATTATCGGATAGACTTTGTAGCCCTCAGCAGGTACCGAAATAAGTTTAGTTCCTGCTTTAAGATATGTAAGTGTATGTTTATCAGGATACTGTATTAAAACATCTTTTTTTAAAGTGTCTAAACTCATGTATTTTGCTAAATCATCATATATTACTTGATAAAGAAGCTTGCCGTTTCCAGAATATTCTTCATCTTTTTCTAAAAAAATTATTGCATTTCCATCTTTTTCAATTGCGACACGATCGCCGTCGTTTAATTCTCCTTCAACGTAAATTTTAGGAATTTTCATTAAAACACCTTTAAATTTTAAAAAAAGTTAAAATAGCTAATTAAATGTAATTAGTGAATTCTTTCGATGATAAAATCTGCAATGTTTTCGAGATTTTTTCTTTTTTCTGCATCGAATATTTTTAAGTAATCTTTAGCTTCTTCTGTTGCGTTTTTCATTGTATCTTTTGCATAATTAATAGAATCGGCTAAAAGTTCAATTGCTTCTGCAACTTCTTGTTGATTTGCATCTTGATTTCCTAAAATCTGCAATAATCTTTCTTTTTTATCTTCAGAAAGGTTTTCCATTGCGTGAATTACCATCATTGTCTTTTTACCTTCAACAATGTCACTACCCACAGGCTTTCCGATTGTTTTTTGATCCCCAATTAAATCTAAAACATCGTCTTGAATCTGGAAAGTCATTCCAATTCTTTTTGCATAATTACAGAGTGCTTCTCTTTCTTCAGGAGTGCAGTCTGCCATAACTGCTCCAATTTCTACAGGGGCTACAATTAAAGCACCTGTTTTTTTGGAAATCATTTCAAGGTATTCATCTAAAGTCGGGAATCTTTCTTCAAATTCCATGTCTTCAGTCTGTCCTTCGCAGACTTCAACACATGCCTTAGATAAAACCTTTAAAACTTCGTGAGCCTTTTTACTATCTTCAATATTTGAAAGAGCTTCAAAAGCCTTTGCATATAACAAATCTCCAGCCAAAATTGCGATTGGTTCACCATAAACCGTGTGAACTGTAGGGATTCCCCTTCTTTGGTCATCATTATCCATTATATCGTCATGAACTAATGTATAATTATGAATCAATTCAACAGAAAGTGCTGGTGCCATTATTTCAGTAAGGTCATCTTTCTTCAAGAGATATGTTAAAATTGAAAGATAAGGTCTTACTCTTTTACCGCCTGCAAGTAATAGGTGTTTTGATGCACCGTAAAGTTTAGTATCTTTTTCCATATATTTTTTGAGTTCAGAATCGATTTTTGACAATATTTCCCTATCAAACACCATTTTAGCACCTCAATTAAATTACTCTTTCAAATTTCAAGCTTTGACCGTTTCTGAGTAAGTGTACATCTTCACCGAGTCTGAATCCTTCTTCTTCTGCTAATTTAGCATATGCTGAAGTTAAATTAAAATCACCGTGGGCAGGTATCAAATGTTCTGGTTGTAACCATCTTAATATGTCCCTGTGATCTTCTTTTGCTGCGTGTCCAGATACGTGAGCTCCTTTAAATAGCCTAACTCCTGCTAAATTTAATCTTGCTTCCAATAAATATCTTTGTGCCGCATTCATTGGGTTTGGAATAACATCTGCTGAAAATACAACCTGATCGTATTTTTCAAACCTGAATGGAGTTTTATTTGTTGCCATCCTGGATAAAACCGCACCTTCTTCTCCCTGGTGTCCTGTAACAACCATAAGGTAGTTTTCTTTACCGTCTTTCATTATCTGGTGGAAGGTTTTATCGATTGATGAAGGGTCCCAGCAAATTTTTGTTTCTTTTGGGAATTTTACTAAACCGATATCTTGTGCAATTCCACAGTATTTTGACATTGATCTTCCAACAAGTACTGGAATTCTGCCCATTTTTGAAGCAATATCGGTAATGGATTTAATTCTTGCAATGTGTGATGAAAATGTAGTTACCACAACTGCATTGTCTTCATTGTCAGTTCCTAAAAGGTCGTTTTTCAAAAGGTTTGCAGCAACTCCTTCTGATGCTGTTTTTCCTTCAAAATCAACTCTTGTACTTTCGGAAACCATTGCAATTACGCCCTGTTTTCCAATTCTTTTTAACGCTTTGTAATCTGGTTTTTCGCCAACTACAGGGAAATTATCAAATTTAAAGTCGTTTCCATAAACTACTGCACCATAAGGTGTGTGAAGTACTGCCATTGCAGCATCAGGAATACTGTGTGTAATTTTTACAAATTCTAAAGTAATATTTGCTGTTAAATCTAATTTATTTCCGTTTTCTAAAGTAATTAATGGATTTCTAACATCAAATTTCTTTTCGCTTAAAATTTCTCTTTTTACGAGTTCTAAAGTATATGGAGTTCCGATAATTGGAGCGTTGTACCTGTGTGCAAGTTTTGTAATTGCTCCGATGTGGTCGAGGTGCCCGTGTGTTAAAACAATCGCCTTAACCTCTCCTTCGATATTTTTCATTACCGTATCATCTGGAATTACGCCCATCTCAATTAAATTTAAACTGTGCATTTTTGAGATGTCCGTATCCTCGTGAATCATTATCCTGTCGAGTCTTACACCCATATCGAAAATTATGATCTCGCCGTCGATATTTACGGCAGTCATGTTCCTTCCGACTTCTTCGTATCCACCTATTGCGACTACTTCTAACTGCAAATTATCACATCCTTTGCTTTGAATACATGAATAAATAAATTGAAAAAATTCCGATGGATAATATTTAAATTATTAAATCTGATCCTTCCAATTCTTTAAATCGCCTTTTAAAATATATCTGGCAGATTTTAGTTCGTTTATGTTATTACATCCTGTCAAAAACATTGTAGTTTTTAACTCTTTAATCATTCTCTCTAGAACAGTTGTAACAGCTTCTGAAGACTTTAATGCTGCTTTTAAAATTGGTAAAGCAGTTCCACAGCAGTTTGCACCAATTGAAATTGATTTTGCAATATCGATTCCAGTCCTGATTCCGCCTGTTGCAATTATCGGTCCTGAAAAGGCTGAATTTACTTCCAGAATTGATGCGGCAGTTGGAATTCCCCAGTTAAAATACTGGTTTGAAAAATTCTTCTGCTCTTCATCTTTTATCCTGTAAAGCTCTACAGCAGCCCATGAAGTTCCGCCGCTTCCGCCGACATCTATCGCATCAAAGCCAATTTCTTTTAAAAAAATGGCATCTTTTTTTGAAAATCCTTCGCCAACCTGCTTTGCGATAAATGGAATTTTTCCGTGAATTTTATTGTAATTTGAAATTATTTCTTTTAAAATATTAAGTCCTTTGAAGTTTACATCGCCTTCAGGCTGTATAGCTTCCTGTAGTGGATTGAAATGAATCGCCATGGCATCTGCATCAATCATTTCTACAGACTTTGAAATAATTTCTTCATCCCATGAATCTTCCACAAAGTTAACTGCTCCAAGGTTTCCGATAATTAATGAGGAAGTGTGATCCCTTACAACAGAATAGGTATCTTCAAGGTAGCTTTTTGATATAGCCGCCCTTTGTGAACCTACACCCATACCTAAATTCAGTTCCTCAACAGCAATAGCAATATTTTTATTGACTTCCTTTGCTTTAGGGTGTCCACCAGTTATTGCTGCTACAATTAACGGAGAATTTAATTTTTTTCCAAAAATTTCGATAGATGTATCGATATCGTCTAAATCGCAGTTTGATATACCGCTGTGAATTAATTCAACGTCCTCAAGAAGGGTCCCTTTTTTATACTCCACGTCACAGTGGTCGCACACAATAAGGTGTTCCAACTTTCTATATTCAATGCTATTATTATTCACGAATAACCACCTATATATTATTATCTAAAGTCCGAAAAATTACAGTTATAAAAACAAGGGCTGGTAAATGATAAAAAGCTTTTCCAGATGAAAGAATAAAAAAATGGCCATAGTAATTTAAATTTAAGCTTAATTTTTAGATTTTTAATAAATTTAAATTCTACCTGTTTTTTTAATTTAGGCAGTAATTAAGATGTAAAAAACAGATTTTATTCCCAACTAAATTAATTTTATTTCTTAAATACTTTTGGGTGGTTTATGATTCCCATTACTAAAACGCTAAGGTTTTTGCACACAGTATATAAAACTATCGATGATTTAATTACATACACTGTTTTTAGTTCCGTTTTGTTCTTAGAATTGCGATTCTATTTAGTAAATCATATATATACTTTTCGAAATATATAAATACTATCGTGCGAAAACTATATATGAATCGATTTTATTGTTAAATATTCATAACTCTCGATATACCATAATCATTCGATATGGGGGAATCTCGTTGGAAAAAATAAAAATACTGCATAGAACTCCAAAAGGAAAAATAATTGGGCGTGTTAAAAAACAGCCTCGTTTTAATTCGCCTGTTGGAATAAAACTTAAAGATAGAGTTAAAAAGATTGGAAAAATCTACGATGTATTTGGACCTGTTGAAGAACCGTATGTAAAAATAATTCCTTATAGTGAAGACGACGCTGAAAAAACCTTGGAATCGGATAATGTTTTCGTTATGAATGAACAATCAAAAAAACAATCAAAACCCCGTAAAAAAGGAAGAAGATAACTTTAAGACGGTGTTATCATGAAAATCGAATCTGTTACAAAAGAAGATACTAAAAAGCCTGAAAGAAAGATTAAAATTGCTATCGCAAAGCCTGAAGACTACTCAAATAAGAATGTTATTTTAGAAAAGGAAGAAGAATTAATCTGTCCTGTCTGTGGTAGTAAAAGTATTATTAAAGATTATGAACGGGCTGAAATCGTTTGTGAAATGTGTGGATGTGTTTTACAGCAGAATTTATTTGACGTGGGTCCTGAATGGAGAGCCTTTGATCACGAACAGCGTGTAAAAAGAAGTAGGGTTGGAGCTCCAATGACTTATACAATCCACGATAAAGGTTTATCAACAGTTATCGACTGGAGAAATAAAGACAGCTACGGAAAAGATATTTCTGCAGATAAAAGAGCTCAACTTTATAGATTAAGAAAATGGCAGAGAAGAATCAGGGTTTCTGATGCATCTGAAAGAAACTTAGCTTTTGCACTTTCCGAACTTGACAGGATAGCTTCAAAATTGGGTCTTCCAAGAAACGTTAGGGAAAACGCTGCAGTTCTTTACAGGGGTGCTGTTGAAAAAGGGCTCATTAGGGGAAGAAGTATTGAAGGTGTTGCCGCTGCTGCACTCTACGCTGCATGCAGACGATGTAAAGTTCCAAGAACTCTTGATGAAATTGCAGAAGTTTCAAGAGTGGATAGAAAAGAAATTGGAAGAACATATAGATTTATTTCACGAGAATTAAACATCAGGCTTGCTCCAACAAATCCTGTGGATTATGTTCCAAGATTCGCTTCAGAATTAAAACTTCCAGGAGAAGTTGAATCAAAAGCAATATCAATCTTGCAAAAAGCAGGAGAACGTGGTCTTACTAGTGGTAGAGGACCTACGGGAGTTGCCGCTGCTGCAATTTATATTGCAAGTGTTTTACAGGGAACTAGAAGAACTCAGAGAGAAGTTGCAGATGTTGCAGGAGTTACTGAAGTTACAATAAGAAATAGGTACAAAGAGCTAACAGAACACTTAGATATCGATGTAACATTATAAGGTGATAATATGGGGCTTTTTGACAGAATCCAAAGCAGAGATTCCAATCCATCTGTCGCTAAAAAAAATAATGTATCTGAAAAAGTATCTGAAACCCCGAGCATACTTGATAATTCTGAAAAGGTCAAAAAACCCGAAATAAAAGTGGGTTTTTCAGTGAATGAACGGGCAAAACAGCCAGTAGAAGAATTTGAAAGAGATTCTACAAGCTCAATACTTGATAAATACTTTGTAAAAGTTGATGACATTGATTTTGATGTAATTATTGAAAAAGAAAATGGTGTCACACTATACAAGATTCCAGAAATCACTCTTATGAATACAGCTCTTGCAAAATTTTCAGATATGGATATTAAAACAATAAAAGCGGAACTTTCAGAATCTACCCTTCAAAAATTAGGGCAGATTCAAGGATACCTTAAAAATTATTCGGAAAAAAATAATTTACATTTAAGAGACATAGAAATACTCCATTTATCACACTATTTTTACTTAATAATTGGAAAATTAGGGCTTTTAGAAATTCCATTAAATGATAGCAAATTAGAAGAAGTAATGGTAAATGGTGTTGAATCACCTTCTTTTGTATTTCATAGAAAATACCAGATGTGTGAGACAAATATTAGACTTGATAGACACGAAGCAACGCGGGTTGTTGAAAGCATTGCTTATCTTGCAGGCAGGACTATTGATTCAAGAACTCCAATGCTTGATGCATTTTTACCAGATGGAAGCAGGGTTAACGCTACAATGAGTGATGTTACATTGGGTGGAAATACAATTACCATTCGTAAGTTTAGTGAAGATCCATTAACTATTGTTGATTTGATTAATTTTGGAACTTTTGATTTAGAACTTGCGGCATTCCTCTGGCAGGCTGTTGAAGGGTACTTTGGTGCAAAACCTGCAAACACACTTATTGTAGGTGGAACTGGTTCGGGTAAAACTACAACTTTAAACGTTGTTTCAATGTTTTCGATGTATACCGATAGACTTGTAACTATTGAAGATACTCCAGAGTTACAGGTTCCACTAACGCACCTGATAAAAATGATTACAAGACCTGGAAGACCGGGTATTCAAGGTTATGAAATCACGATGGATGACCTGATTAAAAATTCCTTAAGGATGAGGCCTGACAGGATATTTGTAGGGGAAGTTAGGGGTAGTGAAGCCCACTCATTGCTTGTTGCTATGAACACCGGGCACGATGGATGTTCCGGAACTCTGCACGCAAACAGCGCAGATGAAGCACTCATTAGGTTAATAAACCCTCCTATGAACGTTCCAAAAGTTATGATGTCTTCAGTTGATTTTATCATAAACCAGCAGCGTATTAAACGTAATAAAAAAACTGTTAGAAGGATCCTTGGTGTTGTTGAAATCGGAGGAAGTGGGGAAAATATTACAAAAACTGAGCTCTTTAAATACGATGGAATAAGCGACAGTGTTGTAAAAACAGGAATTTGTATGTGGGAAGAAGACGTGTGCCAGATTGCAGGTATTACGAGAGATGAATTAATGGACGATAGAATCAATAGAAAGAAAGTACTAAAATATATGGTGAACAACAATATTAATGATATTAGAAAAGTAGGGGATGTACTTAAGCAATATCAGGAAAATCCAGAAAATGTCTTGAAAAACATTTTGGAATAATTGGGGTTTAGATGAAAAGAAAAACTGAAAAAAAACAGGGTACTTTTGATAAACTCGCCAATACATTAAAAGGAGTTAAAACTCCGAAAAAAAGAAAAATATCTAGGGTTGGAAGATCGGAATATTTAAAAAAAATCTTCGAAAGAAAAACTGAAGATATACATAAAGATGAGATTTTAGAGTTTTACGAACCATATATCGATGAAACTCCCGAAGTAAGTATTGACTTAGATGATTTACTTTTTGAAAAAAAAGAATTTGGAGCACTTGGCGGATACTCCAGATCTTTTTCATACTGGGTTACAAACACCTCATTTTTACCTTCTAAGAGGGATTACCAGTATGCAGGTATTGTAGATGAGCGAGTTTATTTCTTAAAGATGATGATTGCAGCAATCACCACGGTTGTTTTATTCATAATTTACGGTGTTTTGACCGGCGATGTATTTTCTGGCGTTTCTAATGGGGTACTTTTAGCAGTTATTATAGTTGTTGGTAGTATATTTTATCCAAAACTAAAATTAACATTGTTTAGAGGGGAAATTAAAATTCAGGTGTTAATGAGTATATTACACCTTATTTCAATGTTAAACTCTGGTGCTTCTGTTCAGGAATCCTTGAAAAATATTGCAAACAATCCAGAATATGGAATTACCTCTTTTGAATTTAGAAGTATTATAAAAGATATTAATCAGGGTGGGTATAACTTCGTAGAAGCTCTCGAAAGAGCTAAAATGAGGACTAAAATACATATAATGAGACAGCTTTACGACCAGTTGATTCTTGCAGCAAATAAGGGTGGAACACAGCTTTTACTTGAAAATTTGTATAATGAAATTGTAAGAGAATCTATGTCAAAAATAGACAGTTCAAAATTCCAAATATCAAATTTGGGAAATCTTATATTTGGTATTGGTTTGATTATCCCATTTTCAGGAATGATACAGTCAGCATTGGGTGCTCAGCAAGGATTTGACGGAATTATCAATGCTATTGACCTCGTGATGGGCAAAATAGGGTTAATGTCAACAATTATATTTACCATCTTTATTAAAATGAAGATTGAGTGAAATTATGGATGCCAAAAAATACCTAGATCATGTATATCATGTTTTAATTGTACGAAATATTAAGATATTAAAAAAAACAGGTAGAAAACTTGATGAACGAGTTTTTATCGGAATATTATTGGTTATAACGATTTTACCAATATTGTTAAAAATATTTTTAGGTTTCACCTTAAAAACTACCTTGATTTTAACTTTTGTATATTTAGGATCCGTTCTTTCACTCCCGACGATTATGTATGAATCTAAAATGGATAAATTCGACAAAAATATACCTAAAGCACTATACGTCATGGTTTTATCACTTGATTCCGGACGTTCTGTTGTTGAAGCAATTAATGAAGTTATAAGAAGTGGAATTCCTGAAGTGGACGTAGTTTTTTCAAAAATTGTTACATTAATGACTGAAAGAAAATTGAGTTTTGAAGATGCAATGATACTTGTTTCAAATTCTCTTGATTCAAAGATATTTAGACAGGTTGGAAGGTTAATCATTGAAAATAGAAAATATGGTGGAGAGCTTGCAGACACTCTGAAAAAACTTGCAAAAACACTTGACGACCTTCAAAATTTAAAATCCCAACTTCTAAGTGTCACTGCAAACGGTCTTGCAGTGGGCCTTATAATTCTCTGTGGTGTGATTCCTGCAACTGCTGGTTTGATTGGGGGTTATTTAACAGTAATATCTCAGTTAGCACCAACAATGCCGTCAGTTGAAGCTTCACAAATATCAAAAGCGATTGAAACGATACAGATGGGTTCTGGATTATTCGGGCTGTTTTTTGCAGTTCCATTATTTGGTTTAAAAGTAAATAGAATGATAATTACGTGTGCGGTATGTATGACTTTTGCGATCGGCACATTTTATGCAGTATTGAGACTTACCGGACTGTTGTTTGCATAAAAATCATTTGTTTTAATTAATTTTAGTTAATTATCAATTAACTTATTTACTTCTAAATAAAGTGCATAAACATTATTTGAAACTTCATCATTTGTTCTTTTTTTAAATTTATCAATTACAAAATCAATATCAACCCTCAAATCCCCGGAAATTAAGTTATCCGCATTTGCTATTACTTTTTCTTCCAATGTTTTTGGAATATAATCTTTTTTAGGCAAATTCAAATCTTCTGCTTCTTTTCTAGAAATTCCTGCACCAATATGCCGTTCTGCAATTTTAGCGTATTTTTCATTAAAATTATTTTTCAATAATATTTCAGAACCAATTATCCCGTGATCTATATTGTGGCTTTTACTTCGCCCAATGTCGTGCAAAATAGCACCCAAAACAGCCGTATCTAAATCAAAATCATGTTTGTTATTTAATAATTTGATTCCAAACTCATAAACATAATCAGCTACCGCAATGCTGTGTAGAACCACGTTTTTTTCACAACGTTCTGTTAAAAAAGTTAAATATTCATTAAAATTAGGTATTTCTTGCATTTTTTTAAAATTAGAAAATTTTTCATATAAAGTAGCGTCGTTTAGAAGATCATTTAAAACAATATTCATAGATGCAACCTTAATAAGTAGAAAAAAGAGGGTTTTTATTAAATTCGTCCTCTAAATATTTAATTTGTTCTTTTAATAGTGAAATGTCCTTTTTATTATCGTATTCATACATCATCTCGCCACATTGGGGGCATCTAAATCCACTATCCATCGCATCTTCAAATGTAAATTTAATTTCACAGTCAGAACAGAAAAAAAACATGTTTGTTTCTTCCACATTTAGCTGTTCTTTTAAACCATTTAATACATTTTTCATTTTTTTAGCAACCAGTGCTGGCACTTTTTCAAGAGATGGTTTCCAGGTGTAAGTGTACCAGTTTGTTTCTTCGTCCTTTTCTCGATTATAATCTACAAGCCTTGCTTCGTATAATTTGTAGAGTATCCTTCTAATATTGTTTAATTTTACATCCAACTGTCTTGAAATCTCGTCATCTGTTACTTCATTAGTATTGATAAGTACTGACAAAACATCAAAGCCAACAACGTCCTCATCCATTATTTCAAAAAGTACTTGTTGAATCAGGGGGTTTTCGAGCATTGTAAATATCTCATCTTTTGATAAATTCATGTTTCATACACCTCTTAAAATACCGCACTCCATTTCTCTTACATCAGCCATGTTTCTTCCGATTATTGTAACGACTGGTTCTCCCTCTTCGATATAGGTTCCTTTTTGTGGGATATCCCTTAAAAATGGATTTTTATCGATGGAATATGATGAACCTTTGTCTGAAAAAACTATTTTTTTAAAAAAACAGTCTTTTGGTTTTACGGGTTTATTTTCGAGAATTGCCTTTGAAAGATTGTATTTTGAAGATAATTCTATTGTTTCATAAGTTCCTAAAATCCTAGGATTTACTTCGATAATATATGGAATTCCATCTTTTAGCATGAAATCAATTCCATTCATCCCTAAAAGATCCAGCGAAGCTATTATTTCTTCAAATTCCTGAATTGTTTCGTTTTTCAAGTTTAAAACATACGGGGATATGTTTCCTACATAAATATTGTTATTTATCAATTGCTTGTTAAAACATAAAAAATTTGAACCGATAAATGAAGCACTGTATGATTCAGATTTGATACATTCCTGAACCAGTACAGGATAGTTTATATCCAAATTATCCGTATTTTGAAAATCAATATTAGTTACACCAATTCCGCCGCTACCTGAAATAGGTTTTACTACTACAGACTTTAACTCCGATAAGCATTTTTCAAACTGGTATTTATTATTTACTAGGTATGTTACCGGCACATTAAAGCCTAAATTTTCCAATTTCTTTACAGTTTTATATTTATCACTTATATTTTTAATTCTTTTTGGTGAGTTTCCAACAACGTCCCAGTTTGGAGTTTTTGAAGTTTTACTCTCAAATATTCCAGAACATACAAAAATATAATCAACCAAATCCACATATTCTTTTGAAAGATTTAATAATTCTTTTTCAGAATATTTATCTACCAAATGTCCGTGAAATTTGTCATTGATAGTATATTTTTTATGATCTGCATTTAAATCCACAGGGTTATAGTGAGAAACTGAATAGACCTCAAAATTTAATTTTTTTAAAGAATTTACAACAGGGCGCGTACATGCCCCAACAACGAGAGCTTTCATAAAACCACTAAAAAATAAATTAAAGTTAATTTGTTAAAGTTTTAAGTTCGTCCCTTAGTTCCCTTATTGTAGAATTTCTTTCTGCAAAAGCATCGTGTCTGTGAATACTCTCTTTATTTACCTGCCTTACAAGAACTTGTGTGTCTTCAGGAAGATAATCAAAAACATCCACAACTCTTTTTATCATCTCTCTTGCACAGTCTTCAACAAATTTTGGATTTTTGTGAGCTGCCTCTACAACAAAAGCTTCGTCACTTCTCTTCAAAAGTTCGTAAACTTCCCCACTCATTGAATCTTTAATTATTTTGATTATTTTTGAAATTCCAACAGTATATCCATTTGGAACTTCTATCATAACCGTTCCAATTCCTCTTTGGTTGTGTGTTGCAATAGTAACTGAATCAAGAATTTTTTTAATGTCTTCATTTGAAAATCCTTTTTCAGTTAAACTAGCAACTGCATTTTCTTTTAACATGTTTTGTGCACAGGGGCATGCCGTAATTCCAACGACTTCTGCACCAACCATCTTTTTTACATCTATTTTTCCATTGCTGTCTTTTACACCATATGCTCTTGCGATTATCTTTCCAATTTCCTGAGAATCTTTTTTTGTTACAGGGGATTTTTCTTCCATCATGTAATCGCTGTAAAGCATTACTTCGGCTCTTGTCGCATATTCGTGTTTTTCGAAGAGTTTCATAACTATTTCAACAGATAAATCTTCAACACCATAAATTTCCTTTTCTAAAAGTATGTTTTCAACTACTTCTTCGATTACTTCGGGGCTTCTTGACATATGAATTCCTTTTTGTGAACTTGGAAGATCCACAAAAACTTCGAAGGTGGGGAGAAGAACGATGTCTCTTTTATTTTTTCTTTTTAATTTTACAAGTTTTTTTAGGTTTGTTACGCCAACCCGGGTTAATGAAACCTTAATATCAGGTTCTGTTGCCTGAACGTCATTGCATTGCATCAAAAAACACCTGAAATAATTTACGAAATATCTTCTTTTGTTATCAAAACGTCCTTTAATTCCTTGGATAAAGTGTAGTATACATTATATCCATCTCTTTCTTTATAAATATACCCCATTTCATAAATATCTGAAAGGTGTGTTCCAATCGTTCCTGTTGAATTGTTTAAAATTCCTGAAAGTTCAGTTACAGTGGAGCTTCCACCAAGTTCAGCCATTGCTTTTATTATTTTAGACTGGGCGGGTGTTAAGTGGTTTAAAATCTGGTGTCCTACACTTATCCCGAGATTTTTCATTGCGTTTCTTGCAATTTCGTCATCTATTTCATCTACACCATTTTTAAGTCCGAGAGAAACTGCTTCAGAACATGTCATTATAATTCTTCTTGGAATTCCGTCACATTCCTCAATTATTTTCTCGATGCTCTGTTCTGAAAAAGGTTGATATCCTTTCGCACCAGTTATTTGTGAATCTTCGAGTCTTCTTTTTATAAGATCATATGCTTCTTCTTTTGTAAGAGGAGGCATATTTATGATTTTTGGAATTCTATCTCTTATTGCAGGGGATATTTTTGTCAAATCTTCAACCATTGTTGGAGGGCCTGCTAAAAACGTTAAAATATCATCCTCATATAAGAATGAGTGGAAAAACTGTAAAAGTCCAAGACAGCTTCTTTTTGCAAACTGGTCTGCTTCATCAATTAATATAACGCAGAGTTTGTTTTCTTCTTTTACTTCGTTTAACAGATATTTTAAATCTCTTTCAATTTTTTCACGAGGGTAGTGAACAGGCGTTTTATCACTGTAATTGCTGAGTCTTTTATAAATCTCAATTATTTTTTGAGAATGTTTCATATAGTCAGATGAAAGAGTTCCATCTACTGAAAACAGATTATCTTTGATGATTCCATACATTAATTGTATTAAAAACTGTCTTGCAGTGATTTGTGAGGCTTCTAATTCAACAACCCAATGATTGTGTCTTTTTGAAGCGTAATACAATATATTTAGTATCGAACTTTTTCCAATTCCTTTTGTACCAACTATTGCAGCATTTGCAACACTACCATACTGTGCCGCACCCAAAATGTCCGCAATTTCAGAAAGTTCAGAAGTTCTTCCAACAAAAAATTTGGTGTTACCCCTAATTGGTTTTTCTGAAAATGGGTTCGTTTTTAATTTTAACCTGTTCATTGATTTTTTCGATATCGATGATGCATTATGAATAAATTCAATTGGGTCTAACATAAGCCATATCCCTCCAGTATGAAAATAGTCCGAAAAGTGTCTTAAAATATATAATGAATTATCTTTTTTATAAGTTTCGAAAAACCGAAAGTTTAAAACATCTAAAATAATAATATTGTGAATATAAGTTTAAAAATAAAATAAATTGTGAATATATTATTTTTTTGTGTATCTAATTAATATAAATCCTTATTTTTAATTAAAAATCATTTTAATAAAATCAGTATATTATATAAATATATCACAATAAATATAAAATTAATTTGAATTATGAAAAATAAGGTATTTTTGTAAATATTAATTGTGAATATAACTTTAAAAATAAAATAAATTGTGAATATAACAAGTAATATATATTAAAACAGATTATTATTAATAAAATTACAAATTAAATATAAAAAATCAAGATACTTAAAAAAAAGAGTTTAAATCATGATTAAACTGGTAAAATATAGTAATAAGATTAATTTTTTAAATAATATAATATATGAACTGAAATAAGATTATAAAATATTGTGAATATAAAAGTATTATAAAATTTAAACCATATTTAATTAATAAATTAGTATAATAAAAATAAATTTATAAGTTATTTAAAATTGGGGATTTTATGGAAGCTATTTTAAAAAAACTAGTAAATACTAAAGAAAGAAAATTAATACTAACTAAACTTTTGAAAGAACCAATGTGTTGTGAAGATCTTTCAAATGAATTGAATATATCAAAAGGACTTCCTGCACAATTTTTAAAATTATGCACTTCATTAAATCTTGTTAAAAGGGAAAGGACCAGCCATAGAGTGTATTATTCGATAAATCCGGAAAATTATTTGAAAATATATAACGCAGTAGTAATTGAAGACCGGAAAATTGAAGAAAAAAAGAATTTAAAACACAGTTTAAAAAAAGACGAATTCCAAACCACCCTTTCTGTTGAAAATACTTCAAAAGATTATGATATTAAAAAAATAGACAATGGTTTTGGAGGAACTACATTTATTTTAAATGATAAAGATAGTTCTTTTGAAATATTCAAAACAAATGAAAATAACTACTGGTGTGTGGCTTGCCAGAGTGATAATTGTGAACATGTTTTGTACTTAAAAAAAGCGTATTCTAAAAAACGTAATTAATATTTTTCATTTTTTATACTGTTTATGTATTATTTTATAGATTTAGAAAAGTATATTTTTTAGATTATCTTTTCGGGTTTTCGAGTTTCATGTATATAACATGGTTTTGTTTTGAATTTGTTTTTTGAGATTTCTGGTTTTTTTATATATTTAACCATGCTTTTAATGGTTATATTATATATAATAATTATATAATGCTTTTTTATAATATATATCTATTAAAACCATTCTTTTTAGTATTTATTATATTATTTAACTTTATTTTTATAAAATAACTTTTTTTATTTATTATTATATTATTATATTAATTATATTTTATTATTATACATATATAGGTTAAAAAAGTAAAATAAATGTATAATTAATTTTTTATAAACAAAAAAATCAAAAAGAGACACACCATATATACATCATACTCGAAACACCGAAAAACAAAAAAAATCAAAAAACAAGTAAAAACCGAATTTAAAATATATGATAATCAAAAAATCAATAAAATAAAAGATATACAAAAATAGTCAAGTAATATTGTGGAAAATTAAAATAGACACATCTGTTTAATAATAAAAAACAAACAACAAGGTTTTGAAATATTATTAAAAAATATTAATTAAAACTCGGATCCAAACCTATCCAAAAATTAAAAATCCATTGAAAATTTCCGTACGCTTTTTCAAGTTTATATCTTTAAAATTATTAATTTCAAAAAATATATCTTTAAAACTAACATTTGATTGAACTATGTCTAAAGCTGTTTTTTTATCAATATCTAGTTTAAAAAGGATATTTTTATTAACCTTTCTTTTTTTAATAATATTCAATCCAACAAGTTCATTTAAGTAATTATAAACTGTTGAAGAACTGTATTCTAACATGCCAGCTATTTCCTTGATATTGAATTTTTTTAACAGGAATATTTTTTGGACAATATTTTTGTATTTTTTAGGCAGAACTTCTGGAATTATTTTTTTCCAGTTTATTTTTAAATCTCGCATATTTTTAAGGTCTCTTTTTGAATTAGCAAGTATCAAATCAATTATTTTTAAATTTCCACAACTTATTTTCAAAAGTTCTTCTGAAACTTTTTCTGATATCAAATGGCCTTTATTTTTTGCATAATATATTACTGCAGCAACACTGTTTGTTTTATGGTTATCAAAATTATTTTTTAAATACGAATAAGCTTCAAAAGGACACCTTAAAACAATACTTATTCCTTCATTTTTCAAAAATTGAATAAACCTATTATATGTTTTCAAGTGATTCCATTTTGAAACATCGTGAAGGTCAAATACCAAAATCGGGTTTAAAACTTTCAAAATAGTTATTAATTTACCCATTACTTTTTTAAAGTTCCAGTTATTAACATCCTCAAATAAATCTCCAATTACCCTATACCATGCTTTTTTGGCCCTGTAATAATTATTAACGGATTTATCAAAATAGACATCGTTTAAATACTTAAAAATATTATCCATCCCTTTAATTTCGAAATTATTTTTAAAAAGGGTCATTTTATCTTTTAAAACGTGCAAAATGTTCAAAACAGTCTTTTTTAATGACGGACTTCCTAAAACCCTTAAAATTGGAATATCATTGATTATTTTACAATTTCCAACAACATCTGATTCCAAAACAGAGCTCCTGCTAACAGGCTGAATCCAGATATCATTTGTTGCATAAATTTCGGGTTTATTGTAAATAATTTCCATGATTTTCACGAATTTTTAAATTATCCTGAATTTTCCAGTCTTAGGTTCATCAATGTCCCCATTACTTTTAAGCTTTTTAATCGAAAGTAGGATATGTTCTTCATCAATTCCTTTTGATTTTCCAGCTTCTACGATTTCATCAATTATTACAAGATCGTTATCACTTTTTTCAGCAAGTGCTTTTATTAAATCATATACGCCCATCATCTTACTTCTATCTTTTTTTCCAACTCCTGAAATTTTATCGACATCAAATTGTCCGGTTTCAGGATCATATGCAGTTTCTTTTAAAGATTCAGTAATTATTGAAATGGCTTCATTTGCGTCTTCTTCGTCAACAACATCTTTTAATTTTGCTTTTGCATGCGCTTCTGCAATACGGATTGCCGCTTCAAGCTGTCTTGCAGTAATTTGAACAGAACCTTTTCTCATGTTTAAATAAAATTCAGTGAGAAGCTTTTCAGCACTTTCTGAAATTATTGGCGATTTAGTTTTTGCATATTCTATATATTTTATTACAAAATCCCTGTCAATCAAGACATCATCGACTATAATATGGTCGAGTTTCATATTTTTCGAAACTTCTTTACTTAAATATGCTCTATGAACATTGATAATGTGCTGTGCAATGTCTTTATCTTTTGATCGATCTGCTTCATCTTTTATCGGGAATATTAAATCAAACCTGCTCAGCATAGGTGCAGGAATATTTATCTGTTCAGGAATCGAGACATTTGGGTCAAATCTACCCCATCTCGGGTTACATGCTGCAATAATTGCACATTCTGATGGCAATTTTGCATTAATTCCACCTTTACTGACATGTATTGTCTGAGATTCCATAGCTTCAAGAACAAATGTTTGAAGGTCCCGATTAACTGTAAGCTCATCAATACATGCAGTTCCTTTATTTGCTTTAACTAAAAGCCCAGGTTTAATAACCCAGGTATCGTCTCCAATTTCTGTTTTTTCACGAATAACTGCAGCAGTTAAACCAACACCTGATGCAGTAGTGGCTGACCCGTACAAATTTCCAGGAATTTCAGCAATTTTTCTAAGCATAACTGATTTTCCAATACCTGGATCAGTAATTAAAAGCAAGTGGCTGTCAGCTCTTTTGTTTCCTTTTTTAACTCCTTTAACTTGCTGTAAAAATATCGCTTTTTTGATAATTTCATAACCTTTAATTTCAGGAATCAGCCTTTCAGATAATATATCTATTACTTTTGGATTTTTTCCAACTTTTTCGATATTTTTGATATCTTCTTCATTTAAATCTGCTTCAATTTTATCTTCTAAAACTTCACAATTAATTCCTTTAACATAAATATCATAAATCGGGATATTTTTGTTTTTCTGGTTTTTTATTGGAATTCCTGTAACTTTTACACGCCCACAATAAATTCCAGGGCTGTGTTCTAAAAATACAGTAATATATTTGGGTGGCTCTTCAGGGTCGCCCATAGAATCAAGGGGCTGTTGAACTTTAATTTCCTGAAAATCAATATATTCAGATTCGTCCTCAATTAAAGTCATATTTTGTGCACATTTTGGACATATTGGTTCAAAATAAGCTTCAAATGGATTTTCAACTTCCTGTATTTTTTTTTCGCCACATTGTGTGCATACGTAAGTTGCCTTTTTTAAGGCTGATTTTATTTTTGTCGCGATAACAATTATTCCTTCAAATTCAATCAATTTTCCAAGAGTGCCACTTTTAATATCTTCAATAGTATAATTTTGCTTTTTTTCTGATTTATTAAATTCTTCAGGTATGTTTTTTACAGTAATTACAATATCGGGCTTTTCCGTTTTTATTGAATAATATGCATCCCTGTAACACTCTTCAAGGAGTTCTATTCCTTCTTTTGGAAATTCTTCTAAAAACTCTATAAAGTCAATTACACCATGTTTATAGATATTATCTATATCAATGGCTACTTTCTTTTTTTCCGAGATAATATCTTGAAAATTTAGCGTTTTTAAGCATTCTGTAAGTCTTGGCCGAATATTTTGAATCTGTTTATCATCCATTATTTTCACAAATTTTCTGGTACCTTTCACATATGTTACCAGTACTATATAAATTTTTGAAGTTATTTTCAAAAGTTAAAATTTACTAATTTAATATTGAACAATTCCTTAAAAATGCATTAATTATCTAAAAAATGGTTTTTAAAAGTTTTTAACAAAAAGTAAGAATTATATATTCGAAAATTCAATATTATAACATATGGGGTGATACAATGGATTTTGAACGGGCATTTAAGTTCCCGACGGACGATCCAGATTGGATCAAAAAAGTTGTTATTGGTGCGATATTATCTATAATTCCAATAGTAAACTTTATTTCATTTGGCTATGCGCTAGAACTTCTTAAAAATATAATTGATTCAAAAGAAGAACTTCCAGAATGGTCTGAATTTGGCGGTAAATTTGTAAAAGGGCTAGTTGCCGTTATAATCTATATAATATATATGATAATTCCAGCAATAATTATGTTTGTATTTGGCGGAACTTCAATAATGGCAATGGCTAATGGTCACGATGCAGCAATTGCAGGCGGTATTGTTGGCTTTGGTATTACAATGCTTTTAGTAATATTGCTTGCATTTGTAATTGGATTTATTATTCCAATGGCAATTGCAAATTACATCGCATACGATGAATTTGGAGCAGCATTTAGATTTTCACAAATATTTGATAAAATAAAAGATAATTTTTCAGATTATATAATAATGTATTTAATAATAATTGTTGTAGGTGCAGTTTCTGGCTTTTTAGCAGGATTAATTCCATTTATTGGAATGCTAATTGCAGTATTCATCAATTTTTACATTAGTTTAGTATATGCATTTATTTTAGGTAAGATTTATATTAAATAACCTAAAATAACATTTTAATTAAAAAAATAACATATTTTCTTTTTTTAAAATTTTAAAAATCGAGTTTTAGTTTATATTTATTAGTTTTTCAGACCAAATTTTCAAATATTTTTCGAAAGTTTTAGAATCTTCATTAATTTTTTCAGGCTTAATTTCTGGAATATCTATATCAAAATCAAGTTTCATCGTGGCGTTACAAAATTCTTCGTAATCGATTTCAACTTCTGGAATGAGCCCTCTTTTATTATCAACATTTACATTTAGTTTATTTACGCCGATTAAATCAATATTTAAATCATCCGCAATTTTTTTAACTTTATCAAGTAATTCTGCATTATAAACCCTGTTCAATATAATTCCAGCGACATTAACGCCCATTTCTTTTAATAACGAGTAGTAAGCCATACATTCAACAAAAGATCCTTCAATTCCTGTTTTACTACATGATGATATAATATATACTGGAAAACCTAAAATTTTCGAAACTTCTGATCCGCTATAGTTTTTCTTATTTAGGGCTCCAGTAAATGCACCCATGACACCTTCTATAATATAATTATTAAATTCGGAATTTTTGACAAATTCTAAAAATTCGGACGGTTCAGACCAGCCTCGATCTGAGATTTTAATACTGCTAAATTTAGTCATGGGTTCTCTTAAAAGATATAATGAAGGCACAATATCCCTTACATCAGGACCTATTTTTGAAACAAAAGTTTTTCCTTTTAATTTTGAGCAGATACTCGTTGAAAGAAATGTTTTTCCACTTTCAGAACCCGTTGCAAGTAATATTATTCCTTTTTTATCTTCTGATTCAGTTTTGAAGTTTTCAGAGATTTTGGATCTGTTTTTTAGTTTTTCCTTTAAAATTGAATTTTTCTTAAAAATATTTTGTTTTTCATCTTCAGTAATTTTCATGTTTTTTAAAAAATTTTTAACAACGAAATTATTATCGAGTAAATTATGAACCATCGTTCCATAAACTTTATTTTTAAAAACACCGGACAAAATATTCTGTTTTCCAACCATTTTGTAGTTTAATTTTTCAATTTTTGAAGTTGTCCATTTTTCAGTTGAATTATTGGTAATTTCAATGTTTCCATAGGTGTGGCAGTGAAAACCGTGTCCTAATTGATTTTTTTTACCAAATAAATTATCATTTTCAAAGTTAAATTTTACTAAATCTGTACAAATTAATGGCGAAAATTCAACGTTCAAAAGGCCGAGTCCTTCTTTTACAATTGGAACGGGGCTTTTTCTTCCAATATCAATTTTTTCAGAGAGTATTTGAAATCCACTGCATATTCCAACAATATAATTATCAAAATCTAAAATCTGTTTTTTAAATTCCTCAGTAAAAGATCCGCTTTCAACAATACTTCCCCCAGGTATTATCAGCATTTCAAGGTTTTTTATCTCTGAAATGTTGTTTTCATCAATAATTTTTGTCGGGAGGTTTCCAAAATTTTCAAAACAAGGTAGTGTTCCTTTAATATCAATTAATCCAATTTCCATAACGTTCCCCTTTAGAATGAAATATATATTTTATAAGATATATATGGGATTATAACTAGTTTCGGGTATGTTATGGAATCAATGGAAAAAATTAAGATCGGAATTTTTGTATTATTTGTTGTTATAATTTCGTTTTCATTAATGTTTATGTATATCGAGGGCTGGACCCTTTTACAGGCAATTTATTTTTCAGTGGCTACAATTTCAACAGTTGGTTATGGTGATTTTTACCCAACTTCAGAATTTGGCCAACTTTTGACAATTTTGTTTATTGTTTTTGGAGTAAGTACTGGACTTTATACGCTGGGTGCGTTTGCGGAGTCGTTTATTGGCGGTTATTTTAAAAGATACAACAGGCGGATCAAAATGAAAAAAAGAATAGAAATGCTCGAAAACCACTACATTGTCTGCGGTTATGGTAGAATTGGCAGGGTTGTAATAGATCGATTAAGGGAAAGTGGTCTTGATTATGTTGCAATTGATAGTAATTCAGAAATTTTAGAAGCAGAATTTGAAAAAGATCCAAATTTTAATTATATTGTTGGGGATGCCACACACGATGAATATTTAATAGATGCGCAGATAGACCGTGCAAAAGCACTTATTTCAACAGTTTCAACAGATTCAGATAATGTATATATTACACTTTCTTCAAAAAGACTGAATCCGAAATTATATGTCGTTTCAAAAGCAGATGAGCAGGTTGCAATGGATAAATTATTAATTGCAGGCGCTGACAAGGTTGTTTCACCTTATATGATTGGAGGTCTCAGGGTTGCGGAACTTGCAATGAAACCTGGGATTTTAGATTTTGTTTCAACTTTCATGTCTATTGCAAAATATGAATATGATGAAGATTTGGAAATTAGAAAAATACTAATTGGGAAAAATTCAAAAATTCGCGGAAAAACACTAACTGAATCGCAAATACGATATAATAGTAGGGTAACAATTATCGGAATTAAAAAAGAGAATGATTTACTTGTAAATCCAGGTCCTGAGATTATTTTGGAATACAATGATCAAATATATGCTTTTGGGACTGGCGAACAATTAGATGTTCTTGAAAGTATGGTTTAATTATTTTTAAATTAATTTTTTTTATATACTATCGTTTCAAACCTAAAAACATTACACTATCCGAATCATTGACATATTATGCAATTGAAGTGAACATCTGATTGAAATACTCAGGTGCGATGTAAGCCTACAATCTAGGTGAAACCTAGATAGCAACCAAATGTCATTTCCTTTAATGTAAAATGACGTACTCCACGAGAGGGTGGCGTAAAATTCTTTTACGCTACTAATTCCGGTTGATCCCGCCGGAGGCCACTGCTATTGGGATTCGACTAAGCCATGCGAGTCTATGGTTTCGGCCATGGCGGACGGCTCATTAACACGTGGTTAACATACCCTCAGGTGGGGGATAACCTTGGGAAACTGAGGATAATACCCCATAGAAAAAGCAGTCTGGAACGATTCTTTTTCGAAAGCATATGCGCCTGAGGATTGGACTGCGCTCGATTAGGTAGTTGGTGGGGTAATGGCCCACCAAGCCTACGATCGGTACGGGCCTTGAGAGAGGAAGCCCGGAGATGGGGACTGAGACACGGCCCCAGGCCCTACGGGGCGCAGCAGGCGCGAAACCTCCGCAATGCACGAAAGTGCGACGGGGGGATCCCAAGTGCTCATGCACAGCATGGGCTTTTATCAAGTGTAAACAGCTTGAGGAATAAGGGCTGGGCAAGTTCGGTGCCAGCAGCCGCGGTAACACCGACGGCCCGAGTGGTGGCCACTTTTATTGGGCCTAAAGCGTCCGTAGCCGGTCCAGTAAGTCCTTGTTTAAATCCTGCGGCTTAACCGCAGGACTGGCAGGGATACTGCTGGACTTGGGACCGGGAGAGGACAAGGGTACTTCAGGGGTAGCGGTGAAATGTGTTGATCCTTGAAGGACCACCTATGGCGAAGGCACTTGTCTGGAACGGGTCCGACGGTGAGGGACGAAAGCCAGGGGCGCGAACCGGATTAGATACCCGGGTAGTCCTGGCCGTAAACTTTGCGAACTAGGTGTTAGGTGGGCCCCGTGCCCATCTAGTGCCGAAGGGAAGCCGTTAAGTTCGCCGCCTGGGGAGTACGGTCGCAAGACTGAAACTTAAAGGAATTGGCGGGGGAGCACCACAACGGGTGGAGCCTGCGGTTTAATTGGATTCAACGCCGGGCATCTCACCAGGAGCGACAGCATGATGACGGCCAGGTTGACGACCTTGCCTGAAGCGCTGAGAGGTGGTGCATGGCCATCGTCAGCTCGTACCGCGAGGCGTCCTGTTAAGTCAGGTAACGAGCGAGACCCGTGCCCTATGTTGCTACTTTTTCCTCAGGGAGAAAGGCACTCATAGGGGACCGCTGGCGCTAAGTCAGAGGAAGGAGCGGGCAACGATAGGTCCGCATGCCCCGAATCTCCTGGGCTACACGCGGGCTACAATGGCTAGGACAATGGGCCGCAACCCTGAAAAGGGACGCAAATCTCCTAAACCTAGTCGTAGTTCGGATCGTGGGCTGTAACTCGCCCACGTGAAGCTGGAATCCGTAGTAATCGCAGTTCATAATACTGCGGTGAATGTGTCCCTGCTCCTTGCACACACCGCCCGTCACACCACCCGAGTTGGGTTGAAGTGAGGCCTTGGCCTTTGGCTAGGGTCGAACTTGGGCTCAGCGAGGGGGGTGAAGTCGTAACAAGGTAGCCGTAGGGGAACCTGCGGCTGGATCACCTCCTAAAAAAAGAACAATGGTTGCTACTAGGCACTAAAAGATTGTAGGCTTAACGAATGGGCCCGTAGCTCAGTTGGGAGAGCGCCGCCCTTGCAAGGCGGAGGCCGTGGGTTCAAATCCCGCCGGGTCCACTTTTACTAGCAGTCCACAATACCGAGTATTATGGACCGAGGACCGGATTTTTAGTGAAGGTCGTGCATAAGCCTCCGTATCTGGTGTTATCCAGATGCCTAGATTTATCTATTACCCTATCTGGGGAATGGCTTGGCTTGGAACGCCGATGAAGGACGTGGTAAGCTGCGATAAGCTCAGGCGAGACGCATACAGTCATTGAACCTGAGATTTCCGAATGGGACTTCCTACTTTGTAATCCGTTAAGGATTGGGAACGCGGGGGATTGAAGCATCTTAGTACCCGCAGGAAGAGAAATCAATAGAGATTCCGTTATTAGAGGCGATTGAACGCGGATCAGAGCAAACTGAATCCCTTCGGGGAGATGTGGTGTTATAGGGCCTTCTTTTCGCCTGTTGAGAAAAGCTGAAGTTGACTGGAACGTCACACTATAGAGGGTGAAAGTCCCGTAAGCGTAATCGATTCAGGTTTGAAGTGTCCCTGAGTACCGTGCGTTGGATATCGCGCGGGAATTTGGGAGGCATCAACTTCCAACTCTAAATACGTTCCAAGACCGATAGTGTACTAGTACCGCGAGGGAAAGCTGAAAAGCACCTTTAATCGGGTGTGAAAAGAGCCTGAAACCAGATAGGTATGGTATGACACGGCCCCAAAGGCAACTATACTGAAGGAAACCGTCGCAAGACGGCTGTACGAAGTATAGAGCCAGGGTTGTGTCGTCCGTTTCGAAAAACGGGCCGGGGAGTATATTGTTGTGGCGAGCTTAAGATCTTCACGATCGTAGGCGTAGGGAAACCAACAAGTCCGCAAAATCTTGAGGGACGGGGTCTTAAGGGCCCGGAGTCACAGCAATATGACCCGAAACCGGGCGATCTAGGCCGGGGCAAGGTGAAGTCCCTCAACTGAGGGATGGAGGCCTGCAGAGTTGTTGCCGTTCGAAGCACTCTTCTGACCTCGGTCTAGGGGTGAAAGGCCAATCGAGCCCGGAGATAGCTGGTTCCCTCCGAAGTGACTCTCAGGTCAGCCGGAGTTTAGATAGTCGGCAAGGTAGAGCACTGATAAGGTGGTTAGGGGAAGAAATTCCTCGCTGTTTTGTCAAACTCCGAACTTGTCGTCGTCGCATGCTCCGAGTGAGGGCATACGGGTAAGCTGTATGTCCGAGACGGGAATAACCGAGACTTGGGTTAAGGCCCCTAAGTGCCGATTAAGTGTGAACACGAAGGGCGTCCTTGGTCTAAGACAGCAGGGAGGTTGGCTTAGAAGCAGCCATCCTTTAACGAGTGCGTAACAGCTCACCTGTCGAGATCAAGGGCCCCGAAAATGGACGGGGCTAAATCGGCCGCCGAGACCCAAGGGCACCGAAAGGTGATCCTGTAGGGGGGCGTTCTGCGAGGGCAGAAGTTCGGCTGTGAAGTCGAGTGGACCTCGTAGAAATGAAGATCCCGGTAGTAGTAACAGCATAAGTGGGGTGAGAATCCCCACCGCCGAAGGGGCAAGGGTTCCACAGCAATGTTTTTCAGCTGTGGGTAAGCCGGTCCTAACTCTCGAGTTAACTTCTTTGAGAGGAAAGGGAAACAGGTTAATATTCCTGTGCCATCTAAATACGCGTGGCAACACTAGGTTAGTTTCCGACGCTTCTGGGTAGGCTGAGTGTTCTTGTCTGGGCATTCAAGCTTATAAGTCCGGGGAGAGTTGTAATAACGAGAACCGGATGAAAGAGTGATGAGCTCTCCGTTAGGAGGGTTCGGCCGATCTCTGGAGCCCGTGAAAAGGGAACTAACAAGGATTTTAGATGTCCGTACCCAGAACCGACACTGGTGCCCCTAGGTGAGTATCCTAAGGCGTAGCGGATGAATCTAGTCGAGGGAAGTCGGCAAATTGGCTCCGTAACTTCGGGAGAAGGAGTGCCAGTGATCTTGTTTATATATGGGATCGCTGGTCGCAGTGACCAGGGAGGTCCGACTGTTTAATACAAACATAGGTCTTAGCGAGCCTGAAAAGGTGTGTACTAAGGCCGACGCCTGCCCAGTGCTGGTACGTGAACCCCGGTTTCAACCGGGCGAAGCGCCAGTAAACGGCGGGGGTAACTATAACCCTCTTAAGGTAGCGAAATTCCTTGTCGGGCAAGTTCCGACCTGCATGAATGGCGTAACGAGACCTCCACTGTCCCCGACTAGAATCCGGTGAACCTACCATTCCGGCGCAAAGGCCGGAGACTTCCAGTGGGAAGCGAAGACCCCGTGGAGCTTTACTGCAGCCTGTCGTTGGGGCATGGTTGTGAGTGTACAGTGTAGGTGGGAGCCATCGAAACCTTTTCGCCAGGAAAGGTGGAGGCGACCCTGGGACACCACCCTCTCATGACCATGTTCCTTACCCTTTTAGGGGACACCGGTAGGTGGGCAGTTTGGCTGGGGCGGTACCCTCCTAAAAATGCATCAGGAGGGCCCAAAGGTTGGCTCAAGCGGGTCAGGACTCCGCTGTTGAGTGTAAGGGCAAAAGCCAGCCTGACTTTGTTGCCAACAAAACGCAACGAAGAGGCGAAAGCCGGGCCTAACGAACCCCTGTGCCTCACTGATGGGGGCCAGGGATGACAAAAAAGCTACCCCGGGGATAACAGAGTTGTCGCGGGCAAGAGCCCATATCGACCCCGCGGCTTGCTACCTCGATGTCGGTTTTTCCCATCCTGGGTCTGCAGCAGGACCCAAGGGTGGGGCTGTTCGCCCATTAAAGGGGATCATGAGCTGGGTTTAGACCGTCGTGAGACAGGTTGGTTGCTATCTGCTGGATGTGTTGGCTGTCTGAGGGAAAGGTGGCTCTAGTACGAGAGGAACGGGCCGTCGGCGCCTCTAGTCGATCGGTTGTCTGACAAGGCATTGCCGAGCAGCCACGCGCCAAGAGATAAGAGCTGAAAGCATCTAAGCTCGAAATTCATCCTGAAAATAGACAGCCGTTTCCTTCGGGAACGAGAACATCTGTAGAAGACAGGTTTGATAGGCTAGGGGTGTACGCATCAAGGTTTTCCGAGATGTTCAGCCCGCTAGTACTAATAGTTCAAGAGATAAATTGGCATCTGGACACTTAAAGATACGGGGGCAATAGATGCACTTTTAATTTAAACTTTGACATAACGGTCATAGCGGAGGAGTTACATCCGATCCCATCCCGATCTCGGAAATTAAGCCCTCCTGCGATTCATTAAGTACTGCCATCTGGTGGGAACAATGTGACGCTGTTAGTCACTTTTTTTTATTCATTTCATTTTTCGAGTTTTCGGGTAGCATATACTCAAACTCATGGCAAGGGGGCTGGTGACTATCCACTGGGAGGAAGCTCTGCCCACCCAATTGTGTAGATTTCCTGAGAAGGAATGAATAGGGTATAGAAACGACACGGTTCTAAGAAATATGACTATGATATTTTCAAAATTGAGGATTCTTAGAAAATCGATGAAACGACCTTATTTTACACGGGTGCAAGCATATGTGCTAAGCTGAATGTCACCGAAATTACAGAAGGCAGGCTATAGCCCCGATGCCATTTCAAAAAAATTTACAAAATTTTAAACATTTTCAAAATAATTTTTTAACCTGTGCTATACAAACAATTATTTTATAATTGGTACCCCCATAACCAAGTTAAAACTATATATTCTTTTAAGACATAACTCTTTAACCTACGTTTAATCCAACTTTAATCGTGATAATCATGCTCCATGTTTCAGCTTCAAAAGGAATGACTGAATATTTTAAAAATATTTTAGACGATGTATCCAACCTTTATAATCTTGCAGAAGAGTGTAGGAAGAACGGGTACGACGTAACGGATCATGTTGAAATCCCGCTTGCAAAAGATATGGCAGATAGGGTTGAAGGTATCGTTGGACCAAAAAATGTTGCAGAGCGTATTAGGGAACTAGTATCTGAATTTGGAAAAGAACCTGCAGCGCTTGAAATTGCAAAAGAGATAGTTGAAGGAAAATTTGGCGAGTTTGGGCGAGAAGTTGGAGCTGAACAGGCTGTAAGAACAGCTCTGGCGGTTATTACTGAAGGTATTGTTGCAGCACCTCTAGAAGGAATTGCGTATGTTAAAATTAAGAAAAACAGCGATAACAGTGAGTATCTTGCAATTTATTTTGCAGGGCCGATTAGAAGTGCAGGGGGAACTGCACAGGCACTTGCAGTACTTGTTGGGGATTATGTTAGAAAAAACATGGGATTAGATAGATTTAAGCCAACAGAAGATGAAGTTGAACGTTACGGTGAAGAAGTTGATTTGTATCAATCTGAGGTTACTACATTTCAATACCAGCCAAAAGCTGAAGAGATACGGGTTGCAGTTAGAAATATCTCTGTAGAAATTACTGGGGAAGCCACTGACGATGTTGAAGTTAGTGGACACCGGGATTTACCAAGAGTGGAAACAAACCAGATTCGAGGGGGTGCTCTTTTAGCACTGGTTGAAGGTGTTCTTTTAAAAGCTCCTAAAATTTTAAGACACGTTGATAAATTAAATATCGAAGGATGGAACTGGTTGAAAGAATTAAAAAGCAAAAAAGAAGAAGTAATCGAAGAACTAGAAGAAGAAAACGATGAATATAACTACGAAGATGAAGAAGACTTATCCCAGTATGAAGATTATGAAGTAGAAGCTGTAACTAAGTTTATTGGGGAGGTTATTGCAGGAAGGCCTGTATTTTCCCACCCTTCCAAAAAAGGCGGTTTCAGACTTAGGTATGGAAGAAGCAGAAATACTGGTTTTGCAACAGATGGTTTTCATCCTGCAATAATGTATTTAGTCGATGACTTCATGGCAGTGGGTACCCAACTTAAAACCGAAAGACCTGGAAAGGCAACCTGTGTAGTTCCTGTTGACAGTATCGAAGGTCCGATAGTTAAATTAAATGATGGAAGCGTACTTAAAATAGACACTGTTGAAAAAGCAAAACAATATACTGATGAAGTTCAAGAAATTCTATTTTTAGGCGATATTTTAGTTAATTACGGGGATTTCTTAGAAAACAACCATACGGTACTTCCAAGCAGTTGGTGTATTGAATGGTATGAAAAAATCTTAAAATCACAAAATTTGGAATACACGGAAGAATTTATTAAAAATCCAGGGCAAAAGGAAGCGGTAAATTATGCTAAAATTACAAAAACGCCATTGCATCCAAAATACACATATTTCTGGCACGATATTTCTAAAGAGAATATTTCTACCCTTCGAAGTTGGGTTATTGGTGGAAAATACAATCCAAGCAATGATTCATGGGAACTAAATTACGATCCTGAAGATGAGGAAATTTCAAATGCGAAAAGATATCTTGAACTTATTGGATGTCCACATACTGTAATGGAAGAAAAAGTAGAAATTTTTGAATATTATCCATTTTTATACTCTTTAGGTTATGATTTCGATGAAAAAAGGGATATGATTGATAATATCGATGAAAAACTTCAAAATACAAAAAATAACATGCACTTTATAAATACAATCGCACCTTTTGAAATTCGAAGAAACGCCTATATTTACGTTGGCGCAAGAATGGGTAGGCCTGAAAAAGCAGCTGCTAGAAAGATGAAACCGCCAGTAAATGGACTTTTTCCTATTGGAAATGCGGGAGCTCTTGTAAGACTTATTAATAAGGCCGTAGAAGAAGGAAAAACTGACGAAATCGAAATTGCAAATGTAAAATGTAGTTGTGGAAAGGTAAGTTTATACAGGACATGTCCGTTCTGTGGAAATTCTGTTGAACCAACAGGCCCTTCAAGAATAAAGCTTCCAATAAAGGATTACTGGTATAAAACTCTTGAAAATTTAAAAATAAACAAGCCCGGCGACGTAAAATGTATTAAAGGTATGACCTCAAAGGATAAAATAATTGAACCTTTGGAAAAAGCAATATTACGGGCAAAAAATAACATATATGTATTTAAAGACGGAACTACCAGGTTTGACTGTACAGATGTTCCTGTAACGCATTTTAAACCTGTAGAAATACACGTACCTATTGAAAAATTAAAATCGTTAGGATATTTAAAAGATATTCATGGAACTCCACTTGAAAATGAAGATCAGGTATTAGAATTAAAAGTTCAGGATGTAATAGTTCCTGAATCCTGTATGGATTACTTTTTAAATGTTTCAGGATTTATAGACGATCTTTTGGAAAAATACTACAAAAAAGATAGATTTTACAACGTGAATACAAGAGAAGACCTTGTAGGCCATTTAATAATCGGAATGGCGCCACACACTTCTGCAGGAATGGTTGGAAGGATTATTGGATACAGCAATGCAAACGTAGGCTATGCACATCCTTATTTCCACGCTTCAAAAAGGAGAAATTGTGATGGGGATGAAGATGCATTTTTCCTCCTTTTGGATGCATTTATGAACTTTTCAAAAAGGTTTTTGCCTGATAAAAGAGGTGGCCAGATGGATGCACCACTGGTTCTTACAACTATTTTGGACCCTAAGGAAGTAGATGGTGAGGTTCATAACATGGATTCGATGTGGGAATACCCGCTTGAATTTTATGAAAAATCTCTGGAAGGAATCGCTCCAAAAGAAATTAAGAAAATGATGGAAACTATTGAAGATCGACTTGATAAAGACAGCCAGTACGAAGGAATTGGCTATACTCATGAAACATCAAAAATTGATGAAGGGCCACCAATTTGTGCGTATAAAACATTAGGTTCGATGATGGAAAAAACTTCAGCACAGTTAGCCGTAGCAAAAAAAATCAGGGCAACTGATGAAAGAGACGTAGCTGAAAAGGTTATTCAATCACACTTTGTGCCCGATTTAATCGGAAATTTAAGAGCTTTTTCAAGGCAGGGTGTAAGATGCAAATGCGGTGCAAAATACCGAAGGATGCCGTTAAAAGGAGTTTGCAGAAAATGTGGAAGCAGACTGATTCTAACGGTTTCAAAAGGGGCTGTTGAAAAGTATATGAATGTTTCCCAGACAATGGCTGAAAAATATGATGCAAGCGACTATATTAAACAAAGACTTGAAATTATAAAGTCAGGAATTGACAGTTTATTTGTAAACGACAAGAGAAAGCAGGTTAAAATTGAAGATTTCTTTAAATAATGAAATTATTTAGAAATTAATATATATCTTCTTTCTATAGTTATTTTAAAAAAACATGGTGGTTTTTATGATCGTAACAACAAGCGATAAAATTGAAGGAAAAGAAATTGAAAGTTATACTGGATTTATCATGGGGTCCTTAGCTGCTAAAGCAGGTACAAAAGATCAAGTGGAAGCTAAAAAGAAAGCTTTATACGGATTATTTAGAAAAGGAAAAGAAGATGGTGCAGACGGAATAATAAGTGTGAAATTAGATTCAGTTTCCTACAAATCAGAAGAAACTGGAGAAGAAATGGTAGAATACACTTACTACGGAACAGCAGTTAAATTTAAAAATTAAATATATATTCTCTATTTTTTTTAATCATTATTTTTTTAAAAATTTAAAAAAGAATTTATCCATATAAATTTAATGGGGTAGAATTTTTAACGATTTTTTTGATTATTTCATCGAGATCTTTTTGAGTAATCGATTCTCTATCTTCTAAAATTGCTTTATGGAGTGCAGGTTTTAGGAATTTTTCTTTAATCGTTCTTCCATTCATGCCTTTTGTTTTTTCAACATATTTTTTCAGGTCTGCATTTACTGCTATTGGCATTTTTTCTACATAGAGTTCGATAATTTTCAATCTTTCGTTATCATCAGGCATTTTAAATTCAATTTCTTCTTCAAATCTGCTTCTAATGGCATTATCGAGCATTTCTGGGTTGTTTGTCGCCGCAATTGTCACAACTCCCAGATTATTTTTTATTCCATCGAGTTCTGTAAGAAGAGCATTTACTACTTCAGATACATCCCCCCTCAATGACTGAAACTGCCTGCTGAGTGCAATTGCATCCAGTTCATCAATAAATATTATTGAGGGCGTATTTTCTGATGCATTTTCGTAAAGACTTTCAATCTGTTTTGAGCCATCTCCAACATGGTCCCCAATAAGTTCAGTAGCCTTTATTAAATAAAGCGGTACATCCGTCTCTGTTGCAAGTGCTCTTGCTAACATTGTTTTTCCAGTTCCTGGTGGCCCATAAAATAAGATGTTTTTTGGAGCCCATTCTCCGAATAATTCAGGATTTTCAAGATATTTTATTACAATTTTACACTTTTTCTTTGCATCAAGCTGTCCGACAACTTCTTCAAAAGTGGTTTCTTTGAATTTTGGAGAATTTTGCGGTTTACTGTTATTTTCCAATTTAAATAACGTGTCTTTTGTTATAATTCCCCCTTCTTTGGGGTAGAGGGAAACAACCTTAAATGCGTATTCCGGGATAATCGTGCTGTCAAATAAATATGTGCCTTCCTTTACAATCTCGTTTTCCCACTGTTCTCGAGCGTATGAGTTAAATAGTGCGTGGTCTTCTACACTAACCTTTAAAGTCTCGCCATTAACATTTATCGGAAAACCAACCGGTTCCAAAATCACGTATTTTAAACACATGGCTTCTTCTGGAACTACGGGTGGTTTTTGAAGAGTTTTTTTGAGTTTCAGGTTACTGATATTGATATTGCTCATCAGTGCACCTCTTGATTATATGAATAATTTGATAGGAATAATCTGATTAGACTAAGATATTATTTAAGGTTAAGTAAGTATGTTAATCTAATATAAAAGGAATATATATATGATAAGATATTTAGGTTATCTAAGGACTTTACTGGATCAAAAAGACAATTTTCACGGGGGTTATCAAAATGGATCCTTCATCAATTATCTGGATATTTTTTGCGTTTTTATTTTTCTATCCACAGGTGCTTTTTAGATATAGGCTTTTACAACGGTACAAATTTATAAAGCAGTTCGAAGCGGTTAGAAAAACCCGTGCAATTGTCATGATACACAGGCAGGAACAGCTGGCACTTTTTGGAATTCCTCTTTATAAATATATTACAATAGAGGATAGTGAAGAAATTTTAAGGGCAATTAGAATGACTCCTGAAGATATGCCGATAGATTTAATACTTCATACTCCAGGAGGACTTGTACTTGCAAGTGAACAGATTGCAATCGCTCTAAAGGAACACAAGGCAAAAACGACAGTTATAATTCCCCACTATGCAATGAGTGGTGGAAGTTTGATAGCTCTTGCAGCAGATGAAATTATAATTGATAAAAATGCAGTAATGGGGCCTGTAGACCCTCAGATTGGACAGTACCCGGCAGCTTCAATTATAAATGCAATAAATACAAAATATACTGATGAATTGGACGATGAAACTTTAATATTGGGAGATATTGCAAGAAAAGCAATAGTTCAGGTTAAAGAATTTGTCTATGATATATTGAAAGACAAAATGGGGGAAGAAAAAGCAAAATACCTTTCAGAAACTCTTTCTACGGGAAAATGGACGCACGACTATCCTTTAACAATTAATAAATTAAAAGATCTCGGAATTGAAGTAAATACAAACCTGCCAAATATCGTTTATGAATTATTTGACCTTTACCGACAGCCTGTAAATCAGAGACCATCTGTACAGTATGTTCCAGTGCCATACAAAAGAGGAACTAAAAAATGAATCCAAAAACCCTTGAAATAAACGGTAAAACTTATTCTGTAAATATTGCAGATAATTTTATAAAACGGGCATTTGGGCTCATGTTTAGGGATATTTCAGAAAATGAAGGATTATTCTTTAAATATGGGAATAGAAGACTTCATATTCATACATTTTTTATGAAATATCCTATAGATGTGATTTTTTTAAAAGATGATAAAATTGTTGATGTTGCAACAAACTTAATTCCTTGGAAAACTTACAATTCAAAAGTAAAATCAAATAGAATGTTTGAAGTGAAAGCTTCGGGAATAACTGCTGAATTAATCGGAAAAAAAATTAAATTCAATTAATTTATTATTTTTTACAGATTATTTTTTGAACTACCACGGGATTACCCGTTCTTTTTACTTTTAAAGATTCATTATCAATTGTTATAACATCTCCTTCAATAAATTCGCCCTTGATTTCAATTTCTGAGTAAATTTCTGGTTCAGGACATATTTTATTAATTGCAAGGAATTCGTCATATAATACCAAAGTTCCATTTTTAATTATTCCGACATCCCCTATTTTTACTATTTTTTCAGCAATCATTGTTAATATCTGCATTTCAGCCATTTTTATGGATAAATCATGTCTGTAATTAAATAAGTCATCCAAATCATCATTGACTGCTTTTTCAAATTCAGGTTCTCCTGCTTCAACAAAATAATATTCAAAAGTATCACTTAATGTTGCATTTTCAATTTTTTTCAGGATTTTTTCAAATAAATCTCTGATTTCGCGTGCATTCATCTTCAAAAGTTTTTGAATGTGTTTTTTTATTTCTGATTCAACAAAGTGTTTTATATGTCTGTTACCAAATACAACAATTCCAGAACCGGTTTTTACTGATTTATTGGTTATTTGATCATTTTCAATATCTATTATTGCGCATTTTTCCTTTGTTAAATACATCCGCCTTCTTTTGGAGTCTTTTCCGATTGATAATACTTCTCCAGATAATAAATTTCCTAAACTCTTAACTTTTTCTCGCGTATCATTAATATGGACCGTAACATCAAATTCAGATGCTTTTTTAAACAATTCTTCATCAGATTTAATTTCTCCAGAATAAAGAACTTCTTCAAGCTTTTCCCTGTTACTTTCAATGCCGTTGAAAAGTAAATTTCTTTTATCGCCTGCAATAACAGCTCCATTTTTTCCGTAGTATCCGATAACAACACTCAAATTTTTCACCTTATTATTACATAATATTTAAATAGGACTCTTAAGATATTATTAAATATTACGAAGTTACTATCTATTACATGTAGATTTCAGTTATTAACTCTGGGAGGCATACAATGGTGGATATGGACAGGATAAGTATATCATTACCTACAAATTTACTTGCAGAATTCGACGAAATTATCGAAGAAAGGGGCTATGCAAGCAGAAGTGAGGCTATACGGGACTCTATTAGGGATTATTTAATAAAACATAAGTGGATTCACAGTCTTGAAGGGGAACGGGCTGGAACAATCAGTATTATTTATGACCACCACTCCACTGACGTAATGGAGAAGTTAACAAACATACAGCACGATTATGAAAAGTTAATTGTCGCAACAATCCACATGCACCTCGATCACGACCACTGTATGGAAGTAGTTCTTGTTAAAGGGGATGCGGGAGAAATTAAAGAATTAACTGATAAACTTACGTCACAAAAAGGCGTAAAACAGGTAAAATTAACTGTAATGGTTCCTGGCGGAAATATTCCCCAGTAAATCCGATTTTATTTTAACTTTTTATACTTTGAATCTTTATTGTTTTTATTATTTTTTAATTGTTACTTTAATTTAAAATTAGGTGAATACATGATCATCCCCAAAAAATACGAAAGAATAACCTTTGCATTACTGATGTCTGGTTCAATGGCATTTGTAATGTCTTTAGTAATGACAATGGTAAACCGCGGAATTAGTTTAGATGTTTTAGCATTTTGGCCAAAAGTATTTTTAATCGGCTACTGTATAGCGTTCCCTACCGCATACTTTGTTTCGCCACTTGTTGGAAAAATAAATTCAAAAATAATTATTAAATAAGTTTAAAAAATAATATTGGATAAATACATATTTACAAAATCGGATCAAAACCAGCCAATTTTATTTCTTTTTCTTTTTTATATAACACTTCTTCAAATTCATCTTCAGGAATGGATTTATTTAAAATAAAGTTTATTGTATGCTTTGTTTTATCGTAATAATCTGGAATTTCGATTAAATAATCTTTTTTAACGTATCTTAACAGGCACGTATTTAAAAACATACTATAGCCCTCTTCTAAAAGATCTATCGCATAAAATGGATTTTTTACAACTTTTGATACTTTAAAATCTATTTTTTCATTTTTAAGAGTTTTCCAAACAATCCTGTGTGCAGAGTAGTTAACTCCCAGCAGATTTTTAAAGTTAAAATCGCCTTTCGAAACCATTACAAAATGGTCGAATGCAACAGGAACAGGATCTCCAAGCCTGTAGCTCCAGTAGGGATCGTCAATTCCAACTACACTGGTTAAATTTGACCTGTAAAGCCTCAAAACATTAGAAAATGATGAAACGAGCACGTCATCAAAAAGAATCCGCCCAACTTCTCCACTTATAAATCCGCATGCAATAAATTTTTCTTTTGACGTTCTTTCAAGATATGCATTATAATATGATACAATACGTTCTGCATCGGGGGATAACATGGTTCCGGCAGGAGAAGAATATGTTAATTTTAAATCTAGCTTATTTTCAAGCCTTTTTATCTGAATATTGACTGTTGATGGGGGAATGCCCAGAATTTCAGCGGTTCTGTTCTGGGATCTGGTTTCAGAAACTGATTTTAAAATTTCGACTTGAGTTTTCGTGATCTGTTTACCTCTATAGTTTATATTCAAGGTCACACTTAAATCAGATTCAGATAATTTGTTCACGAAAACAACCCCTAACAATTGTGGTATAATATTATCTTTTACTCAAGTATTTTAAATTTATCAGGAGATATTATGAATTCTGCGGAGATTTTGGAAAATTCAATTAAGGCATTTAAATTAACGGAAAAACACCACGGAAATATTACTACTTTAGAAAGAGCTCTTTTTTTAGGCTGGTATTGTAATTTGGATGACCCGTGTAAGTTCTGTTTCATGTCTACACAAAAAGAAAAAATAAAAGATCCATTAAAAGCAAGAAGAAAGCCTGAATCGATTCTTGCAGAAAGTATACTAATGAAAAGAATAGGTTGGAAGCTTGAATTTATTTCTGGAGGATACGGGTACAAAACTGAAGAATTAAACGATACTATCGAGATGGTTTCCTACATCCAGCAGGCAAAACAGTATTTAAATGTTGGAATAATTGATTTTGAAAATTTAAATTTAAACAATATTGAAGGAGTTGTTGGCGCAGTAGAAACTGTAAATCCAAAATTGCACGAAGAATTGTGTCCTGGAAAGCCTTTATCAAATACAAAAGAAATGTTAAAGAAAGCAAAAGACATGGGCCTTAAAACTGGAATTACTATAATTTTAGGAATGGGCGAAACTGAAAAAGATATAGATTTACTCTTAAACTTAATCGAAGAACTAAATCTTGATAGGATTACATTTTATTCCCTAAATCCTCAAGATGAAACCGTTTTTCAGGGAAAAACTTCGGTAACGACCCTCGAATATATGAACTGGGTTTCAACTGTGAGGTTAAATTTCCCAAAAATGAAGATAATAACCGGAACATGGGTTGATAAACTTACAAATATCGGGCCGCTCGTAATGGCAGGTTCAAACGTAATTACAAAGTTCCCACTTTTTTCAATTTATGGTAAAAAAGAAGGAAAAACTGTTGAAAACGAGATCTCGTCAACAGGAAGGGAATTATACAGTACTTTTTCTGACCTGAATGTCCTAAAGGGTGAAAAAACCCTAAAAAATACTAAATATGTACCAGAAAAAATAGATATCTCTGAAAAAAACCTCGAACTTATAAACAGTCTTTCAAAACAGCTGGATAAAAAAATAGAAAGCTACGTTAAAACCACAATTAGGAAATCTCAAAAATAATATACTATATTCATAATTTAACTTAATTTAACACAACTAATTTAATCCGACTTTTTTATAATTTGATATATATAGTTACACGATCTAAATAGAAACAATGATCTAATCTACGCGGGATATTATGAAACACAGAAAGCTCGAAGAATCAGAAATTAGCGCTATAAAAGCGGCCATTTCAAGGTATATTGGTAAAAAAGCTGAAGAACTTGACTTTAATAATTTTTTAGTATTAAGGGGCAAGTCAAAAAACGTAGTCCATGTAAGTTCACAAGTGATGAAATCCCTAAAAAATCACAAGGATATTTACAGTGCCGGAATACATATTGGGGATTTAGAAGAAATCTCGGGAAAAGAAAAGTTTTTACCATCCCTTGAAGGTATAACGCGGGTTTCAAAGGATATTGAAAAAAATTATGCAGTTATTAATGAAAAAGGAGAAGGATTATTTCTTTATTCAAGAGATGTGTTTGATTCCTCAATTATTGAATTAAAAGGTGATGGAAAAGTTGCAGTATTTAACGAAAACAAAGAATTACTCGGTATTGGAAAATACAATGGAAAATTAATTAAAAATATAATGGATCGCGGATGGTATTTAAGATATGGCGGATAAATTTGGTGACTAAAATGGAGTCTAAACAACTTATAAATAAGATATTACGAGATATCGTAAAAAATATTGACGAATATTCAAGAGACCTTTTATTGGCGGAAAGTCTTGATGTGGAATTAAAAGGACTTAACCTCTGGGATTTAGATGGCAAAAGGTATTCTATAAAAGATTTAATGGATTGCGATGAATTACCTACGTTTGAAGCAATGGATAGAAAATATGTCCTTAGAAAAGTAAATTTAAAGCATGTTGATGATGGTGTAATGATAATACACCTTTCTTCGAGAAAAGCGGATGGATACAGTTTTTCAGTAGACAATACTTTTGAAGTTATTTTAAAGACATTTTCAGCGGCTTCATACGAACACCGGGAAAGAATACTGCTTTGGAATGAATTAAGCGACGAAGAATTGGATATTAAGATTTCTGAGTTTGATGTGAAAGTGGAATCAATAGTTCAGAAAATTTCAGAAAATTCAAAAATTTCTTCTGAAGTTCTGGTTTACATTGACGTATTCATGGATTTAGAAAAAATTGAAAATGTAATGGAAAAAGAGGAAGAAAAACTGGTTCTATGGCTTCACCCAGTATTTTTATTCTCAAAAGAATCCACTTTAAAAGGACTTATCGCATATGAATTATCAAAATATGATAAAAGTTTGATCGAAGGACATTATCAAGATATTTTAGAATACTGTAAGGAATATCGGGAATTATGCGGTAAAAATTTAAAAATAATCGAAAAAATTCGAGAAATCGCTGTAAAAAGAAATGATTATGATGTTTTAAAAGAAATAGATCAGATGAACACGATTTAATTAGGTGTATCATGAAATTTAGACAAAAACACGAAGATTTCATTGTAACTGAGATTTTAGACTATGAATTGAATGATTACGGAAACTATTTTCTGTATAAACTTCAAAAAAACGGAATAGAAAATTTAAAGGCAATTTCATATCTTTCAAAAAATTTTGAAGTTCCTACAAAAGAAATTGGCTACTGTGGTTTGAAGGACAGGCACGCAATCACAACTCAATATGTTTCAATTCCAAAAGAATATGGTAAATTATCCCTTGACGAAGATAATTTAAAGCTTGAATATGTTGGAACCATTGAAAAACCCTTAAAAATTGGAAGATTATATGGAAACAGGTTTGAAATCATAGCAAGGGCTATCGATAAAGACGAATTTTTAAAAATTGCAGATAATATACGAACTTTAAGTTCTGGTGCGCCAAATTACTACGATGATCAGAGATTTGGAAGTGTATTTAACGGTAAATTTATAGCAAAGGAGATTTTGAAAGGCAATTATGAAGAAGTCGTTAAAATACTTTTAACAAGCTATACAAAAAGTGAAAAAAAGCAATTAAAGGATTTAAAACGATTTATTGCCAAAAATTGGGGCAACTGGGATGAATGCTTAAAATATATCGATAAGAAGCAGATAAGAAGTAAAATGTTTAGAAATATGGTAAAGTCTTTAACATACGAAAATGATTTTAAAAAAGCGTTTAAATATGTTGATAATCGGTTAAAAGAGCTATTTATCTCCGCATATCAAAGTTACCTTTGGAACGAATGCTTAAAAGAGTTTTTAAAAGAAGTTATTCCAAAAGAAAATAGAATATATGTTGATTATTCCTGCGGAACATTTTTGTTTTACGAAAATATTGACGAAGAATTGTTTGTTAAATTAAAAGAAATGGATTTTCCAACGATAGTTTCAGACGTAGAGTACACTGATTCAGAAAAAAGAATAATAAAGGCAATTTTGAAAAAAGAACGGATTAAAATTTCAGATTTTGAGAAATTGGATTTTGGAAAATTAAAATACACAAAAAGACTGATTATTTCAATTCCTGAAGATGTCAATACTGGAAAGTTCAAATCTGACGAATTAAACTCAAAAAAGTACAAAATAGATTTAGAATTTAGTTTAAAGAAGGGAAGCTATGCAACTATAATTTTAAAAAGGGTTTTTAATATTTTATAATTTTTTTAATTTTTATTCTAAGAGATTTTTTTCAGCTGTTTTAATTTCAGAAATTTTTTCATCTAATTTTACTTTATGTGTTGAAATTTTTTCATTAAATGAAGATATTGCCCTTTCTACTTCTTCAGGGGCCGGTCCACCGATTACATTTCTTAATTTCACGTTTTCAAAAGGATCGAGTGCAGTATCAATTTTTTCCTGGCTTAATGAAAGGTTATTCTTTTCAAGAACCTCTGAAATTATTTCTTTAATTTCGACTTTTTCTTCAATAGACCTTTTCACGAGCTCTCCAACAATCCCATGAGCCATTCTAAATGCAATTCCGCATTCTCTTACAAGCGTATCTGCAAGTTCTGTCGCAGTTGAGTAGTTTTTCTCTGCATTTTCTTTCATTCTTTCTTTATTTACTTTAACAGTTGATATCATTCCGTCAACCATTTGAATACTATCAATAAGGGTGTAGACACTTTTCCAAAGGTGCGGACTGATTTCCTGTAAATCCCTATTGTATGTATTTGGAAGCGCTTTCATAATTGTTAAAACCGTTACAAGTTCCCCATTTAACGTTGAAAGTTTTGCTCTTGTAATTTCTGCAACATCGGGGTTTTTTTTCTGAGGCATAATTGAAGAGGTGGAGGTGTATTCGTTTGCAATTTCAATGGTGTTAAATTCTGCACTTGAAAACACGACGAGTTCTTCACATATTTTTGAGAGGTTTGTTCCAAGCATCGATATGTTTGCCATTGTTTCAACGATGAAATCTCTTGAAGACACACCATCCATTGAATTTTCAATTATTCCGTAAAATCCAAGAAGATCTTTTGTTCTTTTTCTGTTCAGGTTAAATCCTGTTGTGGCCATTGCACCGCATCCTAGTGGGGAGATATTTATTCTATTGTATGTGTCAAAAAACCTTGAAATATCTCTTTCAATCGCTGAAACATGGCTCAAAATTTGATGTCCAAAAGTTACAGGTTGCGCCTGCTGCAAATGCGTGTATCCAACAGTTAACGTGTCTTTATGTGCATTTGAAACCGCGAGCATATTTTTTTCCATTGTAATCAAATGGCCAATTATTTCAAGAACTTTTTTCCTCAAAGAAAGCCTTAAATCAGTTGCAACTTCGTCATTTCGGCTCCTTCCAGTATGCATTCTTCCAGCAACATCTTCACCAAGTTCCTTTATTAATTCACTTTCAATTACCATGTGAATGTCATCGAGTGATGGGTCAAGATCAAGATTTTCCATGCCTTTTTTCGCTATTTTTTTAAGTTCTGCAATTATTTTTTTACCGTTTTCTTCTGAAATCACGTTCTGTTCAACAAGCATCGTTGTATGCGCAATGTCGCATAAAATATCACTTTCAAAGATTTCTTTATCAAATTCAAGGCTTGTAGTGAATTTCATCACGTCTTCCTTGACGTTGCTTCCAAGTCTTCCCCTTCTTAAAATGTTCATCAAAGTCACCTTTTTTAAATTAAACTAACTATTTCCTTAAACTATAAAAATTTTTGATTTTTAGTCATGATGCACTTTTCCAAAACAACATCAAAACCGTTTTTCAAAACATAATTCACTGTTTCTTTATTCGAAGTTTCAAGCTGAAACCAAAATGTTTTAAATCCTACCTTAACAGCATCTTTGGCAATAGCAATGGTCCTTGACGGGTTTACAAATATCGATACGATGTCTATTCTTTCTTTTATTTCAGAAATATTTGAATATACAACATGATTTAGTATTTTTTCTCCCGAATAGTTTGGATTTACAAAATAAACATTAAATCCCGATTCTATCAAATATTTTGAAACGAAGTAACTCGGTTTTTCGCTATTTTTTGAAATTCCAATAACCGCAATATTTTTTGAAGAGTCAAGGAGTTTTTTAATTTCCAACCCTTCTAAAATTTTTCCAAGTTCTGAATTTTTTGTATGATTTGAACGATTCATTTAAGCACCATGTATTTTTATAGGTAATCACAATTATATGGTTATCAACACTTATTTTTACGTGGGAAAATGAATTTTATAGATTTATTCTGTGGATGCGGCGGTTTTTCGAGAGGATTTGTCGAAATGGGATTTAAACCACTTTTGGCAATTGAATTGGATGAAAACGCGGCAAATTCGTATGCTTTAAATTATAATGGAATGGTTTTTGAAAAAAAATTAAACGATATTTTAGAAAAAGATGTCTATTTTAAACTCGAAGATTTTTTAGTTCAAGATGATATTGAAGAATTTAAAAAATCAAATAATTATGAAAATTTAAATCCTGTTGTAATTAATGAGGATATACGGGAAATAAATTCAAAATACATAACGAATAAAATTAAAGATACGTCTTATTCAAAAATCGATGTGGTTATAGGCGGACCGCCTTGTGAAGGATACACCGGTGCAAATCCAAATCGTGAAAGGAGTCCATTTAACAGGCTTTATCGAGATCCTGTTGGAAGGCTGGTTTTAGATTATATTAGAATTGTTGGAGATATTTCTCCAGAAGTTTTTGTAATGGAAAATGTTCCGGGGATTTTAAACTACGAAACTAGGGAAAATATCGAAAAAGAGTTTTCAAGAGCAGGATACGACGAATTGTACTTTCATGTTTTTGATTCTGAAAATTACGGAAATCCTTCCTTTAGAAAACGGGTAATTATTTCAAATATTCCCCTAAATCTCGAAAAAACTGATAATGTGGATGTAAAAACTGCTTTATCAAATATCGATAGAAATGCATTGAATAATGAAAAATATCCCCTTCCAGAAAAGATTGCGAAAGGCATTCATAAAATTAAAATTGGAGGTTCCGCAGTTAAGTTTAAGGCCTGTGGCGGAGTTTTAGACAATTACATAAGGCTTTCAATGGAAGGAAACTCTGAAACCGTGATGGGAAAAAGGAGATTTATTCATCCTGATGAGGATAGACTTTTAACAGTTCGGGAACAGGCAAGGCTCATGAGTTATCCGGACACCCATATTTTTGCAGGAGGAATTACTGCCCAGTACAATCAAGTTGGAGAAAGCGTTCCACCATCCTTATCATTAGCAATTGCAAAAGAAGTTAAAAAATATTTTAATAGGTAAAAATTTTCAAAATTAAAAATAAAGAATAAAAAAGGTGATTTCATGTTTATCGCACTTCACAACACTTTTAGTTCAAAACAGATAGAAGAATTTACAAAAACGGTTTTTGGAATGGGGATCGACTCCGTAATATTTACAAGGGCAACGGGTTCAGCAGCTCAGAATGGAATTCCTATCGCTCAAAAAATGGCTATAAAACTGAATAAAAATCTAATGTTTCTCGAAGACATCGATGATGCAGTCGAGATTTTAAACCCTGAACGAGTAATATTAATATCCGACAGTAAAATTGCAGAAGAAAAAATTGACTTTAAATCTATTGGAAAGAGGGATTTGGTAATTTTTTCAGGAAATTCATCAGGCTTTTCAAAAAAGGAACTGGAAAAAGGAACTGGAATGCATATTTTAGAAAATAATATTGGTGCAATTGGCGAAGTTGCAGTTTTTCTCTACAAAATGAACGAATAACTTATAAAATATTATCTTGTGATTTTAGTGTTTTTAGACAATATGGATAGTATCAAAGATTTGAATTTGATTGACGAAATAAATGATAGTTCAAACCTTATTCTGATTAAAAATAGATTGGAACTATTATTTTGGAATAAAAACCCTGAAGTTTCAGAAAAAAATGGCGAAGAAGCTGTGGATGAAAGGGACGAAAAAAAATATTTAGATTATTTAAGGGATTATCAGGAAAGATTGAGGGTATATGGTGTTGGAGATACCGAGTTATTCCCTGATAAAATAGATTATTTAACACTTATACTTGCAGCAAACTCTAAAAATCACAATATTTACATTAAAAAACTTGCAGAAGAATATGCAGAAAAAGTACCGCTTGAAGAAGGCGATTCACGGGTAAATATTTGGGAGTTCATCGATGTTGCAGCAAATTCGAGAAATAACGACTTACACCTTGAAAGAATGATTCTCGAAGGAAATGTAGTTTTATTGAATAAAAAAAGGCAGTCAATTTATAATTTCGAAAAAATAAGGTTAAAAATTAAAAATTACGTAGATATGGTTCGAAATGCACAAATGCACAAAGAAATAAAGGATTTACTCGTGAAAAAATCAGAAGAAGCATTTGACGGAATTAAGATAGACTACAACATCGAAAGCGGAATTAAAGTAATTACTAAAGAATACTCTGGAGAAATTCCTGAAGACTGGCATCCGCCATGCATGAGAGAAATTTTAAACGATATTTTGTCAGGGGGATCTCCATCGCACTATGCAAGGCGTAGTTTTGTTGTTTATAGATTTGTATCCCAATTTGATCCTAATTTAAGGCCGATCGAAGAAGGAACGATTACAAATAGAAGTGCACAGGATATCGCAACAGAAGAGCAAATTGAACGTTTTTTAGATGAAATAATAAATATTTTTAAATCTGTTGGGGATTTTGATGTTGAAAAAACTAAATACTACATAAGTCATAATATTGGGTACAAAGTTGCAAACCACATAACGCACTGCGAGTACTGCAAAAACTGGCGTGATGATGGTGGAAAAGGTCTTGGATATTACTGCAGGCCTGATTCAACCTGTTCAAGGAAAGATATAATTCATCCTCTCGATTACTTATGCCACAACATTAACAGACATGTAAAAAAATCAGAATAACCGTGAAATTATGATAAACGACTTTTTAAACATTCAGGTACTTTTAGCTCCTGAAAGCTATTCGAGACTTCAAAATCTTGACAGCAATGATTTTTCAGATTTATTTAATAAAATAAAAGAATTTAAAAGCAAAAAAGACGATTTTATTCTTCTTGATTCGCATTTTTTAAACATATTTTTGGGAACTAATTTAAAAAATATTTTTGAAGAATACGGAAAATTCGATTTTTTAGCATACTACACATCAAACGAAGTGGCATCTGAAGAAAAAATTTTAGAAAAAGATGATTTTGAGCCAATTGGTGAAGTTAAACTTGAAAATGAAGAAATTTTTAAGCCTAAAATGGAAAATAAGGCTTACGATTTAGATTTTGAGGATATTGAAGAAGAGGAGCCGGAACTTGATGAAATACATAAAAAATTAGAAGAAGAGCGAAAAGAAAGACTTTTAGAAATAAGATCTATTCGAGAAAGCGTTAATAACAAGATAAACTACTACGCAAAAGATATCGAAGCACAAATACACGTTTACGATGAATATGATGTTACAGGAAAATCAACATGTGAAGGAACACTAGATGACTTTGTAAAATATTTTAAGGATAGGTGTAGTACTCTAAGAAAAATAATTGAATTGAAAAATCAAAAGAAAGCATACCCTTTAAACCAGCTTTTTAGGCGAAAAAAAGAAAATGAAGTGTTTATTGCAGGGATCGTTTCAGATGTGAATTCCACCAAAAACGGACACAAAATGGTTGAATTAGAAGATGAAAACGGAACTTTTAGGGTACTTTTGATGAAAGATAAAATGGAAAAAGGAGACCTTCCCTCAGACGTTCTTTTAGATGAAGTTATCGGTTTTGAAGGAACTATAAACGATAAGGGAGACTTGATGTTTGTAGATCGGGCATTTAGGCCAGATATTACTCCAAAACCCACAAAAACAACCGACGAAAAGATATACACTGCATTTTTGTCAGATGTTCACGTAGGAAGCCGTGAATTTTTAAATAAGGTCTTCGCAAAATTTATCCGGTTTTTAAATGGCGAAGTAAATAACGGTTTAGAAGAAAAAATAGTAAGCAGATTAAAATACATTTCAATTGCAGGGGATTTAGTAGATGGTGTTGGAATTTACCCTGGTCAAGAGTACGATCTTTATGATGTAGATATAATTTCACAGTATGCTGAAGTTGCAGCTTATTTAGAGCAGGTTCCAGAACATATAAAATTTATAATCTGTCCTGGTAACCACGATGCGTTAAGACCTGCGGAACCGCAGCCTACATTTGATGAATCGATAACGAGCCTATTTCCAAAAGAAAATGTTACATTTGTTGGAAACCCTGGTGTAGTAAATATGCATGGCCTTGATTTGTTGATGTATCACGGCAGAAGTTTTGATGACATTATCGGCCAGATTTCATCAGCCCAGTATACAAATCCTCCTTCAATCATGACTGAACTTTTAAAAAGAAGGCATTTATGCCCGACTTATGGTGGAAGATGTCCGATAGCTCCAGAACACGTTGATTATCTTGCAATACATACCGAACCTGATATTTTCCACACTGGACACATCCACATCAACGGGTATGATAATTATCATGGGGTAAGGATGATAAACAGTGGTACATTTCAGGAACAGACTGATTTCCAGAAAAGAATGGGTATCAAGCCTACACCTGGAATTATTCCGATACAGGATTTATCAAAAAGAGAACAACACATGATTGAATGGAATCAGGGAAAAATCGAAATAAATTAATTTTTATTTTATTTTATTTTATTTTATTTTATTTTATTTTATTTTTTAGACAGCATTTTTAATTTATCAAGTCCTGCCTTTTTAATTGCTTTTTTCATTTCTACAACAGCTTGCGGGTCTTTTTCAGTCAGGGTTCCAGTTACAATTACGTCTGCACCGCTCATGACTTTTTCATAAGCTACTTCGGGAGTTCTTATTCCTCCGCCGACAATAATGTTTATTCCACTTAATTTTTTGGAAATTCCAACCATTTCATTGCTTACAGGGTATTCTGCACCGCTTCCTGCTTCAAGATATGCCCATCTCATTCCAAAGTATGATGCTGAAAGACTGTAAAGTCCTGCAATTTCTGGTTTTTTCTGCGGAATTTCATTTACTTCCCCGACAAATCCAACAGCAGTCCTGCTTATTGGTTCAATTCCAAGATATGCCATAGGAAGTGTTTCAAGTCCGTATTTTTTAATTGTAAGGGCGCCCAGAGTTGGTGCGGTCATGTTCCAGTACGTGTTTTTCGAGTTCATGAGGCTCATAAAAAATACCGCATCTGCTTCTTTTGTGACGCCATCAACATTTCCAGGGAATAATATTATTGGAAGTCCTGTGATTTCCTTAATGTCTTTTGTAACTTCATCGAGGTTTATTATTCCGATACTTCCCCCGATAATTATCGCATCAGCATAATCTTTGACGTGATTTGCAATTTCCCGATAGTTCTTTTCATCAGGGTCTATAAGTACGAAGTAAGCTGCACCTTCTTCTTCGATAATTTTATTCAGTTTAGACTCAATTTCTCCAAGTTTTATCTGCATCATGGGCCCTCTATAACTCTTAATTATAATCATATCGGTTATGATTTTTCATTTATTTAATAATTTAGGTAATTTTGGGCTTTTTTGTTCAAGTTAATTGGGCAGATTTTTCCAATAATATTATAAAAAACGAAAATTATCACAAATAGGTTTATATCTGCAAAAGAAGTACCTAAATAGTCCTCAAATGGACAGTTAGATACGGTGAAAATATGGAACAAATAATAATGGTAACTTTGGGAGCTTATGCGGCATTTTTGGCTATAATGTCACACGTGGCTTACAAAATTTACCTTAAAAGATTTATAAAACTTTAAAAATCGATAACAATCATTTTCTTGTTTATTATTTTTTTTAAATTAAAAAATTAAAAATAAAAATTATTTTTCTATAATTGTTTCTTTAATTGCCATTCCAAAGTGCCGCGCATTTTCATCGGGTTTTATCAATACTTTGGTTCCAACTTTTAAATCAACAACTGAAACTGGTTTTCCATCTTCTCCAACTAAACGGATAGTTTCTGCGTTTTGGAGGATTGTTCTTAAATTTTCCCCGTTGTATTCTGCTTCAACAAGGAATAACGGTCTTTTTTCGATTTTTACGCGTCCGATAATGGCTTCTCTCGTTTCACCGTTTTTACTAACGACTAAAACTTTATCGCCTGCTTTTAAATCGCTTAAATATTTAGTTTTGTTTTCAGGGCACAAGATATAGGCATGAACAGGTCCGGCATTTACCCTAAATGGTCGTGTAGCGACATACGGGTTTTCAACAGTTTCTGAATGAACTAAAAACATCCCTCGGGAGTAGGATCCAATTAACATTCCTTCTCCCATTTCCATCATGGAACATGTGTCAATACAGACTCGGTCCCCACTTCCAACAGGTTCAATTTTTGTAACTGTTGCGTATTCGAGTTTTACGCTTTCAGAGTTCATTCTTTCAATTAATTTTGAGAAGTCTTTTACTTCGTTAATACCTTTTGGAATTAAAACTACGCCGTCAACTCCTTTTTCTAAAATTTCGTATGCAGCTTCCGCGTCTTTTACGTTTGTTACAACTGAAACGATTTTTATTTCTTCGCTGAATAAATCTGCAATGATGTTTTCAAGAGGAATAATTGTCCAGTCGCTTCCTTCTAAAACAATGTAATCGACAAAATCGAGTTTGCTTACGTCTGTAGCGTAGACTTCATCTTCTTTGGTGTTTATTACAACGTAAACACCGGTTTCTTTTCCGGAGAGTTTTGCAGATTTTAAAATCTCTAAATCTTCCCCTTTATTAATTAAAACGATATCTGCATCGAGATTATCAGAAACAATTTTTATATTTCCAAGTTCTCTTACAGAACTTATTTCTTCCTTTTCTGCAATGATTCCTGGAATTGAACTCTCAAGAGCATCTTTTACCGATTCCATTCTCTCTTCAAGGTCATTTCCTGTTGTTTTTATCCATCCAAATTTCATATATTCACCATGCCTATATTTTGAACCAAATATGCCGAATTGATTCTTGAATTGATATGTATTTAATCTATATATTTTTATTTATAATTAATTAACATATTTACTTAAAAGAAACTGTGTGGTCACGATGCTCTCGAAGATTTGTAAAAACTGCGCTTATGTTATGGATTATTTTTTATCAAAAGAATGGTTCCAAGTACTGATAATTGCAGCAATTTCTGCATTACTCGCTTATTATTCCCTATTTTATTTTGCATGGGGTACTGGTTTTGATGAAAATTTAAGGTATATTTTAAGCACGCTGCCACAAACACAAGGGGCGATTGTTGGAATTGTTGCATCGATTTCAATTGTTGCAATCCAGATGGTAAGCCAGCAGTATTCAACGAGAATTACGCATCTTTTACTTAACAAGACGTTTTGGGGATTTATAATAGCTTATATCGTTTCTATGAGTTACGAAGTTTTGATACTCGGGTTTATGCCAACAGCAAGAATTCCGGTATTTATTGGAGGATACGAGATATCATATCATATTTTAATTGGTATTTTGTTCTTTTTTGTCTATTTTGACTTTTTGATACTTTTACCCTACATGAAGAACACGATTAATGGGTTAAAGCCCGAAAATGTTATAGATGCTTTAATAAATTCCATTTCAAAAGACGAAATAAAAAATTACCGTTCACTGGATTCAGAAAACAAAGATTACAAATCTGCAAGGAATATTCCAAAAAACACACTGAGAACAGTTTACTATATAATTGGAAAAAGTTTAAAATCTGATCACTACATGACTGCAAGAAACGGGATAATCCTTCTTGGTGCAAATTACTCAGTTTTAGCGAAAAAAGGTAAATTTAAAAATAAAAAATTTTTTGAAAGCTACATAGACAACCTTAAAAATTTGGGACTGACTGCATACGGGACTTCATTTTCAATCTCAAGGGAAGCAATAATTTCACTTGAAAAAATTTCGAAATTTGAACTAAATAGAAATTATGACTTATCTTTAAGGGCGCTAAACGGAATTAAAAAAATCGGACTTTTGTATGCTCAAGAATACGAATTAAAGATAGACAAATCAGACGAAAAAGAGTTAATCCATATTGTGTTTGAAAAACTTGGAAATATCATAAAATTCATACTTTCAAAGCCTAAACACAACGAAAAAATAATATCAAAACAGGTAACGTTCAAAATTATGATGTTTTCCGAAATTTTAAAAATTTTTGAACTAATTTTGGATAAATTAAATTCAAGGGACATATTAAAAAATGAAGCTGCTGGAACTTTAATTTTGGATGCACTGAATAATTTTTCAAAACCCGTTATTGAATTTATAAAAACAAATGAAAATACAGAATTTGTATCTGAAATTGTCTGCAATCTTTCAAAAACACTGAAAAATTTCGTAAAATTAATTTCCAAAGCAAATGAAGAAAATGAAAGTTTAAACGAGTATTTAATAGAAATAGTGAAAATATACGGAATAATTTTAGATTTGATATGCGAAAAAACGATTGAAAAAACAATAGATACGATTTTATTAGATATTTCAGAAATTTGGAAGATTTCAAACGGGAAATTTGAACAAATCTTTGGAATTGGCGATATTGTTGAAAATATAGATAATTCTGAAAAAATAAAATGTGCAGACAGTTTAAGAGAACAACTAATAGAAAAAATTTCAAAACAAGACAATAATTAAAATTTTATAGCACCATAGAAAAATACTATTAAAAAATAAAAGCGTGAAAAAATCGAAAAAGTTTTAAATTCAATAGCGGAAATGGAAGATAACGACTGGAAATTGTTAAAAATAATTGAAATTTCAATGAAAAATCACGAATGGGTACCTATTCAAGATTTAAGGCGAAAAACGGGATTTCATGAAAAAGAAATAGTTTTCAGGCTTGGAAGATTGAATAAATTTAAGTTTACCAACAAGTCTAATTACGGATACAGGCTTTCCCACTGGGGGTATGATGCATTAGCGATGAATGCATTTATAAAAAAGGAATTAATTGCAGGAATTGGTGGAAAAGTTGGGGTTGGAAAAGAAGGCGATGTTTATCACGTTCTGCTCACGAATCACCGTGAAGCTGTTTTGAAATTCCACCAGCTTGGAAGAACATGTTTCTCAATGGGAAAAAGATACCGAGAGTACCTTGCAAATAAAAGGCATATCAGCTGGCTTTACGCTTCAAGGCTCACCGCTGCAAGAGAATTTGAAGTTTTAAACATGCTTTTTCCAGTTGTAAAAGTTCCTGAACCAATTGAACAGAACCGGCACGCAATAATAATGGGAAAACTACACGGGGAAGAATTAAAGCGTGTTAATCTTCCTGAAATAAATGTGGATCCCGAAGAATTTTTCTGGAAGTTAATGGCAGAAGTTAAAAAAACATACGATTTAGGAATTATTCACGGGGATTTAAGTGAATTTAATATATTGATTGATTCGGAAGGCGATTTTGTAATTATCGACTGGCCTCAAGCAATCGAAGTCGGAAAAAAAGGAAAATTGGATAAATTACCATTTGAAGAAGTAGAATACGATGAAGAATTTTATCTAAAAAGGGATATTGAAAATCTGCTCCGGTACTTTAAAAAGTACGGAATCGATAAAGACATGGATAAGTTATATAATTATGTTATTGGAGATATAAATAGCGAAAATATTTAATGGATTTTTCAATAATTTACGGATTTTTCGGTGATTTCATGACAAAAGTTAACTTCATGCAGGGAAACATGGCATGCGTTGAAGGTGCAATAAAAGCAGGATGTAAATTTTTTGGAGGGTATCCAATTACCCCTTCAACTGAGATTGCAGAAGGAATGGCAAAAAGACTTCCAAAGATTGGCGGGTTTTATTCACAAATGGAGGATGAAATTGCAAGTATCGCATCAATAATCGGTGCAAGCTGGGCAGGTACAAAGTCAATGACAGCAACAAGTGGCCCGGGAATGAGTTTAATGCTTGAAAATATCGGCTACGCTTACATGACTGAAACACCTTGCGTTTTAGTAAATGTCCAAAGAGGTGGCCCTTCAACAGGACAGCCAACTGCAGCAGCTCAAGGAGACATGATGCAGGTAAGGTGGGGAAGTCACGGGGACTATGAACCGATAGCACTCTGTCCTTCATCAGTTCAGGAAATGTATGATTTTACAATACTTGCTTTTAATTATGCAGAAAAATACAGAATACCTGTTTTTGTTATGGCAGATGAGATTTTAGGACACATGAGAGAAAAAGTAGTTTTACACGATGATATTGAAATATTAAACCGTGAAAAACCGGAAGAAAAACCATGTACCAAACCATATCCGTTTGGCAAAGAAGTTCCACCAATGCCCACATTTGGTGAAGGATATAATATCCACGTAACAGGATTAACTCATGGGGAAAATGGGTACCCTGACGTTTCAGCAGAAACACACGATAAACTGGTTAGAAGAATCTGCAACAAAATTTTGGAAAATAAAGATGACATTGTATTATACGAAGGAAAGTATATGGACAGTGAAACAATGTTTATCTGCTACGGAACTCCTTCAAGAACTGTAAAACACACGGTTGAAACTCTAAGGGAACAAGGACAAGATGTTGGATACATCAGGTTAAAAACTGTATTTCCATTTCCTGATAAATTGATAGCAGGATTAAAAGCCTCAAAAATTATCGTTCCAGAAATGAATTTAGGGCAGATTTCTGGAGAAGTTATGAAATATGCAAAATGCGAAGTAGTTGGTTGTGGAAAAATCGGTGGAGAACTACACAGGCCCGAAGACTTAAAAGAATTAATTTAAAAATTTTAAAAAAGTTATTTTATTTTTTTAGTACTTTATTTTAAAGAATTTAAAACCGCATTTATTACGTATTCATCAGAAATTCGTTCTGCATCTTTTGAACAGAAATCTATTCTTATGTTTTTACTTGCACCAGGCATACCTGCCGCAGTGATTGTAACTATTCCGTAATTTTCAAGCAATTTTAGTGCAGTTTCAATTAATTTTTCTTCTGATGGATTTTTTATTATAAATCCGGTTGGAGTTTTTTTATACTCAACTTTTTCAGTTTCAAGTACTGATAAATCAACTTTTTCTGCACGTTCAAATGCATTTTTTAAATTATTTAGATCAAAACTTTCAAGAGCAGTTACAACTGCGGCCATTATTGGGGCCTGCGCTTCAAGTCCAAATTTTAAACCTTCAGAATATATCTGGTCAACTAAGTTTTTATTCCCTGCAAGAAGGCCTGCTCTTGGGCCTTCCATTAATTTGTCCATGCTGGTTACAACTAAATCTGCACCCATTTCAAGAGCTGGTGATTCTCCGTACAATTGTCTCAAGCGTGCTCCTGAAGCATCATCAAAAAATACTGGAGAATTTTTAGATTTTGCGTAAGCTATTATTTTTCCTGCAATTTCTTCAGAAACTACTTTGTGATCCATGGTAGCTCCAGTTATTACCGTAAATGAATTTTCATCAATTTTTGAGAGAATTTCTTCTAAAGAATCACTTTCAAAGTATTCCATTCCAAATATTTTGCAACTCCGTGGAATTGAGGGGTGTGCAGGTTTTTCAGGAACATAATGCACCAGTTTTTCGAAAGACTTTGAAATGGTCATTATTGTGGACAATATTGCCGAAGAAGTCCTGTTAAAACATACTGCATTATGAATTTTGGAATTTCCTGATAAATGGCTTAAACCAGCATTATTTAGTTTTTCTGAAAATATTGCTGGCCCAACATATGTTTCTATTAATTTTAGGTTTTCTTCACAGATTTCAAATCCGCCACAAAGACCCGTTAAATCATAAATACTGTTTCTTCCAGTATTTTGTATTTTTTTTCTTATTATTTCTCTTGCTGTATTTACCCGGTTTAATTCCAAAAGACTATCCATAACTGCACCTTGATACGTAAATTATACTAATTAACCTGCCCCTGAACATCCGCATCCGTTTTCAGCGGCTTCAAGATCAATATCTTCATTAGTTATTCTTTCGATTAATTCTTCTTCCGATTCTTTTTTTTCGATTTTTCTTCTTTCAACAAGTTCAAGAAGTTCGGGTCTGTAATATATGTCATTTTCTAAAAGAACCCATTCTTCATCATTTTTTGGTTCAATTGCTTTGACGGTTCCATGAGTTCCTGTGTTAATATATCTTACATAGGAACCGATTTCTATGAGTTTACCATTGCGGTCAAGAGTCATAGAATCACCTCAATTCTAATATCTCATAGTGTACAATATATACTATCGTTTCAAACCTAAAAACATTACACTATCCATATCACTTGCATATTATGCAATTGAAGTGAACATCTGATTGAAATACTCAGGTGCGATGTAAGCCTACAATCTAGGTGAAACCTAGATAGCAACCAAATGTCATTTCCTTTAATGTAAAATGACGTACTCCACGAGAGGGTGGCGTAAAATTCTTTTACGCTACTAATTCCGGTTGATCCCGCCGGAGGCCACTGCTATTGGGATTCGACTAAGCCATGCGAGTCTATGGTTTCGGCCATGGCGGACGGCTCATTAACACGTGGTTAACATACCCTCAGGTGGGGGATAACCTTGGGAAACTGAGGATAATACCCCATAGAAAAAGCAGTCTGGAACGATTCTTTTTCGAAAGCATATGCGCCTGAGGATTGGACTGCGCTCGATTAGGTAGTTGGTGGGGTAATGGCCCACCAAGCCTACGATCGGTACGGGCCTTGAGAGAGGAAGCCCGGAGATGGGGACTGAGACACGGCCCCAGGCCCTACGGGGCGCAGCAGGCGCGAAACCTCCGCAATGCACGAAAGTGCGACGGGGGGATCCCAAGTGCTCATGCACAGCATGGGCTTTTATCAAGTGTAAACAGCTTGAGGAATAAGGGCTGGGCAAGTTCGGTGCCAGCAGCCGCGGTAACACCGACGGCCCGAGTGGTGGCCACTTTTATTGGGCCTAAAGCGTCCGTAGCCGGTCCAGTAAGTCCTTGTTTAAATCCTGCGGCTTAACCGCAGGACTGGCAGGGATACTGCTGGACTTGGGACCGGGAGAGGACAAGGGTACTTCAGGGGTAGCGGTGAAATGTGTTGATCCTTGAAGGACCACCTATGGCGAAGGCACTTGTCTGGAACGGGTCCGACGGTGAGGGACGAAAGCCAGGGGCGCGAACCGGATTAGATACCCGGGTAGTCCTGGCCGTAAACTTTGCGAACTAGGTGTTAGGTGGGCCCCGTGCCCATCTAGTGCCGAAGGGAAGCCGTTAAGTTCGCCGCCTGGGGAGTACGGTCGCAAGACTGAAACTTAAAGGAATTGGCGGGGGAGCACCACAACGGGTGGAGCCTGCGGTTTAATTGGATTCAACGCCGGGCATCTCACCAGGAGCGACAGCATGATGACGGCCAGGTTGACGACCTTGCCTGAAGCGCTGAGAGGTGGTGCATGGCCATCGTCAGCTCGTACCGCGAGGCGTCCTGTTAAGTCAGGTAACGAGCGAGACCCGTGCCCTATGTTGCTACTTTTTCCTCAGGGAGAAAGGCACTCATAGGGGACCGCTGGCGCTAAGTCAGAGGAAGGAGCGGGCAACGATAGGTCCGCATGCCCCGAATCTCCTGGGCTACACGCGGGCTACAATGGCTAGGACAATGGGCCGCAACCCTGAAAAGGGACGCAAATCTCCTAAACCTAGTCGTAGTTCGGATCGTGGGCTGTAACTCGCCCACGTGAAGCTGGAATCCGTAGTAATCGCAGTTCATAATACTGCGGTGAATGTGTCCCTGCTCCTTGCACACACCGCCCGTCACACCACCCGAGTTGGGTTGAAGTGAGGCCTTGGCCTTTGGCTAGGGTCGAACTTGGGCTCAGCGAGGGGGGTGAAGTCGTAACAAGGTAGCCGTAGGGGAACCTGCGGCTGGATCACCTCCTAAAAAAAGAACAATGGTTGCTACTAGGCACTAAAAGATTGTAGGCTATTAGTTGCTCAGTCCACAATACCGAGTATTATGGACCGAGGACCGGATTTTTAGTGAAGGTCGTGCATAAGCCTCCGTATCTGGTGTTATCCAGATGCCTAGATTTATCTATTACCCTATCTGGGGAATGGCTTGGCTTGGAACGCCGATGAAGGACGTGGTAAGCTGCGATAAGCTCAGGCGAGACGCATACAGTCATTGAACCTGAGATTTCCGAATGGGACTTCCTACTTTGTAATCCGTTAAGGATTGGGAACGCGGGGGATTGAAGCATCTTAGTACCCGCAGGAAGAGAAATCAATAGAGATTCCGTTATTAGAGGCGATTGAACGCGGATCAGAGCAAACTGAATCCCTTCGGGGAGATGTGGTGTTATAGGGCCTTCTTTTCGCCTGTTGAGAAAAGCTGAAGTTGACTGGAACGTCACACTATAGAGGGTGAAAGTCCCGTAAGCGTAATCGATTCAGGTTTGAAGTGTCCCTGAGTACCGTGCGTTGGATATCGCGCGGGAATTTGGGAGGCATCAACTTCCAACTCTAAATACGTTCCAAGACCGATAGTGTACTAGTACCGCGAGGGAAAGCTGAAAAGCACCTTTAATCGGGTGTGAAAAGAGCCTGAAACCAGATAGGTATGGTATGACACGGCCCCAAAGGCAACTATACTGAAGGAAACCGTCGCAAGACGGCTGTACGAAGTATAGAGCCAGGGTTGTGTCGTCCGTTTCGAAAAACGGGCCGGGGAGTATATTGTTGTGGCGAGCTTAAGATCTTCACGATCGTAGGCGTAGGGAAACCAACAAGTCCGCAAAATCTTGAGGGACGGGGTCTTAAGGGCCCGGAGTCACAGCAATATGACCCGAAACCGGGCGATCTAGGCCGGGGCAAGGTGAAGTCCCTCAACTGAGGGATGGAGGCCTGCAGAGTTGTTGCCGTTCGAAGCACTCTTCTGACCTCGGTCTAGGGGTGAAAGGCCAATCGAGCCCGGAGATAGCTGGTTCCCTCCGAAGTGACTCTCAGGTCAGCCGGAGTTTAGATAGTCGGCAAGGTAGAGCACTGATAAGGTGGTTAGGGGAAGAAATTCCTCGCTGTTTTGTCAAACTCCGAACTTGTCGTCGTCGCATGCTCCGAGTGAGGGCATACGGGTAAGCTGTATGTCCGAGACGGGAATAACCGAGACTTGGGTTAAGGCCCCTAAGTGCCGATTAAGTGTGAACACGAAGGGCGTCCTTGGTCTAAGACAGCAGGGAGGTTGGCTTAGAAGCAGCCATCCTTTAACGAGTGCGTAACAGCTCACCTGTCGAGATCAAGGGCCCCGAAAATGGACGGGGCTAAATCGGCCGCCGAGACCCAAGGGCACCGAAAGGTGATCCTGTAGGGGGGCGTTCTGCGAGGGCAGAAGTTCGGCTGTGAAGTCGAGTGGACCTCGTAGAAATGAAGATCCCGGTAGTAGTAACAGCATAAGTGGGGTGAGAATCCCCACCGCCGAAGGGGCAAGGGTTCCACAGCAATGTTTTTCAGCTGTGGGTAAGCCGGTCCTAACTCTCGAGTTAACTTCTTTGAGAGGAAAGGGAAACAGGTTAATATTCCTGTGCCATCTAAATACGCGTGGCAACACTAGGTTAGTTTCCGACGCTTCTGGGTAGGCTGAGTGTTCTTGTCTGGGCATTCAAGCTTATAAGTCCGGGGAGAGTTGTAATAACGAGAACCGGATGAAAGAGTGATGAGCTCTCCGTTAGGAGGGTTCGGCCGATCTCTGGAGCCCGTGAAAAGGGAACTAACAAGGATTTTAGATGTCCGTACCCAGAACCGACACTGGTGCCCCTAGGTGAGTATCCTAAGGCGTAGCGGATGAATCTAGTCGAGGGAAGTCGGCAAATTGGCTCCGTAACTTCGGGAGAAGGAGTGCCAGTGATCTTGTTTATATATGGGATCGCTGGTCGCAGTGACCAGGGAGGTCCGACTGTTTAATACAAACATAGGTCTTAGCGAGCCTGAAAAGGTGTGTACTAAGGCCGACGCCTGCCCAGTGCTGGTACGTGAACCCCGGTTTCAACCGGGCGAAGCGCCAGTAAACGGCGGGGGTAACTATAACCCTCTTAAGGTAGCGAAATTCCTTGTCGGGCAAGTTCCGACCTGCATGAATGGCGTAACGAGACCTCCACTGTCCCCGACTAGAATCCGGTGAACCTACCATTCCGGCGCAAAGGCCGGAGACTTCCAGTGGGAAGCGAAGACCCCGTGGAGCTTTACTGCAGCCTGTCGTTGGGGCATGGTTGTGAGTGTACAGTGTAGGTGGGAGCCATCGAAACCTTTTCGCCAGGAAAGGTGGAGGCGACCCTGGGACACCACCCTCTCATGACCATGTTCCTTACCCTTTTAGGGGACACCGGTAGGTGGGCAGTTTGGCTGGGGCGGTACCCTCCTAAAAATGCATCAGGAGGGCCCAAAGGTTGGCTCAAGCGGGTCAGGACTCCGCTGTTGAGTGTAAGGGCAAAAGCCAGCCTGACTTTGTTGCCAACAAAACGCAACGAAGAGGCGAAAGCCGGGCCTAACGAACCCCTGTGCCTCACTGATGGGGGCCAGGGATGACAAAAAAGCTACCCCGGGGATAACAGAGTTGTCGCGGGCAAGAGCCCATATCGACCCCGCGGCTTGCTACCTCGATGTCGGTTTTTCCCATCCTGGGTCTGCAGCAGGACCCAAGGGTGGGGCTGTTCGCCCATTAAAGGGGATCATGAGCTGGGTTTAGACCGTCGTGAGACAGGTTGGTTGCTATCTGCTGGATGTGTTGGCTGTCTGAGGGAAAGGTGGCTCTAGTACGAGAGGAACGGGCCGTCGGCGCCTCTAGTCGATCGGTTGTCTGACAAGGCATTGCCGAGCAGCCACGCGCCAAGAGATAAGAGCTGAAAGCATCTAAGCTCGAAATTCATCCTGAAAATAGACAGCCGTTTCCTTCGGGAACGAGAACATCTGTAGAAGACAGGTTTGATAGGCTAGGGGTGTACGCATCAAGGTTTTCCGAGATGTTCAGCCCGCTAGTACTAATAGTTCAAGAGATAAATTGGCATCTGGACACTTAAAGATACGGGGGCAATAGATGCACTTTTAATTTAAACTTTGATATAACGGTCATAGCGGAGGAGTTACATCCGATCCCATCCCGATCTCGGAAATTAAGCCCTCCTGCGATTCATTAAGTACTGCCATCTGGTGGGAACAATGTGACGCTGTTAGTCACTTTTTATTTTAGGCATATTAATTTGTATATTTAGATTAAAGGATATTTTATTGGATTTCCCTTTTTAAATTAATTTTTTTTATATACTATCGTTTCAAACCTAAAAACATTACACTATCCATATCACTTGCATATTATGCAATTGAAGTGAACATCTGATTGAAATACTCAGGTGCGATGTAAGCCTACAATCTAGGTGAAACCTAGATAGCAACCAAATGTCATTTCCTTTAATGTAAAATGACGTACTCCACGAGAGGGTGGCGTAAAATTCTTTTACGCTACTAATTCCGGTTGATCCCGCCGGAGGCCACTGCTATTGGGATTCGACTAAGCCATGCGAGTCTATGGTTTCGGCCATGGCGGACGGCTCATTAACACGTGGTTAACATACCCTCAGGTGGGGGATAACCTTGGGAAACTGAGGATAATACCCCATAGAAAAAGCAGTCTGGAACGATTCTTTTTCGAAAGCATATGCGCCTGAGGATTGGACTGCGCTCGATTAGGTAGTTGGTGGGGTAATGGCCCACCAAGCCTACGATCGGTACGGGCCTTGAGAGAGGAAGCCCGGAGATGGGGACTGAGACACGGCCCCAGGCCCTACGGGGCGCAGCAGGCGCGAAACCTCCGCAATGCACGAAAGTGCGACGGGGGGATCCCAAGTGCTCATGCACAGCATGGGCTTTTATCAAGTGTAAACAGCTTGAGGAATAAGGGCTGGGCAAGTTCGGTGCCAGCAGCCGCGGTAACACCGACGGCCCGAGTGGTGGCCACTTTTATTGGGCCTAAAGCGTCCGTAGCCGGTCCAGTAAGTCCTTGTTTAAATCCTGCGGCTTAACCGCAGGACTGGCAGGGATACTGCTGGACTTGGGACCGGGAGAGGACAAGGGTACTTCAGGGGTAGCGGTGAAATGTGTTGATCCTTGAAGGACCACCTATGGCGAAGGCACTTGTCTGGAACGGGTCCGACGGTGAGGGACGAAAGCCAGGGGCGCGAACCGGATTAGATACCCGGGTAGTCCTGGCCGTAAACTTTGCGAACTAGGTGTTAGGTGGGCCCCGTGCCCATCTAGTGCCGAAGGGAAGCCGTTAAGTTCGCCGCCTGGGGAGTACGGTCGCAAGACTGAAACTTAAAGGAATTGGCGGGGGAGCACCACAACGGGTGGAGCCTGCGGTTTAATTGGATTCAACGCCGGGCATCTCACCAGGAGCGACAGCATGATGACGGCCAGGTTGACGACCTTGCCTGAAGCGCTGAGAGGTGGTGCATGGCCATCGTCAGCTCGTACCGCGAGGCGTCCTGTTAAGTCAGGTAACGAGCGAGACCCGTGCCCTATGTTGCTACTTTTTCCTCAGGGAGAAAGGCACTCATAGGGGACCGCTGGCGCTAAGTCAGAGGAAGGAGCGGGCAACGATAGGTCCGCATGCCCCGAATCTCCTGGGCTACACGCGGGCTACAATGGCTAGGACAATGGGCCGCAACCCTGAAAAGGGACGCAAATCTCCTAAACCTAGTCGTAGTTCGGATCGTGGGCTGTAACTCGCCCACGTGAAGCTGGAATCCGTAGTAATCGCAGTTCATAATACTGCGGTGAATGTGTCCCTGCTCCTTGCACACACCGCCCGTCACACCACCCGAGTTGGGTTGAAGTGAGGCCTTGGCCTTTGGCTAGGGTCGAACTTGGGCTCAGCGAGGGGGGTGAAGTCGTAACAAGGTAGCCGTAGGGGAACCTGCGGCTGGATCACCTCCTAAAAAAAGAACAATGGTTGCTACTAGGCACTAAAAGATTGTAGGCTATTAGTTGCTCAGTCCACAATACCGAGTATTATGGACCGAGGACCGGATTTTTAGTGAAGGTCGTGCATAAGCCTCCGTATCTGGTGTTATCCAGATGCCTAGATTTATCTATTACCCTATCTGGGGAATGGCTTGGCTTGGAACGCCGATGAAGGACGTGGTAAGCTGCGATAAGCTCAGGCGAGACGCATACAGTCATTGAACCTGAGATTTCCGAATGGGACTTCCTACTTTGTAATCCGTTAAGGATTGGGAACGCGGGGGATTGAAGCATCTTAGTACCCGCAGGAAGAGAAATCAATAGAGATTCCGTTATTAGAGGCGATTGAACGCGGATCAGAGCAAACTGAATCCCTTCGGGGAGATGTGGTGTTATAGGGCCTTCTTTTCGCCTGTTGAGAAAAGCTGAAGTTGACTGGAACGTCACACTATAGAGGGTGAAAGTCCCGTAAGCGTAATCGATTCAGGTTTGAAGTGTCCCTGAGTACCGTGCGTTGGATATCGCGCGGGAATTTGGGAGGCATCAACTTCCAACTCTAAATACGTTCCAAGACCGATAGTGTACTAGTACCGCGAGGGAAAGCTGAAAAGCACCTTTAATCGGGTGTGAAAAGAGCCTGAAACCAGATAGGTATGGTATGACACGGCCCCAAAGGCAACTATACTGAAGGAAACCGTCGCAAGACGGCTGTACGAAGTATAGAGCCAGGGTTGTGTCGTCCGTTTCGAAAAACGGGCCGGGGAGTATATTGTTGTGGCGAGCTTAAGATCTTCACGATCGTAGGCGTAGGGAAACCAACAAGTCCGCAAAATCTTGAGGGACGGGGTCTTAAGGGCCCGGAGTCACAGCAATATGACCCGAAACCGGGCGATCTAGGCCGGGGCAAGGTGAAGTCCCTCAACTGAGGGATGGAGGCCTGCAGAGTTGTTGCCGTTCGAAGCACTCTTCTGACCTCGGTCTAGGGGTGAAAGGCCAATCGAGCCCGGAGATAGCTGGTTCCCTCCGAAGTGACTCTCAGGTCAGCCGGAGTTTAGATAGTCGGCAAGGTAGAGCACTGATAAGGTGGTTAGGGGAAGAAATTCCTCGCTGTTTTGTCAAACTCCGAACTTGTCGTCGTCGCATGCTCCGAGTGAGGGCATACGGGTAAGCTGTATGTCCGAGACGGGAATAACCGAGACTTGGGTTAAGGCCCCTAAGTGCCGATTAAGTGTGAACACGAAGGGCGTCCTTGGTCTAAGACAGCAGGGAGGTTGGCTTAGAAGCAGCCATCCTTTAACGAGTGCGTAACAGCTCACCTGTCGAGATCAAGGGCCCCGAAAATGGACGGGGCTAAATCGGCCGCCGAGACCCAAGGGCACCGAAAGGTGATCCTGTAGGGGGGCGTTCTGCGAGGGCAGAAGTTCGGCTGTGAAGTCGAGTGGACCTCGTAGAAATGAAGATCCCGGTAGTAGTAACAGCATAAGTGGGGTGAGAATCCCCACCGCCGAAGGGGCAAGGGTTCCACAGCAATGTTTTTCAGCTGTGGGTAAGCCGGTCCTAACTCTCGAGTTAACTTCTTTGAGAGGAAAGGGAAACAGGTTAATATTCCTGTGCCATCTAAATACGCGTGGCAACACTAGGTTAGTTTCCGACGCTTCTGGGTAGGCTGAGTGTTCTTGTCTGGGCATTCAAGCTTATAAGTCCGGGGAGAGTTGTAATAACGAGAACCGGATGAAAGAGTGATGAGCTCTCCGTTAGGAGGGTTCGGCCGATCTCTGGAGCCCGTGAAAAGGGAACTAACAAGGATTTTAGATGTCCGTACCCAGAACCGACACTGGTGCCCCTAGGTGAGTATCCTAAGGCGTAGCGGATGAATCTAGTCGAGGGAAGTCGGCAAATTGGCTCCGTAACTTCGGGAGAAGGAGTGCCAGTGATCTTGTTTATATATGGGATCGCTGGTCGCAGTGACCAGGGAGGTCCGACTGTTTAATACAAACATAGGTCTTAGCGAGCCTGAAAAGGTGTGTACTAAGGCCGACGCCTGCCCAGTGCTGGTACGTGAACCCCGGTTTCAACCGGGCGAAGCGCCAGTAAACGGCGGGGGTAACTATAACCCTCTTAAGGTAGCGAAATTCCTTGTCGGGCAAGTTCCGACCTGCATGAATGGCGTAACGAGACCTCCACTGTCCCCGACTAGAATCCGGTGAACCTACCATTCCGGCGCAAAGGCCGGAGACTTCCAGTGGGAAGCGAAGACCCCGTGGAGCTTTACTGCAGCCTGTCGTTGGGGCATGGTTGTGAGTGTACAGTGTAGGTGGGAGCCATCGAAACCTTTTCGCCAGGAAAGGTGGAGGCGACCCTGGGACACCACCCTCTCATGACCATGTTCCTTACCCTTTTAGGGGACACCGGTAGGTGGGCAGTTTGGCTGGGGCGGTACCCTCCTAAAAATGCATCAGGAGGGCCCAAAGGTTGGCTCAAGCGGGTCAGGACTCCGCTGTTGAGTGTAAGGGCAAAAGCCAGCCTGACTTTGTTGCCAACAAAACGCAACGAAGAGGCGAAAGCCGGGCCTAACGAACCCCTGTGCCTCACTGATGGGGGCCAGGGATGACAAAAAAGCTACCCCGGGGATAACAGAGTTGTCGCGGGCAAGAGCCCATATCGACCCCGCGGCTTGCTACCTCGATGTCGGTTTTTCCCATCCTGGGTCTGCAGCAGGACCCAAGGGTGGGGCTGTTCGCCCATTAAAGGGGATCATGAGCTGGGTTTAGACCGTCGTGAGACAGGTTGGTTGCTATCTGCTGGATGTGTTGGCTGTCTGAGGGAAAGGTGGCTCTAGTACGAGAGGAACGGGCCGTCGGCGCCTCTAGTCGATCGGTTGTCTGACAAGGCATTGCCGAGCAGCCACGCGCCAAGAGATAAGAGCTGAAAGCATCTAAGCTCGAAATTCATCCTGAAAATAGACAGCCGTTTCCTTCGGGAACGAGAACATCTGTAGAAGACAGGTTTGATAGGCTAGGGGTGTACGCATCAAGGTTTTCCGAGATGTTCAGCCCGCTAGTACTAATAGTTCAAGAGATAAATTGGCATCTGGACACTTAAAGATACGGGGGCAATAGATGCACTTTTAATTTAAACTTTGATATAACGGTCATAGCGGAGGAGTTACATCCGATCCCATCCCGATCTCGGAAATTAAGCCCTCCTGCGATTCATTAAGTACTGCCATCTGGTGGGAACAATGTGACGCTGTTAGTCACTTTTTATTTTAGGCATATTAATTTGTATATTTAGATTAAAGGATATTTTAAACTATCAAAAAAATTTAAAATTAAAATCTTACAGGAATATTATTTTTTTCAACTTCTTTTTTTAAGTCATTAACAGTACATTCTCTATAGTGTAAAATGCTTGCCATTAATGCAGCATCAGCTTTTCCTTCAGTAAATGCATCGACAACGTGGTTTGCATTTCCACAACCTCCGCTTGCAATTATTGGAAGTTTTGTATTTTCAGAAATTGCTTTCGTCAATACTAAATCGTACCCATCTTTTGTACCATCTGCATCCATACTAGTTAAAAGAATTTCTCCAGCACCTAAATATTCAACCTTTTTAGCCCATTCTATTGCATCAATACCCGTTCCTTCTCTTCCACCATAGATATAGACTTCAAACCAGCAGGACCCAAGTTTTGTTTCAAAGATGTTCTTATCCTTCAAATTTGCATCCTGAGAATCTGTTATATACTTTCTTTTTACATCCATTGCAACAACAACACACTGCGTCCCAAAAATTTCAGAAGCTTCTTTTATCAATTCTGGAGTTTTTACTGCTGATGTATTTATTGAAATTTTATCAGCGCCAGCTCTCAATATTTTTCTAAAGTCATCAACTGTTTTTATGCCTCCACCAACAGTTAATGGAATGAATACTTGTTCAGCAGTTCTTTTTACAACGTCAATAATAATGTCTCTTTTTTCAAAAGATGCGGTAATATCCAAAAATACAAGTTCGTCAGCACCCTGCTCGTTGTAAATTTTAGATAGCTCAACCGGATCTCCTGCATCTCTTAACTCTACAAAATTTGTTCCCTTAACAACTCTACCTTCTTTGATATCAAGGCAGGGAATGATTCTTTTAGTAAGCATAAATTCACCAAAAAAGTAATAAATTGATTTTTTAAAATTCGTCTTCTTCAACATCCTGTCTTTTAGATGTCATATCTTTTAATTCTTTTGCTACTTTTAAAGCCCTAACTGCGGCAAGGTCTTTTTTGATGTAGACTTCAGCAAGATCTTCTGCTAAATAACTTAATTCCTTACTGAATTTTGATTTCATCTGAACTGCAGGAACGTTTTCCATCCACTGGTTTTCCACTTTTTTATCGTATGGCAATATTGCAATAATGTCATCAAGTGCTTCGTCGAAATCAACAGTATCTTTGAATTTGTTTACAATAACACCAATACAATCGATATCTATTGCGTAAAGAAGCTCTTTTGTTTTCATGGTATTTGCAATTCCAGGGATACTGTCTTCTGCAACAACAATCATCTTATTTACTACTTTTTCTTCTAAATTCAAAGAAGAAAATAAAAGATTTCCTTCAGTAATGTTTGGAGGAAGGTCTAATAACACGATATCATAGTTATCATTTAAAACCCTGATTAATTCGAGCATTCTTTTTTGATTAATTTCTGTATTGAATGAATTGGGTGTTGAATCTGCAACAATCACAGAAAGATCGTCAAACTGATGTATTATATCTGTTAAAGCGCTTGCTCCAGAAAGGTAAGAATTTAACGTATGGGGGCTATCTTCAAATCCAAATAACAGGGCCCCACAACCAGCGTAAATATCGCAATCCACGTAAACAGTTTTGGTTTTATCACTCAGGTAATACCCAATATTTGCAGCAATGGTCGTTTTTCCAGTTCCGCCTTGTATGTTGTAAAATCCCAATCTCATACTACCACTTCCTAGTTACTAAGTGAAATTGTATCTGGTGCTTTTGCTATAATCAACTTTCCAGTTGCATCGTATAACTCGGTTGAGGTACCTGTTACACGAGTTATATTTTCTTTATAAATCGTTATTTTTGCGTTTTCGTCTGCATTTACGTATACAGTATCATTTTTAATATATATTCTGCTGGTTTTATAGTTTTCAGCCCATTTTGCGTATTCTTCAAATGAACAAATCCAAGTATTATTGTCATTCAAATCATATAGTGTATTAGTACTGTATTCATAAACGTCTGCAACGTAAATTCCGTATTCTTCATTTTGTGGTTCGATGTAGATTTCATCAATAAAATGCATTCCATTTATTTCGTTGTTATTTAATCCAGGAATTTTAATAACCGCAATTCCGTCGATCTTATCGTATCCGATATAATCAGGAATAACCACGTAGTCGATTCCTTCAAGGTTCAATTTCCAAGTAATATTCTTATTGTATTTATTGAATACCGCATCCAATAAATCGTCATCACTCGAGAATAATAAAAGGCCGTTTGCACCACCAGTCATTGCATAAGCGTAATTTTTAACGTACCAATGTTCAAAGTATTCGTATCTATCGTTAAAGTCTATTTCTTCGCTCATACTTGCAAAATCGCCACTGACTGACCAGTAATCGCGGGTAACTGTTTCATCGTCGTTCCAGTAGTCTTCACCATCGTAGTGGTAATAACTGTTTTCAGAACCTGCACCTTCATTCCAGTATCCGAGGCTTTCAGAACCCGTATATGAAATTGTATCTGGATAGTATCCTCCGGTTGGGTCATCTTGGAATGTTTCGGGAGCTTTATCCATATATATTAATGGATAATAACTCATTGCAAGTAAATCTTGAGTATTTGGGTAATTTTCGTAATTATTATATTTTATGTGGGAATAATAATCAGAATAGTGTTTTTTAAACCAATAGCTGTTTAAAAGGCTTTCTTTTTCATCGTCCGTTATGGAACTGTCTTTTATTATATCAATATTTTCAGAACCTGTTGTAATATAGGTGGTTCCAATTCCAAGAATTTCAGAAGCAGCCTTAACACCTGCTAGCTTTCTATTAATTGTATCTTCATCCCGCACTTCAACGGTTATTTTTCGATCTGCAACAGAAATTGAACTTTCCCCGTTATCATCAGGAATAATATTTTGTACAACAATTCCATTAATCACAACAGAATCGTAATTTGAAGGAACTTTATTGATATATGCAAAAGTTTCACCCTGAAGTGCCACATATTTTCCAATAAAATCAACAATGTCCTGATTTTCAAGGTCGATATTGTATGGAATAAATAATTTTCCAGGTTTAATTTCGTAGTATCCATCATCAATGATTTTTGAACTGATTGATGCTTCATATACTATTGTTGTATCTTTTTCAGCCGCATCGTTTGAATTAATGTAAAGGTATGCACCATTTTCGTCTCTGTAAACATAACTTGCAGGAATAACTTCCGAATTTGAATTTACAAACGTAGAATTTCCAAAATCTGGAATACTACTAACGATATTTTTTGACTTAACAAGCCCCAGGTATTCTAAAAATGCCTCTGTTTTTGGAGTCATTGCAAAATCGTTTCCGGTAT